>JAPORU010000045.1 GCA_026710045.1 Aestuariivita sp. | reverse complement strand
TCCCGGCGGCTCTCCGCACAACACTCCCGGACGTTCAAAGATATTCACAGGTGGATATTCACAGGCACCTGCTGGACCGATGACCGACCAGATAAGATCATCCATCTGGAGATCGTATCCAGGAAGTGTACGAGGAAATCTGACACACGTGATCCGTTATCTGACACACGTGACCACCGGATCTTGCACAACATTGAGTGTCTTGGGGGTCAGTATAACTGGTCCAGATCCTCGATCGGGATCGGCCTTGCCGTTTGCGACGGGCATCAATCGTCCTCTCTGCGACCGGCTCGGGTGGAAACAGACTCGGCTGACGCTCCTGCAGCATCCGGGCCTTGATGTGTTCTGCGACGGCCCAGAGTGCGCCCTTTTCTGTGTAATCTCGGGTGACGCCGACATGACGGAGAATGCGTTGGCGCGTCTGTCCATTGATGTGGACCGATTCGATGATCTGAATGAAGTGCCGCGGCGAGTTCGACGTGGATTTGGCCGTAGATTTGGCCTAGATGGACAGGGAACCAGTATCGGGAGTCGCGTCCATTCGTCAACACAAAATATGTCACTAGGCACCACAAGGAGTCGATTGCGCAAATCCGTAAAAAAGATAATCTATTCAAAGATTTGAAAACGGATCAATGCGATCAATTAGAATAAACCGTCGAAGTCAGGAATATAAAGATGCGGTCTACTGCGGTAGACGGTGAAGGTAGGGTCATATTTGACCGAGGTGTCGTAGCGTACTTCTTTGATATCAGTCGTACGCTATATGTCTGTGAGTGGCGGTTCAACGGTTCCGAAGAGAAGGCCTTATGATCTTGGGCGTCATGGGCATGCAAATTTCTGCGAAAATGCTTTTCAGGCTCAATTCTGAGATACAGCATCTTGGAACAAGGAGATTTTGTTCAAGGTTCATTGTAAACCAAAGCAGGGCCAAAAACATCTTTGATATACATTGACGAACAAACAATACGATTTTCATTAAGATTTAAAATTTTATCAAATGGTCAAATTTTATGCTTGATTGCACATGATTTGTTGAGTATCAGAGTGAGGTTCTGAACAAAGTTAGGGATCGAGCATGAAGCCAGGTTCTATCGCGTCGGGTATCAGCCGTGCACGCTTAAGTCTGGAGGAACTTCATCAGAATTTTGCTGATTTACATTCTCCGTTCAATCAACATGAGGCGGTCGTCGCCGCGGACCGTTGCTATTTCTGTTACGATGCGCCGTGTATCGCCGCGTGTCCAACGACAATCGATATTCCTCTTTTTATTCGACAGATTCAGACCGGGCAACCGGAGAACGCCGCTCAAACCATTTTTGATCAAAACATTCTCGGTGGAATGTGCGCCCGTGTCTGCCCAACGGAAACCTTGTGCGAGGAGGCGTGCGTGCGCCATATGGCCGAGGAAAGACCGGTCGAAATCGGCCGACTGCAGCGCTACGCAACGGACCGGGTCATGCAGTCGGGTGTCCATCCCTATATACGTGCAACGCACACGAATAAACATATTGCCGTTGTCGGAGCGGGTCCTGCGGGATTGGCTTGTGCACATCGCTTGGCATTGAAGGGCCATGATGTTCACATTATGGAGCAGAAGCCAAAGGCCGGAGGGTTAAACGAATACGGAATTGCCGCATATAAGACCGTGGATGATTTTGCCGCAACTGAGGTTGATTGGTTGATGCAAATCGGAGGCATCCAGCTAACGACAGATTGCATGATGGGTCGTGATGTTTTCCTGGATGATCTGCTCAAGGATTATGATGCCGTCTTCTTGTCCATCGGATTGGGAGGGGTGAATGCTCTGCCAATCCAGGGCGAGAGCAAAGACGGAAGTGTCAATGCTGTCGATTTCATAGCACGTCTTCGACAGATTGATGATTTGACAAAGTTACCGATTGGTCGAAATGTGGTTGTGATTGGGGGTGGAATGACAGCCGTGGATGCCGCTGTGCAAGCAAAGTTACTTGGCGCGGAGCATGTGACGATTGCCTATCGCCGGGCACGTGAGGCCATGTCAGCAAGTAGGTATGAGCAGGATCTCGCGACCTCAAGAGGGGTGAGGCTCATGTTTAACGTACAGCCCGTCGCTGTGTACGGAAATGACCGTGTTGCGGCTGTCGAGTTCGAATATATGCAAACAGATGATCATCAACTCCGTGGAACCGGTGAAACGTTCCAGATCGAGGTCGATCAGGTGTTTAAGGCGATTGGTCAAAACCTCTTTGATGTTCCGGTCAATGTGGCGGTTACCGATGGGAAAATAGATGTCACGGATACGGGACGGACAAATGTTCCAAATCTCTGGGCGGGAGGTGATTGCGCGCGTGGCGGGGATGACTTGACGGTGACTGCGGTTGCCGCGGGGCGTGATGCTGCTGAGGATATTCATGCCGTACTGATGGTGTCTGGTTGCTCCTGAGCATACGTTACAGGAATAGGTGGAGTTGATTTGTCGAGCATAAGTCAGTCCGTTGACGCAGTGTGTTACAGGGAATGACGATAGGAGGATTATTATGGCAGACTTGACGACTGAATTTTTGGGAATAACCAGTCCTAATCCGTTTTGGCTGGCGTCGGCACCGCCCACGGACAAAGAGTACAATGTGCGGCGAGCGTTTGAAGCGGGTTGGGGCGGAGTGGTCTGGAAAACACTCGGTGCTGATGGACCTCCCGTCGTAAATGTTAATGGACCCCGCTATGGTGCTATCCATGGGGCGGATCGGCGTCTTCTTGGTTTGAATAACATTGAATTGATTACGGATCGGCCGTTGCAGACCAATCTTGAGGAGATTGCGCGGGTAAAATCGGATTATCCCGATCGTGCTGTTGTTGTCTCTCTTATGGTTCCCTGTGAAGAAGGGGCGTGGAAAGATATCCTGCCACGTGTGGCGGAGACCGGAGCTGATGGTATCGAACTTAATTTTGGTTGTCCGCATGGGATGAGCGAACGTGGCATGGGAAGTGCGGTCGGACAAGTTCCAGATTATATTGAAATGGTAACCCGATGGTGCAAGACCCACTATGATCGCCCGGTTATTGTCAAGCTCACTCCGAATATCACAGACATTCGCTATCCTGCACGAGCGGCAAGGAACGGTGGTGCGGACGCGGTTTCCCTCATTAATACGATTTCATCGATTACGTCGGTAAATTTAGATACTTTCAGTCCCGAGCCATCGATTGACGGAAAGGGGTCGCATGGCGGATATTGCGGACCGGCTGTGAAACCTATTGCGATGAATATGGTGGCTGAGATTGCGCGGGATCCCGAGACGTTAGGGTTACCGATTTCTGGAATAGGGGGTATTACCACATGGCGCGATGCCGCTGAGTTTATGTCTTTGGGTTGCGGAACTGTACAGGTTTGCACAGCTGCCATGACTTATGGATTCAAGATCATTGATGAATTGACCACTGGCCTGAATCGCTGGATGGATGATAAGGAATTTAAGGAAACATCGGACTTTGTCGGTCGCGCGGTCGGTAATGTTACCGATTGGCAGTATTTGAATCTCAACTATATTGCGAAGGCGCGCATTGATCAGGAAAAATGTATTCAATGTGGGCGTTGTTACGCGGTGTGTGAAGATACATCGCACCAGGCGATTTCGATATCTCAGGATCGTAAATTTGAGGTCATCGATGAGGAATGCGTGGCGTGCAATCTTTGTGTTGAAGTTTGTCCGGTTGAGCGTTGCATCACAATGGCACCCCTCCCGATTGGAGCTATTGATCGGCGAACGGGAACAAAAGTATCTGATCGCTACCTTAATTGGACGATGCACGAGAATAACCCGTTGACAAAAGTGGCGGAATAATCCCTTTCTGTAGATGGTTCATTTCTGAGAACTACGTGATACGGGTTACCAGATGTATCTTTGTCATGTTTGTTGCGTATCGTTTCTACGGTGTGTTGCAGAGGAATCTGGATGAATGAGCTATGGTTTGATCTCGTCATTTTAAGGATGCGTTGTGCGAGAAGGTGGACTTGATGCGTGTATGATTTGTACAAGCATGAGATAATGATGCGCGGCGAGGAGTTGTATCGGGCAGTGAATGAGTTCACGAACATCATGTTATTGGGAAGGTTAGTTGCCGTATTTGACATGATCTGTATTTTGCCGTGAAGAACACCTAAGAGGTGCTAGCGCCCGATTAACATGCAAAGAAAGGTGACGATCAGAGTCGCTTTGTTAAGGACGCGAACATATCTTTGAACATGTAACCCGTTCAAGATGAGATACTTTGAGAGAACCCTTGGTGAGCAATCAATATTCTTGCTTGTTGCCCCTTGGTATCAATGAACGTACACGCGAATTAATGTTCCCTAATAGGTCAACTGATCGTGAAGGATAGGCCCCATGACCCGTCAACGCCTGCCCGTCGGCATCCAGGACTTTGATCGGCTGCGGAACACCGACAGCTATTACGTGGACAAGACCCCGTTGATCCGGGACCTGATCGCGCAGGGTGACTATTGGTTCCTCTCCCGGCCGCGCCGGTTTGGCAAGAGCCTGCTGGTGAGCACACTCAAGGCCTTGTTTGAGGGGCGCGAAGAGTTGTTCAACGGGCTGGACATCCAGGATCACTGGGACTGGTCCGTCACCCATCCGGTGATACGATTGAGCTTTGATGGGATGTATAACCGGCCGGAGGCCATTGAGCGTAACCTGAACACGCAACTCGACCTTATTGAACATGCCGCCGGATTACAGGCTCTTTGTTCGGCAGGGTCGGCCCCGGAACGTTTGCAAAGTCTGCTCTATCACCTCCACCAGAGGACCGGACAGCGGGTGGTGGTTCTTGTGGACGAGTACGACAAGCCGATCCTCGACGTGTTACGCGACCCCGACCGCGCACGCGCCAACCGGGAGTATCTGCGGGGGTTCTACGGGATGATCAAGGACAGTGCCGAACATGTCCGCTTTGTCTTCGTTACGGGCATCAGCATGTTCTCCAAGGTCAGCCTGTTCTCCGGTCTCAACAATCTCAAGGACATCAGCCTCGATCCGCGCTTTGCGACCATATGCGGCTATACCGATGCGGATCTTGACACCGTCTTTGCCCCGGAGATGGACGGTCTGGACCGGGACGCGGTCCGGACCTGGTATAACGGTTACAACTGGTTGGGTGAAGAGCGGCTCTACAATCCGTTTGACGTGCTTCTGTTCCTGCGGAACCGGATGTTCAAGCCCCACTGGTTCCGGACCGGCTCGCCGCGGTTCCTGTTCGAGACCCTTCAGGAAAAGTCCATCCATCCACGGGAGCTGGAGGGGTGCTGGCGCGATGAGACGCTGGTCTCAAAATTCGATGTCGAGGACATCAGTGCCGAGGCGCTCTTGTTCCAGACCGGGTATCTCACCATCGTTGACGAGAAGCGCGAGGGCTTCGATACGTTCTACAAGCTCGACTATCCCAATCGCGAAGTGCAGATCAGCCTGAACCGGGAACTGCTGGCCTATCTTCGTCCGACGCACCGGATGCCGGAGGAGGAAGGAAAGACACTGCGGGACCTTCTGGAGGTCCACGACTTTGACGGCTTTGCAGAGACCCTCCGCGCCTATCTCGCGAGCCTTCCCTACCAGTGGTCCACATCCGGAGATCTCGCGCGCTACGAGGCCTGGTACGCGGGTCTCCTGCATATGGCCTTTCGGGCCATCGGGGTGGAGGTCCGCTCGGAGGAGTCCTCCAGCCGGGGCCGGGCCGACCTGGCGGTGCTGACGGGTGGACAGGTATTCATTTTCGAGTTCAAGATGGTGGAGACGGCGGATGGAACAGAGACTGCATTGGACGCAGCCCTCGCGCAGATCCGGGACCGGGGCTATGCCGAAAAGTATCGCGACCGGAAGGAGCCCATCCATTTGATTGCAATCGCCTGTGGACGTGATACCCGCAACCTGCTGGATATCCGGGTCGAGCCGACGGTGCCTTCGTGATGGATTTGGTCCAACTCGCTTTAAGGATCTACGGTGGGCTGATACGGTCGTCCATCCGAAGAGGATATTCTTTCTTTGTCTCTCGTTCTACCGTGTGTTCAATATGCGCTTAGTATCAAGCGTGTTTCAAAATTGAATCGATTTTATGTCCTAAAAAATTCCCAGACGGGACCGTGGTGCTCAATTGACGGACTCATCTGTGGTTCGAGACACAAGGAGCCTCTTGTAGACGGTCTCAATGAACTCTGCTGCGCCTGCAAAAGGGTCTTCATCACCAAGGATGGCCCGGACTTGAACGTCGAAATCAGCGTAATGTTGCGTCAATGACCAAATCGAGAAAATCAAATGGTACGGATGAACTTTATTAATACGCCCTTCCTCCATCCATCGCGAAAAAAGGGCCGCTTTATCATCGACGAGAGTCTTTAGGTCTGTAGACAGAAAGTTACGAAATTGCGGGGCGCCCCGAAGCATTTCATTCGCAAAAAGGCGACTCTCGCGTGGAAACTGTCGGCTCATCTCAAGTTTGCGGGTGACGTAGGAGAGAATTTCGTCAATTGGGTGACCGTCAGCATTGATTTCGTGCAGAGGATCAAGCCATGTGACCAATAGATGATCGAGAAGGGTTTTGTGCAGTATTTCTTTCGACGGGAAGTAATACAGTAGATTTGTTTTTGATAAATTTGAGGCATCTGCAATTTGGTCGATTGTGGCTCCTCGAAATCCATAGGTGGAGAATACATCGAGTGCGGCCTCAAGAATGGCGTTGCGGTTCTTTTTTTGGATGCGCGTCAGCGTGTCGTCACTCATTTGCTCTTATCTTTGTTGCGCAGTCTGGTCGTCGTGATACCGAAAATGTGTTATGAGACCAGGTCAGTCGTGTGCCCGTGATCAATGGGTGCGATTAGGGTCTGTTATGAATAGACCAGCTATGGCGTGGTGTTCAATTTAAAAGCGTCGCCAACTTGTCTTTAACGTGTGACCGGTTACATTGACGGTCTTGGAAGGTTATTTTTGCTGATTTGTGAATGATCGTATTGTTGGTGCGATAGAAAAGGATTCAAACCGGTTTGGGTTCCGACACGGCGTTTAAATATGGCAATGTACAATCGGTATGCGCACGGTAAGGAGTTGTTAAGAGGTGTGACCGGTTTCTCTCCCTTCAGTTTCTTTGATCGGTAAACTGTTGAGCGAATAAAGAGACCGTGCAGATGAATGGATCATTCTTGTGAATGCTGTGACGAGCTGTTCTTTGAGTGTTCGATAGGCGTTTTTCAATGATGGATTAATGGACTTGACGGTTGCAGCATTTTTGACCAATAGATCAAACTTCGAGATTTTATGTCAGGGGGATCGAATGACAGCACCGGGAGAAAATATCCGAATCAATCCAGAAAGACTTTGGGAGAGTCTGATGGCAATGGCCCAGATTGGTCCAGGTGTTGCGGGAGGAAACAATCGTCAAACGCTTACGGACGAAGATGGGGAGGCACGGCGCACCTTTCAAAGCTGGTGTGAAGCAGCCGGGTGTGTCCTGGGAGTAGACCAGATGGGAAATATGTTCGCGCGATTCGACGGGACAGATCCTGACGCTCTTCCCGTCTATGTCGGGTCGCATCTCGATACGCAGCCAACAGGTGGAAAATACGATGGTGTACTCGGTGTTCTGGGTGGACTGGAAATTGTTCGCACCTTGAACGATCTGAATATCAAGACGAAACATCCGATTGTTGTTACTAATTTTACCAATGAGGAAGGTACGCGTTTTGCTCCGGCTATGCTCGCATCGGGGGTCTTTGCCGGGATTCATAGCCAGGAGTGGGCTTATGCACGTGAAGACGCAGACGGTAAATCATTCGGTGATGAGCTAAAACGCATTGGATGGCAGGGTGATGAAGTTGTTGGTGCACGCTCAATGCATGCGTTCTTTGAATTGCATATCGAGCAAGGACCTATTTTGGAGGCCGAACAGAAAGATATCGGTATCGTAACACACGGCCAAGGTCTGAGCTGGACGGAAGTGACGATTACTGGGATGGACGCTCACACTGGATCCACTCCGATGCATATGCGAAGGAATGCTGGCCTTGGCATGGCGCGCGTCTTGACGCTTGTTGAAGAGATTGCGTTAAGTCATAAACCCCACGCTGTCGGAGCCGCCGGGCATATTGACGTTTATCCAAATTCGCGTAACGTCATTCCGGGCAAGGCGATCTTCACAATTGATTTTCGCTCCCCGGAGTTGTCGGTCATCGAAGCTATGGAAGATCGTTTACGGACTGAAGCACAGAAAATTTGTGACGGTATGGAACTGGACATTTCGTTCGAAAAAGTCGGGGGATTTGATCCAGTGGAATTTGATCGCGGATGTGTCGGTGCGGTTCGAAACGCCGCTGAGCGACTGGGTTACTCGAGCATGGATTTAGTCTCGGGCGCAGGACATGACGCGTGTTGGATCAATCGCGTTGCACCAACCGCCATGATCATGTGCCCGTGTGTGGATGGCTTGTCGCACAATGAGGCAGAGGAGATTACCCAGGCGTGGGCGCGAGCGGGAACAGATGTCTTGCTTCACGCTGTATTGGAGACAGCAGAGATTGTAGGTGAGTAGACAATGCGGGTCATCACAGTGGACAATTTTTTGTTAGGTTGTTGGTTTGGTTTGTCTCGTGGAGGATGAGGATTATTGTGGACGATGAGCAAGGCGTCGTGTTTTCGTGCGTTGGAAAAAAAATCGAAGACTATCAATTGTGGGGAATATAAATGTCGATTGTCATTAAAGGCGGCACGATCATTACAGCCGATTTATCCTATGATGCCGATGTTCGAATCGAGAATGAGTGTATTGCCGAAATTGGTCCTGGGTTGCGAGGGGATCAAGTGCTTGATGCCGGCGGCTGTTATGTAATGCCCGGCGGCATTGATCCGCACACGCATCTGGAAATGCCGTTTATGGGGACCTATTCGTCGGATGATTTCGAAAGCGGAACTCGGGCCGCTTTGGCCGGTGGAACGACGATGGTAGTTGATTTTGCGCTTCCAAACCCCGGCGAGGGACTGCTTGAATCACTGAAGCGATGGGACAACAAGTCGACGCGTGCAAGCTGTGATTATTCCTTCCATATGGCCGTCACCTGGTGGGGAGAAAAAGTATTTGAAGATATGAAGTCTGTTGTTCAGGACCGCGGAATCAACACCTTCAAACATTTTATGGCCTACAAGGGCGCCCTGATGGTGAATGACGACGAGATGTATGCGTCGTTCCAAAGACTGGCGGATCTTGGGGCAATTGCCTTGGTTCATGCGGAGAACGGGGATGTGGTCGCTGAGTTGAGTGCACGGCTTCTTGCCGAGGGTAATACAGGTCCAGAAGCGCATGCCTATTCTCGCCCGCCTGAGGTCGAAGGTGAAGCCGCCAATCGGGCGATCATGATCGCCGATATGACCGGAGTCCCGCTCTACATCGTTCATGTGTCGTGCGAGGAGGCGCATGAAGCCATCCGGCGTGCACGAAGGCTTGGTAAGCGTGTCTGGGGCGAGCCGTTGATCCAACACCTCGTTCTTGATGAACGTGAGTATTTCCATAAGGATTGGGACCATTCGGCACGTCGGGTGATGTCTCCGCCTTTTCGCGACAAGAAGCATCAAGAGTCACTCTGGAACGGTCTGATGTCGGGATCCTTGAGCGTTGTTGCAACCGATCATTGTGCGTTCACAACGGAACAGAAGCGCAATGGTGTGGGTGACTTTACAAAGATCCCGAACGGAACGGGCGGGTTGGAAGATCGCCTGCCGGTGTTGTGGACCCATGGTGTTGCAACCGGTCGACTGACGCCCAATGAGTTCGTGGCGGTAACTTCAACCAATATTGCAAAAATACTCAATTGTTATCCAAAGAAGGGAGCGATTTTGGTTGGCTCGGATGCCGATCTCGTGGTGTGGGATCCCGAAAAGGAGAAAACAATCAAGGCGGAAGACCAGCAGTCTTCCATCGATTACAATGTCTTTGAGGGGCATAAGGTCAAGGGACTGCCCCGTTTTACTTTGACGCGTGGCCATGTTGCGGTTCTGGATGGGGATGTTCGGAGCCAAGAGGGACATGGTCGCTTTGTCGCACGAGAGCCAAATGGCACGGTGAATAAGGCGCTTTCGATGTGGAAGGATTTAACAGCACCGAGGCCTGTCGCGCGAACAGGAATACCGGTAACCGGTGTATGAGGGTAAGGGAAAAGGTTTTGCATGGGAGAAGATACAGCGAAATCCACTGAGAAAGCAGTGGTGGTCGCCCAGTCTCTTGATTTGACCTTTCAGACTGATGATGGGCCGGTGCACGCACTCAAGGATGTTCATCTGACGGTCAATGCAGGTGATTTTGTCAGCTTCATCGGTCCGTCCGGTTGCGGTAAGACGACATTCTTGCGTGTGGCCGCAGGTCTGGAAACACCAACGGGGGGCCAGGTTACTGTTAATGGAATGACGCCAGATGAAGCACGCCGCAAGCGGGCTTATGGTTATGTGTTTCAGTCGGCTGGATTGTATCCGTGGCGAACGATTGCCGGAAATGTAAAGCTTCCGTTGGAAATTATGGGCTATCCCCGGTCCGAGCAGGAGGATCGTGTCAAGAACGTTCTGCGGCTGGTTGATTTGGAGGGATTCGAAAATAAATTCCCGTGGCAATTATCGGGTGGTATGCAGCAGAGGGCGTCGATTGCCCGGGCGTTATCATTTGACGCGGATATTCTCTTGATGGATGAGCCTTTTGGTGCTTTGGACGAGATCGTTCGTGATCATTTGAATGAGCAACTTCTTGATCTGTGGAATCGTACTGGGAAAACTATTAGTTTTGTTACACACTCGATTCCTGAGGCGGCTTACTTGTCGACGAAAATCGTTGTTATGAGCCCACGACCGGGTCAAATCAAAGAGGTTATTGAGAATCCACTGCCGAAGGAACGACCGCTGGATATTCGCGATACCCCGGAGTTCCTCGAGGTTACCCATCGAGTGCGTGAGGGGCTTCGATCGGTTCACGCCTATGGTTGATTACCGTCGTATGGGATATGTCCGCATTGGCATGGAGCATTCGGGAGAAGATCGTCGGTCTATGATATGTGTTGGTGATGCGTAATCTCGCGCCGGTTTTGGTGATCTTGACGGTTATCGTTGGAATTTGGTACGCGGCGGTGACCCCTATGAACATCCGTATGGCGCTTGATCAGGCGGATCGCGCGGGTTTCAATGTCGTTCCAGACGATGCACGTGGTCGTCGCGATGTATCGGTTTGGGTGTTGCTCGCCAATAATCAGCAGCATATTGGAAGTACCTTTGATCTTGAACGGTCGCGTTTGCCGACCCCTACCCAAGTAGGGCGTGAACTCTGGAAAGGTACCGGTGAGATGGCATTGCGTGGTCGGGCTCTGTCGAAACGCTCCTTGATTTATCACGGCTGGATTACTCTGCAGTCAACTTTTTGGGGCTTTCTGCTGGGTGTGACAGTTGGGATTTTAGGTGCCGTCATGATTGTTTATTCACGTGTCGCCGAGCTGAGCTTGATGCCCTGGGCCATCATGAGTCAAACAATCCCGATCGTGGCGTTGGCACCGATGATTATTGTGTTGTCATCGCAATTGGGAATTGAGGGGCGTGGTGTTCCAAAGGCGATTATCTCATCGTATCTGTGCTTTTTTCCTGTACTCGTAGGAATGACGAAAGGTTTGCGCTCTCCGAACATAAGTCAATTGGATTTGTTGATGACCTATAATGCAACCGGGTTGCAGGCTTTTCTCAAACTTCGATTGCCGGCGTCTATTCCTTTTTTGTTCACGTCCCTCAAGGTTGGGATTGCTGCGGCTCTGGTGGGTACCATTGTCGGAGAGCTTCCTTCAGGGGCCATTAACGGTCTCGGCGCACGTATTCTGATCGGGGATCAATTTGGGACCCCTCTTGCTATATGGTCGGCGCTTCTTGCGGCGGCAATCATCGCTGGAGTTCTTGTCACGTTGTTGGATCTATTGCAGAAGGTCACACTCTATCGGATGGGGATACGGGCATGAATTGGTTGGTTTTTTCTCTGATCATTTTGCTTGGCGGCCTGACAATCAACGTCGGGCTTGCGCGATCTCCTTGGCATGGGGCATCTTTCGTGCGCGTTGCAATCCCCTTGGTCTTTGGCATAACACTCATAACGCTCTGGGAGGGTCTTGTGCGGGCGTTTGATGTGTCACCCGTAATCCTTCCGGCTCCCACGGCTGTTGCATATGCATTTGCGCATTCTCTTGATATTTTGATAATCGACTTTCGGCAAACCGTACTGAAGGGGGCTTTATCGGGGTTCTTCATTGGCACAGTGGTTGCGATTGGGACGGCGATTGCGATTGATCGCTGGTCTTTTTTGACGCGGGGACTATTGCCGATTGGCAATTTTGTGGCGGCGCTGCCGATTGTAGGAATTGCACCGATTCTGGTCAATTGGTTTGGATTTGACTGGCAATCGAAGGCGGCGGTTGTTGTGGTCATGGTCTACTTTCCGATTCTGGTTAATACGGTGCAAGGATTGCGCGCAACGGACGTCATGCAACGTGACTTAATGCAAACCTATGCGGCGGGTTATCTGCAAACATTGATTAAGTTACGGTTGCCCGCCGCGATGCCGTTTCTCTTTAATGGACTTAAGATCGCGACCACACTCGCTTTGATCGGCGCTATTGTGGCGGAGTATTTTGGATCGCCGACTCGCGGAATGGGGTTTCGGATCTCGACAGGGGTTGGTGTATTGGCCATCGATTTGGTATGGGCGGAAATCGCTGTTGCGGCATTTTCAGGATCACTTTTCTATGGAACAATGGCATTGATAGAACGACGGGTAACTTTCTGGCATCCGTCGCAACGAAAATAATCAAGCCGAAGAGGTCAGGGCAAGCAATGCAAATAAAGGAGATAAATTCAATGAAATACTTGCTGAAATTAACGGCAACCGCATTTGCTTTAGGGGCTGTACCGGCTATGGCAGCCGATGATGTCAAGTTGCAACTGAAATGGGTGACACAAGCACAGTTTGCGGGTTACTACGTTGCACTGGATAAGGGTTTTTATGGCGAAGAAGGTCTTAATGTAACAATTCTTCCGGGCGGACCTGATATTTCGCCGACCCAAGTCTTGGCTGGAGGTGGCGCCGATGTAACGGTGGACTGGATGCCTTCGGCTCTATCCGCCCGTGAGAAAGGACTGGCGATGGTCAATATCGCGCAACCCTTCAAATCGTCGGGTATGATGCTCACATGTTGGAAGGATGCCGGGATATCCTCTCCCGCTGATCTCACGAATCGGACGTTGGGCGTTTGGTTTGGTGGAAATGAATTCCCGTTTCTGTCGTGGATGAGTCAACTTGGGATTTCGACCGATGGGAAGTCGGCAACGGGTGTCGAGGTTCTCAAGCAGGGCTTTAATGTTGATCCCCTGTTGCAGCGTGAGGCGGACTGCATTTCGACAATGACATACAACGAATATTGGCAGGTGATTGATGCCGGGGTTTCGTCGGATGAACTTGTAACCTTCAAGTATGAAGATCATGATGTTGCCACCTTGGAAGACGGTCTTTACGTACTGGACGAAAATTTGGCAGATTCTGCATTCGTTGATCGCATGACACGATTCGTGCGAGCGTCAATGAAGGGATGGAAGTATGCTGAGGACAATCCCGATGAAGCGGCACTGATTGTCTTGGATAACGACCAGACGGGCGCTCAGACCGAAAGGCATCAAAAGCGTATGATGGGTGAAATCGCGAAATTAACCGCTGGATCAAATGGGTCACTCGACCCAGCGGATTATGATCGTACTGTCGCAACCTTGTTGGCTGGTGGCTCCGATCCTGTCATTACGAAGGCTCCGGACGGTGCGTGGACTCATATGATTACCGATGCGGCTCTGAATTAAGCGGTATCAATGTATGAGGCTCGGATGATAGGCTGATTATGCTTGTATCATTACGGTTTAACGAGATCTCAATGTGAGCTGATTGTTCGGCGGTGTCACATTGTTCTTTGCGGGCGCGTTCGGTATTGATCGAGCGCGCCTTCTTGTTTGACATCTGGATATTTGGACGGGTTCTAATTTGATTGTGCTCGATGTCGGAGAGTGTGTGTCTACGGTAAGAAATTGACGTAGCAGAGATGCCATGTTGCGCCGTCACAACGAAGTTTGGTGACTGAAAAGTGATCAATGTTCTGTTGAATGATGGTCGTGGCTGCAACGTCTCTTGCACGTTGGAGTTGTGTCAAGATTACTCCGTAATGTGCAACAGCGATTATGGGTGTGGAAGTCTGTTCCACTTGGATCGCGTCGACGGTGGAATGAATGCGCCGTGCCGCGGAATTCCAGCTTTCTCCCCGAGGTGGTCTGGCATCACCCGGATGTTCCCAGTAGCGTCGACTCAGTTCGGGGTATGATGTTGCAATGTTCGAGGTGTCTTGCCCTTCCCATTCACCAAAGTTGAATTCACGCAACCCGGCGTGATCGGGCAGGCGCACACGGTGTTTTGACAGTTTGTCCGCAGTAGCCGATGCACGTGTGAGATCCGAGGCGATAATCTTTGCATCCGCTGGCAAGTGCTTGTTCAGGCGGTCGATTTGATGTCCGTCGGATAGATCGGCGGGTATGTCGGTCCATCCGTTGACGGCGCGTGCGTGCGTGGGTCCATGTCGTACCCAATACCAATGAGTTATCATACGGGGGTCTTTAGAACGTGAGGCAGGCCGGCGGTTATCGCAATCACCGAGTTGGCTTGATCAGCAAGCGCGATGTTTAAATGTCCTTGTTCTTCACGAAACGTCCGTCCAAGGCTGTATTCTGGAACAAGCCCGTGACCCACTTCATTCGAGACCATAATCACAGATGCCGGGCAATGCCGAAGTGACTCGAGAAGGAATATGCGTTCGGCGACCAGATCTGAGTCGTTCTTGAGTATATGATTGCTGAGCCACAGTGTGGCACATTCAAAGAGAACGACGCTTTCAGAGAGCGTCCTGAGAGTGTGTGCCGCATGATAAGGTTCTTCGATGGTTGTCCATGCTTTGGGTCGTCTGGACTGGTGTCGCTCTGCTTTTTGTTTCATTTCGTCGTCAAGCGTTTGTGCGGTCGCGATGTAAATGACCGATTTGCCCTCACGTTTGGCCAAGTTTTCAGCAAAGCGTGATTTTCCGGACGCTGCACCTCCAAGGACGAGGGTTAATTTCGGTAACATAGGAAATTGACAGAATGTGATATAGGTCAAATTTAAAGTGAATGCTGAGAGATGGCAGCAGGGGTATAGAGTCGATCATCAGAAAGAATAATGTGACGTCCGTTCAACTCTGAAGTGCACCACGGCGGATGGTGTGGTTTGAGGATTCCGGTTCATGGATGTTGTGTTAGGGTCAGGAGGCGGTAAGA
>JAPORU010000069.1 GCA_026710045.1 Aestuariivita sp. | reverse complement strand
ATGATCACGGCCGCGCCATCAAATATTACAGTTTTTTCAGCATGGGATCCGCCTGTTCCGGCGGGCACGGCCGAGACGCCTGCCCTGAACATTGTGTCCATAGACCAGCAGGATGCGGACTCGATACTCGCCGCGATCCTGCGGTCTCTGCCCGTCCATCGGGATGACAGCAAACCGACAACGGTTCTGCTCCTGGGCCGCTACCGGCATTGTGCACCGGATCGGTTATCGCAACTCCAGCGTCCGTATCCGCATCTCGACATCACCTTCAAGACGATTCATGCCGCGAAGGGCCTGGAGGCCGATCATGTCATCCTCCTGAACCTGTTTCGGGGACGGACGGGGTTTCCCTCCGAGATTGTCGATGATCCCCTGCTCTCTCTCGTATCACCGGAGGCCGAGCCGTTTGAGAACGCAGAGGAGCGGCGTGTCCTGTATGTGGCACTCACCCGGGCCCGGAAAACGGTCACATTGATGGCCTTGAAATCAAGGCCCTCCACCTTTGTCACGGAACTGCTGAACGATCCTGAATATGGTCTTGTCCGTGAAGGCAACGATCATCCGGATCATCATACATGTGGAGAGTGCGGTGGAGCCCTTCGCGCGTTTCGGGCCAGGGACGGTCAAACAAGATACCGGTGTGAACATACAAGGTTGTGCGGAAACACGCTGCCCGCCTGTTCCGCCTGTGGAATCGGATGTCCGGTTAACTCGAACGGATCGACGGTGAAGACATGCCCGCACTGCGGCGCAAGGTACCCGGGATGCCCCGTATGTACGGATGGATGGTGGAACGCAAGAGCCGCTTTGGCGTCTTTTGGGGCTGTGTGCGGTTTCCGCACTGTTCGGGAAAAAGAAAATCATCACGGGATCATCCGCAATAGTGTGCCAGATCGATTACATTATTTACCTTTATGGGATCTGCATCAGTATTCGCGAAATGTGATTAAAACAACAAGCCATAGTGAAGGTTTTTTGCCTGGATGAGCACATTAGAGTCGAGAAGATAGCCTATCATCCCATCACCCCGACTTCGCGCCCGAGATTGTTGAAAGTCTCCGTCTTGGAAATTCCAAGCATCCGAAAAGCATCCCGATAGAGCGTCTGCCCCTCAAGGGTACTGACAACTAACGCTTGCACAAAACGGCGACTCACGCGAGCGAGTGTCGTTCGGTAGAAGTCGCCGCCGCTGCCGCCCTGTTTCGATCGTTGACTTAGGTGCTTGATTTCTGCGGTCCAAGCGATGTCGAAGTAGGCCCGATCAATCCAGTTGGTATCAACAAGACGGCGCAAAATAACCAACGTGCTCACTTTGAACATGCGTGCCAACCGGGACAAGGCATCCGGAATCGCTTCACCATCCTGAAGACTGGCTCGAAGTTCCGCGAGCGGCACCAGCAACTCCGCCGCGACAGCGTTGCACTACACCTCTTCTCGTCGAAAACCAAATCTTGGCGCTGCCGTCAGATTCGACAATGCTGTTGTACCAAGCCAAAGATGAGCAAGTTCATTAGCAAGTGTGAATAACTGTGCGGCCTTCGTATCGGCTCCATTGACAAAGATCAGTGGAGCGAGAGGATCAGATAGAGCGAAACCGCGAAATTCCGCGGGATTAAGACAACGACGGTTATTGCTTCCGACAACCCCGCTGACCATAACAAGAACACCGACCTCGTCGACCTGCCGGATGAATAACCGGAAGGCGTCGATCCAATTCAGGCAACCGCGACGGGCCTTGAGGTCGAATCCGAACGCGAGGCACCCATCTCTCAAAATCAAAATAAAAGAATTACCCTCACTGAGGCTTGAACACAACTGTACGCTGCGCCATCTGACCGAGCTCCCTGGCCCTGATCCGACAAGCGATCAGCGCCTTTGTTCAATCATCTTTGGTATCTTCCCAACATAATATGACCGACCGTTAATGAACGTCGATGGATCAAGAATCGACAGGAAATGTTCACAAAGACCCGCTCTCAACCGATTCCGGAACCGACGCCAACAGGGAATTTATCAGGACACTCATCGCCGCCGCCGTCGGCTCTTCAGAAATATAAACCGGGCTGTCGATCATGTTCTGCAGTTCTGCAGCGACATCCTCACTAAAAGCCGCCAGAATAAGCGTCGATTGATCCATCGCATTCTGAACGAACAACCGAGCTGTTCGTGCGGAGAATAACGGAACGATAACCGTACGTTCTGAAGTCAAGACCCGGCGCGCGTCGGACGTCAGCTGTTCCGCGAACTGTTCGTAGACAACACACTCCTGTGTCTCATACCCTGCGGCGCTCAGTGTCTGCGCGACGTCTCCCCGTACATGACGGCCGCAGAAATGGATAAGCGGTGCATCAGGTTTCTGCAAAACCAAGGCGGTTACCAATTCTCTTGAGTTCGTGCCCAGACATTCCGCACGCCAACCGTCTCGGCAAGCTTCCTCGGTCGTCACACGCCCGACGCAATAGGCAGGGAGACCTCGGCATTCCGTCACATGTGTGATCGCTCGAACACCCTGTCGGGATGTAAAAATCGAGCCACGCATTCCACTAAACTCGCAATCAATCTCTCTGAATTGAATACGAAGTAAAGGCGATTTCACGACTCTGACCCGTGCCAACAATGTCCGTCGCAGCATCTTTAACGACCGCTCAGTTTCCTCGGCTGGTCGTGTCATAAGCAAAACGGGCTTTTGATTGGTCATACCGACTACTTATTGTCTATTAGAGATTCGAGCATTATAGGCACCTAAACGTTAAGCGATAACGTGAGAACATGCTAGAGTTCACCTTTTCAACGATTTTAGGTATAGAAAGCAGCTGCGATGATACCGCCGCCGCAATTATACGCGTGAATAAGGCAGGAGACTCTCAGACGTGTTCGTCAACGATCTTCGATCAACAAAATCTGCACGCCCCATTTGGGGGAGTGGTTCCGGAAATCGCAGCACGAGCCCATGTCGAAAAAATCGATCAATGCGCCCGCGCTGTGTTGGAACAAGCGAAACTCTCGCTCAAGGCCGTTGACGCCGTCGCTGTCACGGCTGGGCCGGGACTTATCGGTGGAGTGCTTTCTGGCGTCATGTTTGCAAAAGGACTCTGCGCAGCGTCACAACTCCCACTCGTCGGTGTCAATCACCTCGCCGGTCATGCGCTTTCACCAAGAATCACCGAACCAATCGACTTTCCATATTTGACACTTCTGATTTCAGGAGGGCACTGCCAGTTCCTTATCGTAGAAGGTTACAATAAATTTAGGCGACTTGGCGGCACAATCGATGACGCCCCAGGTGAAGCCTTTGACAAAACCGCTCGCATACTACAACTGCCGCAGCCCGGTGGCCCCAGCATCGAGACCGCAGCCGAGGCAGGTAATCCAGAACGATTCCCGCTTCCCCGCCCCCTTCTCTTTCGCGACGACTGCAATATGTCATTTTCAGGTCTGAAGACCGCTGTCCTCCATTGCCGAGAGCGCCTGACGGGCCGCAAAAAGGAACTCGACAGCACCGATCAACGTGACCTCGCGGCTAGTTTTCAGAAAGCCGTGTGTGACATATTCACGGTCAAATCAAAAAAAGCTCTCACAGAATTTCTCTCTCTTGAACAGTATGAACCTTTCTTCTCCGTAGTTGGTGGCGTTGCTGCAAACAAGGCTGTGCGTGTGGCACTGAAGGGCGTCGCCAATGACTTCGGTGTCCGGTTTCACGCTCCTCCATTCGATTTATGTACGGACAACGCGGTGATGATCGGTTACGCTGGTGGCCTTGCCTTCCTGAACGGTCAAAGAGATGGGTTCGATCTGTCCGCAAAACCGAGGTGGCCTCTTGATACATTACAGCCCCATCTCATTGGATCGGGCCGAAAAGGTGCAAAATCTTGAAAATATCCGTGATCGGCTCCGGCGCCTTCGGGACGGCTCTTGCATGTGCCCTCTCAAACACGACCGACGTCACGTTGTGGTCAAAATCCACTTCGCAAGTAGAGCACATGAAGAGGACCGGCTTCAACGAGCAACACCTGCCTGGAGTTTTCATACCTGAGAAAATTAAAATTACAGATAGTACGCATCAAGCAATGGCCTGCGAAACTCTCCTGATCGCGGTACCGATGCAAGCTCTTCGATCCGTTTTGAAGGAACATGAGCCGTATCTCACCAATCAAAACCTTGTCGCATGCTGCAAGGGAATGGAACTGACCACACATCTCGGACCCGTCGGTGTCATCGCAGATATCCTGCCGCAGGCCAATCCGGCCTTACTCACCGGTCCCAGTTTTGCGCAGGATATCGCCTCTCGGCTTCCAACGGCCCTGACTCTCGCATGCGCCAACTCCGACAAGGCACTTGAGCTGCAACAAACCTTGGCATGCGATACCTTACGCATTTATCGAACAACCGACACGGTAGGCGCCGAACTCGGCGGTGCGCTCAAGAATGTTATCGCTATTGCATGTGGAACAGCCATCGGCGCCGGTTTGGGGGACAGTGCCCGCGCCGCAATCATGACACGCGGATTTACCGAAATGGTCCGACTTGCGGAGATCCTTGGTGCTTCCAGACACACCCTGTCTGGTCTTTCGGGACTCGGCGACCTTGCACTGACGTGTACCTCGAAACAGTCTCGAAACTACCGAATGGGGCTGTCTCTGGGGTCCGGCAACACCGACATTCCCGAAGCAACCATTGAAGGAATTGCCTCCGCCAGAGCAATTGCAACGCTCGCACAAACAAAGAAGATCGACTTACCCATTACAACGACCGTAGCCGATCTGGTCGACGGAAAAGTCGCGGTTAAATCAGCAATTCGCTCTTTACTGTCACGACCTCTAAACAAGGAGTGAATTCAAATTCTCGGATCAATTCGATAACATCGGTATCATGTTCACAGTTCTATTTCAGCACCAGTGATACAGCATCGAATGGGCGTTCGCGAATTATCAGACCAGCTTGTCATCCTAAGCCAAACAGTCGAGAAGCACCTCAATCAAGATCAAATGGATCAGCTTGGACAGTCAGGCAAGAAGACAAATTTTCCATTATTGGAAACGGAAATAAGGAACCCTGATATAGATTGAACAGCAGCCCTCTTGGCAAGAACACATACGAGCTTCGCAAGTTGACGAAAGGGATCAAAAAAGTTTGATAGTATCTCAGTTTAAATTTTTCTTTTCCCTTGTTTCTATTCCTAGATGCATAATTGAAGACGTTATCGTATTCTCAACCCTTCAAAACCTCAAATACTATATATTGTGACTGTGATCAATGCCCTCGTTCATGCGTCACGACGGCAAGAGCTTAGTCCTGTCCCAGTGTGACCGAGAAGGCGCCGGCGATGGCTCTCTGGAGTGGCGATCCCCTCCGGAGAGCCATCGAAAATTCAAAATTCTCGTCAAATTGCGTTGGTACAAAGGCGCAAAAGATATCCTTTCTTCCTGTTCCTGTAAAAGGGCGGGTTCAAAGAGGGTGCTCCACCCAAACTCCCTCAATAGGAACTGATGCAGAGACGGACGAGAGGAAAGCAAGGGCACAGAAGAAGGGAAGGCGTACCAGCACCGAAGGTGATCCCCTTGCTTCAATAGAATGTTTCAGCAAATCGGCGCGGGAACCCGCAAGTATCTGACTGAAGGCGACATCGTCGCACAACAATCGAGGAGCCGCATCGTTGATCAAGTGCCTGACGCACGGCTTGATATGGTGACCGGCGCGTAGCGCCTATTGTTCTCGGTCAAGGCAGAAAATTCTTGAAACTTTCATGATTTGGAAGTATCTAGTATTTTATGAATGTACTTGTCGAACAAATTATGGACGCTGGCTATGCTGGCCGTATCCTGACTAAAAAGCAGCTTGCCGTTTTAGTCGGCGGCAGTAAAGCGCGTCGCTATGGGTTGGTAAACAGAGCTTTGAAGGACGGGACACTCCGTCGACTAAAACGAGGGCTTTACACATTGGCCTCCGATCATGATGGCGGAGCGATTCATCCCTTCATTGCTGCTCAAGCGATTTTGCCGGGGAGTTATATCTCGTTTGAGACGGCGCTTTCCCATCATGACTGGATTCCTGAAGCGATATACACAACGGCTTCCGTCACTCCAAAACGCAAGACCTTGACCCACCAACAGGATAAATTCGGTTCGTTTAGCTATCATCCGCTGGCAATTCATCGTTACCAGTTCCTCACCCAGATTGAGCGCACCCGATTTGGCAAGCAATATGCTCTTGTGGCAAAACCATTGCGTGCTTTGATGGATCTTGTCACCTATCGAAAGGTGATCTGGACCGAGCTTGGTTGGCTTGAGGAAGGCTTGCGTATTGAACGCACCTCTCTGCTTGAATTGCATCCAAGAGATTTCGAAACGTTGCGCCCTGTCTATAGACATAAAGCGACACAAGCCTTCCTCGCAGAGTGTGAGTGCGCTGTTCGCAATCTTAAGCCAACAAGCCGGAAGCCTTTGATAAAGGGGGTAAAGGCTTAGAAGATGATCGATCTGATTCAGCAAAGGCTTCAATCCTACAACGCCGCCAATCGGCTTGAGGTAGAGAATGCAACCAAGGAAATTCTGCAGGAGATCGCCCTTTATGCATTGTGGCGTGCAGACTTTTTTGATGTCGCGCTTTTTCAGGGCGGCACCAGCCTACGCATCCTTCACGGTCTGCCAAGATTTTCGGAAGATTTGGATTTCATGCTTACCAAACCTGACACTGAATTCAACTGGACACCCTATCTTGATATTCTATTGCAGACCTTTGAAGAATTTGGCCTTCAATCGGAAGCGTTGCGCAAGGGAAGTATGGCGCAACGGATCCGCAAGGCGGTTATCAAGGATACGTCCATCACCCACCAGCTTGATCTGTCTTTTGCAGGACGTAATGAAAAAAAGACCGTTAGGATAAAGCTGGAAATTGATGTCGCGCCTCCTGCCTTTAGCGGTGAGGAACGTACATTCCTTGATTTCCCCCTTGATTATGAAGTCCGTCATCAGGATTTATCATCCAACTTAGCCTTGAAAATTCACGCGCTTTTGTGCCGTGAATATCTGAAAGGCCGCGATTGGTATGATTTCTCATGGTACGTCTCAAAAGGTGTGACGCCAAATTTTCAACATCTTCAAGCCGCGCTTCGTCAATTCGGTCCGTGGTCGCAAGAAAAGGATATTCGTGTTGATAGGGATTGGCTTAATGATGCGTTGACCAAAAAAATCGATTCAATCTCTTGGTCACAAGCTCAGGATGATGTGCGCCGCGTCCTGCGTCCACGAGAAGCAGAGTCCCTGACGCTTTGGAGTGACGCGTTTTTCACGGCAAAACTGGCAAAGCTGATCCAGAAGGCAGCGATCGATTAGACTTTTCCAGAAATTTCTTTCATATGGTGTGAAGTACGGGCGGTTCGCAATAGTGCTAATCAAGTCTCGTGTGCTGTATTGACTGATTGATTGGCATGTTGGTTGACTGTCTCCGCCATATTGAACTGCCGAATTTGTGGATCAAGCAGTTCGTTTTCTAACCGAACGAAGATTGGCCAAGATGCGTTGCCATAACACTCGGCGCGACTGTCAACCAGATTAAACGGATAATCTTAAACCATTATATTTGTGCATAGCGGCCGACTAAGAAAGTCAAATGGACCTTGCTCCATTCAACAGTCGTACTATTGGTTCTCCACTATCATTCGATTGCCACCTTATGGTTACGTGTCCACCAGAATACACAGCTGTATCAAGTTTTTGCCAGCGGCCTTTACCTGCTTTATGACCTCGGCGCTCTAACTTTTTTGAGGTAACTTTCTTAAACGTCGTGTTAGGTGCTTTAAAAATCACAGTTTGTAGTGCTACTGGATTTTTTTCACCAAATATTAAGCTTGTGCTACGGTTGCAAAAGGTCGGACCCTGTAGGGCTATATGCGGGCGAGGATAATTTGGGAATCGGAAAGCCAAACTTCTGCTGAATGAAATCCAAGTCAGCCGAAGCGGCCTTCGCCTTATATCCTTCGGATATCAGATACTTAATGTACATCCGGTTGTATATGAACATGAAAACGAGGTTTGATAGCCCGGACGTGATTAGCGAAAGAATCAGAATGATAGCGAAACCTCCCCAGTGATTTCGGAAAAGCGGCGGAAAAAACCCAAAGAAGAAAACCGTCCAGGAAAACCCAACGGGTGCCTCTTTCACTTGCCCAGAGTGCGGGTTTTCGAAATATATCTTTGCGTAAGCCAATTACTTTTTTCCCACATTTTTATAATCAAGCCCCGGATGTTTGCAAACCCTTACAGCTATTGCTGTTGTTCTCGACCTACGACTCGGTCATCGAGACTCCTATGCACATAAAACTCGACCATTTCTTTACATATTTGAATTTGTACATATTCGCTTTGCGCAATTCGCTCAATTACATCCACGATTTTCTTGACGTGCTTTTCAATCTGTGGCCAAGAAGTAGACATTAGCACCAATACTTAGAACGGTCTCTTCGCAAGATTCTGTTGGTGATGCAGACTCTGGTCAGTCGTGATAAGTAACTCGAAACCCTCCGCTTCTAAACGATCAAGCAACGTTCCATTGCGAAGATGAGACCACCCTCTCTCGAACGCGGTTTCTACGTCATGATCACATAAGTACCGACGCAACGGAACGGGTGTCCCTTGGTCGAACAATATCCTCATCAATCTGTGATGCTATTCAAACTGAGTGTCTCATGATCAAGCACGGTCTCAACGTGCCAACGTTCAACTCCGGGGAACCAGTCAAGAAACTCCTCGATTGTTGCACCGTCTCTGAGGTTTTCGAACAGCGAGGAAATCGGCACGCGCGTGCCGCGAAACAACCACGCTCCGCTCATTTTGTCGGGGCTTCTCTCAACTGCGAGACAATCAATCCACATAATTCTCAAGGCCTTTGATACTATCCCACACTCCAATGAACAGGAACGAGAAACTTCTTCAAGTAATAACGTATTGTCAGTTTAAATCTAAAACTCAACACAAAATCAGTATCTATAGTGATTCGATTTAAACGGTCCCTTTGAAGACACCCCAATGTAATCCGCCTGATCGTCCGTCAGTTCTGTCAGTTTTGCACCGACATGTTCCAGATGCAGCCGCGCGACTTTCTCGTCCAACCGCTTAGGCAACGTATATACGTCATTCTCATAATGCTCTCCTCTTGTCCAAAATTCCTTCTGAGCCAGTACCTGATTAGAAAAGCTCGCCGACATAACAAAGGACGGGTGGCCGGTTGCGTTACCAAGATTCAACAAACGGCCTTCCGAGAGCAAGATAATTCTGTTTCCCGCCGGCAACTCGATCAAGTCGACCTGGTCCTTAATCTTCGTCCACTTATGATTCTTAAGGGCAGCCACCTGAATTTCGTTATCGAAATGCCCGATATTTCCGACGATGGCCATGTCCTTCATCGCGCGGATATGATCAAGACGAATAACATCTTTGTTGCCAGTAGCGGTTATGAATATATCAGCGACACCTAATTCATCTTCCAGGCGTGTCACCTCGTAACCATCCATGGAGGCCTGCAACGCACAGATCGGATCGACCTCCGTAATCTTCACACGTGCGCCAGCGCCCCGAAGAGAAGCCGCCGATCCCTTGCCGACATCACCGTATCCACAAACAACGGCCACCTTGCCCGCCAGCATAACATCTGTGGCTCTTCTAATTCCGTCAACCAGAGATTCGCGGCAACCGTACTTGTTATCGAACTTGGACTTGGTGACGCTGTCATTTACGTTAAACGCTGGAAAAGGCAGCAACCCCTCTTCCTTCATCTGGTAAAGCCGCTGAACACCCGTCGTTGTCTCCTCTGTAACACCCTTGATGGCATCACGCTGCCGACAAAACCAACCAGGCGACTCTTTTACTCGTTTCACGATTTGTGCAAAGAGCGCTTCCTCCTCTTCCGACTCCGGTTTCGAAATGAGATGGTCCTCTCCATTCTCAACACGAGCGCCCAACAAAATATACAGCGTCGCATCCCCACCATCGTCCAAAATCATATTTGCCGGATTGTCACCAAACATGAAAAGTCTGTCCGTATAGGACCAATACTCCTCAAGAGTTTCCCCTTTGATTGCGAAGACCGGAACACCCGTCAACGCTATGGCAGCCGCAGCATGATCTTGCGTTGAAAAGATGTTGCATGAAGCCCAACGCACCTCTGCTCCAAGTTCTCTCAGCGTTTCAATCAGGACCGCTGTCTGAATGGTCATGTGCAATGAGCCCGCAACGCGGGCACCGGTGAGCGGCTTCTCCTGGCCGTATTCCTTGCGCAAAGCCATGAGACCTGGCATTTCGGTTTCTGCAATCTCTATCTCTCTGCGTCCAAACTCTGCTAACGCGATATCCTTGACGACATAATCACTGCCCATGTTGTTCATTCTCCTAAATGCCCAGCGGCGCTTACCATCTCAATCCCTTCGAAACAATACAAGTAACGGCCGGACACAGGACCCATCTGACCCGTAATCAGGCAACATGACGCGCGTCGCACACATATCAACTGTCTCTTTTTCATTCCTTGACGGATTGCATCGCCTCTTATGAAAAAAGTCGTGACTCGTAAACATCCAACAGACGCCCCTGACGTAATATCAAACTACCCACCCCTCTCCAACCTTGCTTCAAAAGATCGCCCGGGTTGGGACTCAACTCAATACCAATTGTCAATTTCCTCCGGGTCGATACAATGACGGATCGTCTTTTTTGATCAAATATACCAAGAGGAACAGCGAATGGCATCCAGACCGAGAGCTTGGCAACGTATGTTATCCGGACGGCGATTGGATTTGCTTGATCCAACACCCGTCGACATCGAGGTCACTGACATCGCACATGGCCTCGCCTTTCTCGCACGCTGGAATGGACAGACAAAAGGAGACTTTGCCTACTCGGTTGCCGAACACTCCCTCCTGGTAGAAGCCATATATTCCCGCCTCGAACCGTCACCAAGACCAAAATGGCAGATGGCCGCTTTATTGCATGACGCCCCTGAATATGTGATCGGAGATATGATTTCACCCGTAAAGGCGTCCGTAGGCCCTGATTACGACGAACTCGACAAGAAACTGGCAGCCGCTATCCACTTACGCTTTGGTTTGCCAATGGAACTGCCACGTGCAATCAAACGCCGCATCAAGACCGCCGACCGAATGAGCGCGTGGCTGGAAGCGACAAGTATCGCCGGATTTTCCGAAGCCGAGGCCAACCGCATCTTTGGAAAACCCAAATCGGCTGCAATTCACGAGTTCAAGATTATTCTAAGACCTCCTTTGGAAGCACGAAATAGCTTTGTTTCACGCCATAATGTTCTACTTGAAATTCTGTGAGTGCGGCTCGACATACCGACATTCCTGTGCTCATGCCTTGTCAATAAAGCACGCAATTGTCTCTGCGAGTTCACTGGCGCCGATACCACGCCGAAAGTACTCGACAAACCCATGTTCCGGAAGAACAAGGTAGCTAAAGGTCGAGTGATCCACCAAATAGAAATCGTCGTCACTCTGATGTTTCCTATAGTAGGTTCGGAAAGCTTCGCTGGCTCCCTTTACCTGCTCCAACGTTCCCGTTAAACCCACCAACTTATCGTGAATGTGCGCGACATACTCGCCCACAACGTCTGGAGTATCACGTTCCGGATCAATAGAGATGAAGACGGGAGTGGCACTGTAGCCACTCTGCGCGAGAATATCGATTGCCTCCGCATTTCGTGTCGTATCCAAGGGGCAGACGTCCGGGCAAAACGTGTAGCCAAAATAGATAAGCGTCGGCTCCCGAATAACATCCCTTTCGGTCACAATCTCGCCATCCGGGTTCATCAGTTCAAACGAACCTCCAATCTGAGTGTGCCCGCCGGCAACAGCCCCCGTTCTGCAACCGGTGAACTGATCGACCGGTCGATGGATGATCACCGCGGCCCAGGTTCCACCGACGGCCGCTATGACAACCGCCAAAGCCAATAGCGCATATAATCGGCTCATAGTCGTCTCAGCCCTTGATTATAACTCTCACTCAAAACCTGCATCAGGTGTCTGTCCTCTAACCCCTACCAATTCTGAACATCTGGGACACGACCTCAACCTTCATGACAGATAACACACTGTCCGAGCAGTCAGCAAAGAACTATGCCCATTTCCAAAGATACAGGCTGCAGGAGTTCACGTTGAATCGCAAAAGTTCAACACTGACCGGCATATATCGCCACTCGTCACAAAATAAGCAACACCACACATCATCAAAAAAACCGCATTCCGTCGGGAACCCGGTCACTATAACGCTATCAGGTGGATAAATGATAGGAGGATGCGTATGGACGGTACACGACGCCTCTACAAACGTTATCCCTCGAGCCGGGCCGGTCACGACACGATGAATACACGAACCCTACATTTAAGGAGCGAACGCGCGACACAACGCCTTGGTCACGCAATTGGAACATTCTTAAGACCACCGGACACCGTGCTTCTTCAAGGAGAACTGGGATCGGGCAAAACATCGTTCGCTCGCGGACTCATCCGTTCCCTCCTATACCATCCAGAGGACATACCGTCGCCAACATTCAACCTCATTCAAATATACGAGACCCTTACCGGTGAACTGTGGCACATTGACCTCTATCGTATACGAACAAGCAATGAAATTGATGAACTTGGCCTAATTGACGCGTTTTCAACATCCATTTGTGTCATCGAATGGCCCGATCGCCTTGGCTCTCTAACCCCACAATCGGCATTAACTCTTGAACTGACGTCATCAACAGACAATGATGGCGCCAGAGAGGTTACGCTGTCCTGGACGGCCGAACGATGGACCAGGCCCTTACTCAATATCGGGAAAGACGCTATCCTATGACGTCGCGCGAAATTCAAAAGAGCAACTTCCTTAAGCGCCATAACTGGGAGAGCGGCGCACGAACACAATTGGCCGGCGATGCATCAAACCGATGCTATGAGCGTCTCGAACGATTCAATCCCAAAGCATCCGCGATATTGATGGATGCACCGCCGCAAAGCGAGGAGAACACGCCGCGATTCATCTTCGTTGCGCGTTTTCTACGATCACTGGGACTGAGCGCACCGGAAATTTTTGCTCAAGACCAACACAACGGCTTCCTGATCCTGGAAGACCTAGGAGACAATCTCGTCGCGAAGGTACTCGATGACACCACGATTCAGACCACGACGATCGAACACCATATCTATGAAACTGCGGTCGATGCACTCATCCATCTTCATCACGCAGAGCCGCCTGATCTTGACGTCTATGACCCCGCAATGATGTCTGACCTGGCCTCCCTGGCGTTCTCCGAATATCGATCGGCTGTCTCCGGTCACTGTCCTGCATCGATCATCCAAGAGTTTCGAACAAACCTCGAAGCACAGATCGTCCAATACTGCAACATACCTCACGTTTTGATTCAGCGCGACTATCATGCCGAAAATCTACTGTGGCTACCCGACCGAGATGGCATCGCCCGGGTGGGAATGTTGGATTTTCAAGACGCCCTGCTCGGACATCCGGCCTACGACCTTGTATCGCTCCTTCAAGATGCGCGCCGTAATGTCTCTGAAACGACCGAAGCGCACATGCTCAACCATTATATGACCCGCACGGGCCGTCGAGACGACTTCAGACAAGCTTACTTCCTTTTGGGGATACAGCGAAACCTGCGCATTATCGGCGTCTTCGCACGGCTCAGCAAGAAAAATGGCAAGCCACGGTACATTGATCTCATCCCACGGGTCTGGGCCTACCTGCTGCATGACCTAGAGAATTCGCCGTCCGATGATCTCGCCGATTTTATCGTCGAGGAATTACCCGAACCCAGCCCGGACGTTCTCAACATATTGAGAGATCAATGAGTTTCCCGGCGATGATATTTGCCGCAGGTTTTGGCACACGCATGCGACCAATAACCCATGACACACCAAAACCTCTCGTCAAGGTCGCCGGAAAACCGCTCATTGACTACGGCCTTGATCGACTTGCAGAGGCCGGTATCAGTCATATCGTCGCCAACGCGCACCATTTGTCCGACCAGATCAAGAACCATCTCGTGCCGAAAGGAATCACCATCAACCTGGAACATCCAAAGATACTGGAAACCGGAGGAGGACTGAAGGCAGCGTTACCGAAGCTTGGAGCGACAACCGTCTTAACACTGAACTCCGACGTCATTTGGATTGGCCCGAACCCGATCGCCCTCCTCATCGACGATTGGCGGCCGTCAAAAATGGACGCCTTATTAATGTGCATACCATTCGTCCAAGCGCGAGGGCATACTGGACGAGGTGACTTCTCGATAAACCCTGACGGTTCAGCTCTCCGCAACGGAACCCATATCTATACCGGTGTGCAAATTATCAAGACTCAGGAAGTTTCCAAAAATCCTCTCGAGATCTTTTCCATAAATCAAACTTGGGATGCGATCGCCAAGTCGGGGAGCCTCTTTGCGAGAGACTACCCGGGGATCTGGTGTGATGTCGGCCATCCGGAAGGCATCGAAATTGCCGAGCAGATATTAGCTCTTCAATGACTCTGGCCCGCTCAATTACACTCTGTAACGCAACACTATGCCTTCCCGAACCCTTCACATTAAAGCCATGCAAGACCGGCTGCATTCCTACCCCAAACTCAAGTCACACCGGCCCATATCAACACCGATTCGTATCAATCGATGAACTTGACGGTTTCTCCAACAGAAAATACATAAACCGTGGCTCACATCAACACTATCATAAGAGGATCAAAGTAATGTCAACCATTTCTGTTACCGACGAAACATTCGAGCAAGAAGTCAAGAACTCTGATATACCCGTCGTTGTAGACTTTTGGGCCGAATGGTGTGGCCCATGCAAACAAATTGGACCTACGCTTGAAGATCTCGCGGTAGAGATGTCAGGAAAGATAAAAATAGCAAAAGTCAACGTGGATGAAAACCAAAACTCTCCAGCCCAAATGGGGGTCCGAGGTATACCGGCGCTGTTTATTTTTAAGGACGGTGAAGTGATTTCGAATCGATCGGGGGCAGCATCTTACTCTGTTCTAAAAAACTGGATCGAGACGTCCATATGACGGGCACCTAACATAAGTTCAGCGCTATCCGTCACGCGACCAGGCTGATCTCCTTTCAGCTTTGCCAATGTCTAATAAAACCAGCGAACGCTCTAGGGTCCGTTGACATCTATCGTGCGGCGATGATTCCTGCAACCCGATGAATGCCCGCCGCGAAGCGGGACGCCGTCTTGTCATACCGCGTTGCAATCGCCCGGAACGCCTTGATCTTGCAGAAGACATTCTCAATCCGGTGCCGTTCCCGATAGGCGTCTCGGTCAAAGGTGCGCGGAAGCGTTCGGTTTTTCTTCGGGGGAATCACCG
>JAPORU010000171.1 GCA_026710045.1 Aestuariivita sp. | reverse complement strand
GGTACCCGACGTCCCCATATTAACGGAAGGGCGTCACACGCATGACCCGCCTCATAGCCGGCTCAGCGTTCACTCACGTTCCAGCCTGTATGGTCGCTAAACGGCCGTAAGCCGTCCTTTTATCCGCAGTGCTTCAAACCCTATCGTTACCTTTATGATCCGCCGCGGTCGCTACCAACCGAAGCAACAATTGTTGGACGGGATTTGCACCCGCTAGGAGAGTGCACCTTATCTCGGCGCACGTTAAAGATGGGTCAGGTCCCCGCGCAACACCTTGTACCGGTACGTCGTCGACCAAACGATGAGATACCATGAGAAAAGCACAATGTACGCTCGAATCATAAGGCACTCGGTAACCCAATGTCAGGTTAACTGAGGAAGAGCGACACGGTCAATCTCTATGGACCCTGAATGCGCATTTGTTAGTATCCATGGTTGGACACTCTGGGCTAATCGGCGAAAATGGTGATCATTGATTATCTCTGAGCGTCCGTGACGAGCGTGGTCGACAACTCGTGTTACGAACGACGGAGCGTGTCATGTTCCAGCCCTGTTTGCGGTCGGTCACGAGTACCATCCGGATAACGATGCGGTTGGCCCCACATCATTTATTCCAATTTACGCCGCAAAAAGGAGCCGATTAAGACGACAGTTCAATACAGTTCAATCGCTAAAAGACCTATTTTTCAAAAATAAGACTAAGTCCAGGAAACAATATCAAAATTACAGTGACCAATGTCATCATCAAGACGAAGGGAAAGGTTCCTCCGAAAATATCACCGAGAGTGGTGCTGCGATCGGCAATGGTCGCTTTGACGACATAAACCGTGAGGCCAAAGGGAGGCGTCAATAACCCTATCTCCACAGCGATTACAGTCACAATTCCAAACCAGATGAGATTCCCGCCAAGCTCCGAAACGATTGGCAGACACAGCGGCAATAAGATGAGCATGATCGAGGTACTATCCAAAATCATTCCCATAACGATTACAAGCAACAAATAAACAAACATAAAGCCAATGAGATCAAAGCCGAATTCAGCAAACATGACAGTGATCTGCTGCGGAATCGTCGAAAGAGTAAGCATACGCGAGTACATTGAGGCCGCGATAATCAACACCAATATTGAAACCGAAACCAGGCCGGTTTCAACAAGGACTCTCCAGAATTTTTTCCAAGTCAAACTTCTTTTTACCAAGGCTACCAGGATCGCGGCGGCGGCGCCCGCAGCTCCAGCTTCGGTTGGAGTGAAAAAACCGGTGTAGATCCCTCCCAATACAATGATCACTAAAGCAAAAATCGGCATTAATTTAATGGTCGCCGTACGCCACGTTTCCCCCTCAATCTCAACGGGGCGATGAGACTGCATGACCATACGCGGACGAAGAGTGGCCAAAACGTAGATGCCGATACAAAATGCGAGCGCAAGGACAATGCCGGGCACAATTGCCGCAAGAAACAGTGCCCCAATCGATTGTTCCGCCAACACCCCAAAAATAAACAACAACAAGCTTGGCGGAATTAACATTCCCAATACACTCGATCCCGCAACCACACCTAAGGCAAAACGTTTGTTATAGCCATTGGCCTCCATCTGTGGTACGGCGACACGTGAGAACATGGCAGCCGAGGCAAGCGAGATTCCAGTGATTGAGGCAAAGACCGCGTTCGCAGCCACCGTTGCCATCCCAAGACCACCACGAATTCTCTGCAGCAACCAAGCCGCAACACGATAGGCATCACGCCCAATGTCAGCGACATCGACGATCAGCCCCATAAGCACAAACAAGGGTACGATACCAAACAAGTAGCGGTTGATTGCTCCATCGGCGGCCAAGGCCAACGAACGAACTGCAACCGTTGGATTATCACGTATCAGCCATATACCCAAAAAACTGAGCAGAATTAATACCACCGCTATATGGGCACCTGAAAAAATCAACACAAGCATAAAGCCAATTGTTGCGAGCCCAATTCCAATCCTTCCCAGATCAGAAACCGCTGTTGCGTAGCCAAGCAACAGCACGATCACAAAAAAAACGATAAAACCCCAACCAAAGGGCCTGACATCACGCGAGTGTCGCACCCGCAAGGAAGCCATTCGTCCGGCGTTTAACATAACCTTGATGTCGTGAAGGGCCTGCGTTGCAAAAGCCAAACAGGCTAAAATTGACCCACCGAACAAACACGCTTTAATCGGCCATACCGGAGCCGTGAAAACCCCTTGCGCTCCAAAAAACTCATTTTCGGCCCATGCATCAACCAACTTTGGCCAAGTTCCTTGAGCAATCATCAAGAAAACAAAAATGCCGGCCATGTGGAAGAAAATTCGTATAATCCCAGCCGCGAAAGGACGTTCCTCTTCAAGCCAGGCGATTAGAATATCCGTACGCGTCATTCGACCACTCATGAGGGCATGAGCGACCTGCAAAAAAACAATGGCGACGATTGAATTTGCGACGATTTCCGCAACACCCTGAACGGGTTGATTAAACATTGACCGGCCGATGATATCGGCGCAAATCAAAATCATCAGTAAAAAAATCCAGATGGATGCGGCGCCAGAAATAACACCGGTCAGCGCCGTAACCGCGCTGACCGCTTGATTCGTACCTCTACGGAATGCAGAGAATGTCAACATCGACGACATACATCTCTTGTTTATCGCGATGACCAGTCAATGCGTGGGTTGATATTAAAGTCTTCGATTTTCTGCATGTAAGCATCAAGAACGACCGCGGCACCCTTATTGGCGTTTGCCTCAACCCAGTCGCCCGCCAAATTCGGTAAAGTGTTTGCCCACGTTGCGACATCGTCAGCGCTCATTTCGGTTACCGTAGCACCAACATCCGGTAAGGCCGTCAGAAATTTCTGATAACGCGCCATGACTTCTTCGGCATGCGCAACCGTATATTCCTCTCCCAGTTCCCGAAGAACCTTTTGAACATCCACTGACAGACCATTCCAGACATCTCTGTTAATACCCAGTCCACCCGTCATATGCGCACCGATACCCACAAGGGTAACGTAAGGGGCAACCTCATAATGCTTATTTGGAAAAGCACCCGTGAGAATGACGACCATTCCGTCGGCAACACCGGTCTGTACTTGATTGTAGTACGTCGGCAACGCCCCATTGACAGGAACGGCCCCCAAATGCTTGATCCAGTTCGCAGACGGCCCGGGAGCCAGAATTTTACGTCCATCGAGGTCGGAGAGCGAATTGACCGGAAAATTGGTCAGCAAATGATAAGTTTCCACTCCTGAAGCACCAAGAAATACGACATTTTGATCCTCCCATGCCTGTTGCAGCACTGGAATGTCCCGGTGCAGCTCATTCATGATCTTAAGTGTTTCGACCAAATCATCCGATACAAACGGTGTAAAATAAGTAATATTCTGGAGGGGCATCTTTGACCCTTCCCAAAGAGTGCCAACCCAACCGGCATCCGTCAGTCCGTCGCCAACAGCTTCAAGTGTATCTTTAAATCCGTACAGCGCGCCGCCATACGCTTCCGTCCAGTTAATTCGGTCGTTAGACCCCATCGCTTCCAAACGTGCGTTTGACTGACCAACGACCAGTGTCGACAATTGTCCGACCCAAGGTAAAACCTTTGGGTGGCTTGATGCCATTGTCAAGTTGTAAGTTTCAGCATGCGCAAAGCTTGTCGCCACACTGAATAAAATTGCTAGAAACGCTTTTCTCATTGTCTGCCCTCCTTGAAATGAGATTTAAATCAATGTGCAATGTTTGGATGAAAAATTAATTTCAACGGTCATTCGTCCCTCGTTCAACAACCACGGGCGCACTTCAAATATGCGGGCACCTGATGAATGCATGGGATCAGTTTTCGCAATTTCACGGGCATGCGACAGGCTGTCAGCGCGGATGATGACCATCCCGTCACCCTTCCATGTGCGTTCGTCATCTTCCCACATTGGACCAGCGCCCAGCATAATTCCCTGCTGCTCAAGCTCGACCTGAAATTTCAGATGATCATCGATATGCTCCATAATGGTCGCAATATCGCTCGCTGGGGTTGTGAAGATGACATAGAGCTGCTTCTGGAGCATACCGCTTGATGCCTCCAAAATTTCGGTTTTGGAAATCCCTGAACGTGCCATTTTGGTTTCCTCCTTAGAGTGTTTCACAGACCTCGTCATACGGTAGACGTGGCAAGCGACGAAAAATTTTTGATGTATCAGCGTAACCGAGATTAACGAGGAAATTGGACTTTAATGATGTGCCGTGAAAAAATTCTTCATCAACTTTTGCGTTGTCAAATCCTGACATAGCTCCCAAATCCAACCCAACCGCACGTGCGGCAAACATGAAATAGGCGCCTTGTAGGGTTCCGTTTCGAAACGCATTCACTTGAGCGGCGGTTGCATTGGATTTGAAAATTTCTTGTGCATCGGGATTGTGTGGAAACAACCGAGGCAGTTCCTCCCAGAAATTCAGATCATAAGCCAAAATTGCGGTTACAGGTGCCGTTCGCATTTTTGGTCGATTGGGTGGAATGAGAGCGGGTTCCAGTCGATCCTTGGCCGCGCTCGAGCGAACGAATACAACGCGCATCGGCTGTTGATTCATTGAGGTTGGTCCCATTTTTGCAATCTCGTAGAGTTCCTTGAGCTTGTCTTCCGGCACATCACGATCCTGCCATCCATAATGTGTACGCGCTTCGCCAACGAGCAGAGCCATCGTATCGGAATCCGCTTGGAGCGCGCGGGCCTGCAGTGTTGCTGCGGCTTCGCGGGCATGTTGATCGAGTTTTTCAGTATCAGTCATTGCTTTCCTTTCACATCAGACCAAGAATATGTCGGGCTTGTACAGGTGTTGCGACCGGACGATTGTATTGCACACAGAGTTTCGCCACACGTTCCACAAGTGCGGCGTTCGACGGAGCCAATCGGGCGCGATCCAACCGGACATTATCTTCAAGGCCCGTACGCACGTGCCCACCCAGAGCAAGACACCATTCATTGACCTCCTGCTGATGGCGGCCGATACCCGCGGCACACCATTCGCTGTCAGGAAGCAACCGGTTCACCGTTCGTATGTAATAATCAAACACATCCCGATCGGCCGGCATTGCGTTTCGAACCCCCATCACAAACTGCACGTACGCCGGAGCGACAAGTTGATTGTTACGTTGCATGTGTGCGGCTTTATGAAGATGGGAGAGATCAAAGATTTCGATTTCGGGTTTAATGCCAAAGTTCTTCATTTGCGCCGCCAGCCAATCCACAAGGTCAGGCGGATTTTCGTAGACGCGTGTCGGAAAGTTGTTCGAGCCGACAGACAGTGATGCCATCTCCGGACGTAACGACAGCATGCCGCCTCTTTCCCGACCGGCTCCAGACCGCCCACCGGTTGAAAACTGAATGACAATGTCTGGACAGTATGCCTTGAGCTCTTCCTGTAACCGGGCGAACCGATCTGGATCAGAGCTCGGAGAACCATCTGCGTTGCGGACGTGACAATGCACGACCGATGCGCCCATTTCGTAAGCCGCTTGGGTGCTCTCAACTTGTTCTGCTATCGTAATGGGTACCGCGGAATTGTCTGCCTTTTGGGGAACTGACCCCGTAATGGCAACGCAGATGATGCACGGCTTGGTCATTTTTGGGGCGCCATGCGAAAATCAAATTCAAGATCCCAATAGAACGTCCCGTCAAAACCCATATCGACACGCTTGTCTTCGGCATCAATTTTCTGAAAGTGACCCAGCAAACTTTCTTTCACACCAAAGACGGCATCATTCCCGATGTAGGGATCATCGGGATCAAATATATGCGTGGTTACCGTCTCATACCCCTCCTTCGAGAGAATGAAATGCAAATGAGCGGGTCGCCAGGGATGACGACCCAGATTCTCCAACAACCGACCAACGGGACCATCGTCAGGAATGGCATAATGCTTGGGGCGCACGGCTTTGAACCAGTAGTGTCCCTCTTCACCGGTGCGAAAAACCCCGCGCAAGTTAAAGGCCGGTTGAATCCCCTTTTGCTGAATGTCGTAGAATCCATCGTCATTGGCTTGCCAGACATCCATCTTCACATCAGTCAACGGACGACCGTCAATACTCCGAACACATCCGTGAACCACAAGATCGTCACCCTTGGCATCAAGACAGATATTCGTACCCATTGGGTATTCAGGAGCCGCGTCAATATGGAAAGGACCCAGGACAGTGTTTTCTGTGGCTCCCTTTGGACGTCGTGCATTAATCGCATCGACAAGCATAGAGACGCCCAATACATCAGAAAGCAGAATGAATTCCTGTCTCCAATCATCACACATATGTCCGGTTTCAGTCAGGAATTGAATTGCCTGGAGCCATTCCTGTGGCGTGGGTTCAACGTCCTTAATGCAGGCGTGCAAGTGGCGGATAATGCTGTCCATAATCGCGCGCAGACGGGCATCTTTGGCATTAACGTTTTGACCCGCCACCACATCGGCGCTGCTCTCTTCATTGAAATAAGCTCTTGGTAAGCTGGCCATTGTCACTCCTCCCGGGCTAGAATACGTGCTAAGGCTCGGCGCAACTCTCTCACCGGATTCGCAGATCTTGCGTCCGTACGCCAGGCAACATGATGATCAGGACGAACAAGAAGACATCCACTGTCGGAAATTTCTGAAACCCGTGCCCAATCCCCGGCGTGGTCCACATAAGCTTGACGGGGGCTAATCACATGACATACGAGATCAATCCCAAGCTCTGCACCCACCCGATTCCCCGCCACTGCCCATGATTCACCACCGAGACTTGTTAGAAGTGTGAATTTTCCGTGACCGCATAGATCAAGCGTTGAAACAGGCAGACCGCTATCATGATCATAAACCCAAACATGGGGTAGTCGCGCTCCTGGCCAGGTGGTGGGTTGATAATGTAACTCGCTGTCAAGCTCGAAGGCCGGTTCCAGCTGTCCGTCCGTAACCACAGCACTTGACCGGTAACGTTGGTTCATGTCCACGCCATGTGCGTCAAATTCATATTTTTTAAAGGCAATCGCCTTTCTCAAAGCCTCACGACGCAATTCCCCTTCCGATGTTGGATCGCACCGTGCATCCATCCGGGCCTTGATCGCCGCGATATCATCGCCACCAGTCATTCCCAAGGCTTCAAAAATGGGGCCAAATTCGCTAATGGACTGATTTGCCCGGGTGACAATTTGCTTGGCAATCGGCACCCTCTCTTCAGAATAGCTGTTTAATAACTGTGAACTTGCGTGCCCGTTAATCACAGCTGCCAATTTCCAGCACAGGTTAAATGCATCCTGAATAGATGTATTTGAACCTAATCCGTTTGAGGGTGGATGCCGGTGTGCGGCATCGCCCATAATGAAAACCCGATCTTTCTGCATACAGGTCGCGTAGGCGTCGTTCACAGTCCAGATATTGGCCGAGATCAATTCAATATCCAAAGTGGGGTCCCCAACCAGTTGGCGTGCAACACCAGTCGCAAATTCGGCATCGACCACCGGGGGTTCTTTCTGGATATCATAACCCCAAACGATCAACCACTCGTTCCATGGTCGAATCATCCTGACCAAACCCATCCCGATTCCGCCGACATCGGCGCCCGGTTGCATGATCCAGTAGAGCACACTCGGTCGATGAGCCACGTATTGTGTCAGATCTGCTTTGAACAGGATGTTCATTGATCCACCCACATTCATTTTCCCCTCAATAGGGGTTTCAATATGCTCAGCGACCATTGAATTCCCACCATCTGCGCCAATCAAGTATTTTGAGCGCACGACAAACATACGTTTCGACAATCGGTCAAAAAGGGTTGTCTCGACCCCTTCAGAATCTTGCTGATGGGAGATATATTCCGTTGACATCCGGCCTTGCGTACCACGTTTGCAAGCCGTCGCGTACAATAACGGCTCCATATAAGTTTGCGGCAGATCATTCATATGGCACGGAGAGGCCAACTGATGCCCGGCACGACTGAGCGGATGCTTGCCCCACGACTTCATCCGACCAATTTCCTCACCCGCCAAACTCTCACAAAAGACATTTTCTCCCATTAAGTCCTGCTCGGTTGCATGAAGATAAGCCTCGGCCTCAACTTCAGGTCCAAGATCACGCAAGACTTCCATGGTACGTTGATTGGTGATATGAGCACGTGGTGTATTCGCAAGCCAGCGATAGCGATTGATTACCATGTTCTTGATTCCATAAGACGACAAGAGTGCCGCTGCCGCTGACCCGGCTGGTCCGGTGCCGATAATCAAAACATCTGTGGTTATTTCTGCCATATCAAGTTTCCTTCTCGGGAATGACAAGCTGTCGCCGGGTCGGGAACAGTTCCATGCCTGTTCTTTCCGTAAAAAGACCCCAGAGTCCCTTTGGCGCAAAAAGCATCACCGCGATGCCAATGACCCCAAGTGTCATGAGATACCAGCTGCCAAAATCTGATAGTAAGGATTGCAAAAGAAAAAAAACCAGAACCCCGACAATCGGTCCTTCAAGTGTTCCAATACCACCGATCACAACAATGAAGATGACATAAGCGGTCCAGTCGAGGACACTGAATGCGGAATCAGGACTTATCCGTGCCTTTTGAAGGTAAATCAGCCCACCTGCGAGACCCGTGCCAAAGGCCGCCATAAAGTAGACAATCAACTTGGATATAAAATCATTGATACCAACAGATTGTGCCGCTTGGGAATTGTCACGTACCGCGAACAGCGCCAACCCTCGGCGAGTCCGTAAAAACCAGTAAATCACGGCAATGGTTGTGACCATTAAAAACAAGGATAACCAATAGGCCAAAATGTCACGTGCGGCAGATGTTTTGACATCGAACAAGACCGAGATTCCGTCAACAAACCACATATCACGCGTTGCACTGCGAGGAAGCGATGTGCCCGTTCCACCGCCAACGGCTTTCCATTGCGCAACACCAAGACGCATCACTTCGGCGATAACCCATGTCCCAATGGCAAAGTATGCACCGTGCAGACGAAACGCGAGAAAGGCGGTCGGAACAGACAGGACAAACGCGGCAAAGCCAGCAATCAGAATTGACACGACAGGATCGACATTCCCTAAAATGACCGATCCAAACATAGCATAGGCCCCAATTCCTACAAAGGCTTGCTGTCCGACCGAGACCAGTCCCCCATAGCCCGCAAGAAGATTCCACCATTGTGTCAATACAAGCATACTAAAAATGAAGAACAAATCCTGGAGAAGTGAGCGTCCTGCAACGAATGGCAAAAAGATGGCAACAAGAATAAATCCCGAAGCAATCCAAGCAGCGAAACGAGAGGACGCCGTTCCGACTTTGATATGACCCACTCCCATTAATCGACGGCCCTTGGAAGCAAACCACGTGGACGCAAAAGCAGCACAGCGAGGAAGGCCAGATGACCGGCCAGAATTTGCCATTCAGGATTAATGGCGGCCCCAAACGTTTGAGCAACTCCAATAATTATACCACCGAGAAGCGTACCCCAAAGTGATCCAAGCCCTCCGATAATGACTGCCTCGAAGGCATAAATAAGTCGAACCGGTCCAATTGAAGGATCGAAACTCGCCCGCATGCCAAGGTACAACGCTGCAATGATTGCCACGAGCATCGCAAGACCTGTGACAATGGCAAAAACCGAAGATGGTCGAATTCCCATCAAGCTCGCCGTTATCGGATCGTCCGATGTTGCTCGAAATGCACGGCCAAGGGCGGTTCTGAAAATTATTTGATTTAACCCGAAAATTACCAGAATGGCCGTTGCAAAAGTCAGCAAAGGCATGATTCCAATCGATAAGGATCCGACAGGAATGGATGCTGTTTCTAACGCGCCGGCATTAATGCGCTGACTATCCGCCGAAAATCCTTCAAGCAGCGCATTCTGCAGGGCAATGGAAAGACCGAAAGTCACCAACAAAGGTGGGAGAATATCGTCTCCAAGCGTGCGGTTCAAAACAAACCGTTGGAGTAACCATCCAAGAGCGAACATTCCTGGTGCAGCAATGAACGTGGCAACGAAGGGATTGATGCCGAGGATGGATACAATGATCAGGATCATATACGCACCGACCACGATGAGATCTCCATGTGCGAGATTCACAAGTCTCATAATCCCAAATACCAAACTCAGACCGGCAGCAAATAAGGCATAGAGGCCACCGAGAAGAATGCCTTGAATGAGTGTTTCAAGCCAGATCATTCGTCAACACCCACGCCAAAATAAGCTCGGTGAATCTGATCCTTGGTCAGATCCGAAGGTTTCCCGGACAGGGTTACACCTCCTTCCATCATGCAATAGACGGTATCTGCCACGGTTACCGCCTGAGTGATATCTTGCTCGACAACGATCACGCTGGCGCCTGCTGACTTTATTTTTGGAAATTCCGAATAGATTTTCTTGACGATCACCGGCGCGAGACCGAGACTAATTTCATCGCATAGCAGAACGTCCGGATTTGACATCAACGCACGTCCGATCGCCACCATCTGTTGTTGTCCACCCGATAGCATTGTACTGGCGTCGTGTCGTTTCTCTGCCAAGACTGGAAAAAGATCATAAATTTTTTCCAGAGTCCATTCGGGTTCGCTCCGTTGCGCATAAGCACCAATCAAAAGATTTTCTTCAACTGTCAAAGACGAAAAGAGTTTTCGCCCTTCGGGAACCATTGCAATCCCCCGTGCCAAAACAGCATCCGCCGACAAGGCTCCAATTGCCTCTCCATTATGGGAAATACTGCCATGTGCGTTCTTCAGAACTCCAGCTATCGAGCGTAAAAGTGTGGTTTTTCCAGCCCCATTGGCTCCAATAATGGCCACTGTTTCACCATGATTCAGTGCCACATTCACTGCAAAGAGAGCTTGAAAATCCCCATAGAAGGCGTCCAGCGATTGAATCGACAGTAAACTCATACGTCGATTCCCAAATAAATTTCCTTGACTTCCTTTGACGCCATGATCGACATCGGATCTCCAATTCCGATCACACGTCCGAAATCCAAAACCAGCAGTCTGTCGACGACCGATGTCAATGCGTGCAAGACATGTTCAATCCAAACAATGGTCACACCAGTGCGATGAATACCGCGAATTGTCGCGATGAGCTTCTGGCACTCACCTTCGGTCAGCCCTCCAGCTATTTCATCCAAAAGAAGCAACTTTGGTTCGGTCGCCAATGCCCGTGCGAGTTCCAATCGTTTGCGTTCGAGCAACGATAACTGCCCCGCCAAAACATTTGCTCGTGGCACCATTTCCGTTTGTTCCAGAATCGAAACACAATCGTCGATCACTTCTGCTTCACTCAAGCCGCGACCAAACGCAGCGGCAACCATAAGATTTTCGAACACGGTCATTCTGTGAAAGGGTTGCGGAATCTGAAAACTTCGACCAATACCCATTCTTACGCGTTTCATTGGCGGCAGCCTGGTAATGTCCTGCTCTTCAAATCCGATGTAACCTCTATCGGGTGGAAGATTACCAGTAATCAGATTAAACAAGGTCGACTTACCCGCCCCGTTCGGACCGATCACTCCGAGCGCTTGGCCTTTAGAAACCTCAAACGAGATTTCATCCGCAACACATACAGCGCCGAAGGACTTGCACATTTTCACAAGTTTGAGCATCGATAGTGATTGAGTAACCGATTGAAGCGTTGATCGTCTGATTTGTCTTGAACCATCACATAATTTCTTCCATCACACCGCCGGTCGGAATGTTTGGAGCGGTTTGATTGTCCACGATCACCAAGTCATAACTCTCCCCCTTCAGACGCCATTGGCCACCAACAAGAGGGGTCTTCGCGACATTTCTGGCCGCAAATGGCGGTAAGTCGTTGCTTCCCCATTCGAGTCGACCAACGATTGTATCCAATTTCGTTTCGAAAATTTGCTCGGCTACGGCGTCCCCATTGCTGGTATCATCCACCCGATCCATGACGTTTGCAGCCACTTCAAAAAGGGCGTGAATAAATCCGATTGGCTGGGTCCATTGACGACCCGTTGCCGTCTCAAATCCTTCTGCAAGATTCGCGGATGAACGACCGTCCAAAGAACTGGAAAATGGGTGTGACGGAGACCACCAAACCTCGGAACTGAGATTATGGCCATCTTTCCCAAGCGCTTCGACGGCCACAGGAAAAAGAATCGCCTTGCCAATAGACGCCACTTTTGGTGTAAATCCCTGCTGCTTCATTTGCGTCCAAAACGTCGTAAAATCAGGCGGGATCGGAACGCCGGTAATGATGTCAATATCATCTGACTTAAAGGCGGCGATCTGTGCGGTGAAATCGTCTGTCAGATTTTGATACCGTCCGGGATCTATGAGCGAATACCCTTGGGCCGTCAGGGCTGGAGGAAAACCAACAACGGGATCGCCCCAAGCATTTCCATCCCCATCATTGGGATAGAGTGCACCAACTTTTTTGTTTGTCTCAAGTTGGTTCCACATATTCGTAAACACAGCGATAATATCTTCGAGTCCCCAAAAGAAGTGATACGCATAATTGAACGGCTCCCAACTATTGGGATCGCCTGGATTTCCTTGCTGGCCAATAAACCAGGGCTGCCAGGGCGCGACCGTCGAAAGGCATGGAATTTCTTCGAGTTCACAGGTTGTTGCGACAGGATTTGTCGTTTCAGGCGTTGACGCGACAAGCATCATTTCTACGCCATCGTCGACAATCAATTCCTTGGCGACTTCGGCGGCCCGATTCGGGTTTGATTGGCTGTCTTTGACCAGTACTTCAAAATCAGGTCGCGCCATAGCGACGTTATCAAGGATAAATTTGTCTGCTTCGGAGAATGCTGCAAGTGGCCCAGATTGCGGACTGATATACCCCAATTTAATCTTGGCACCAGTGGCAAGAGCAGGTGTTGCCAGACTGCTCAGTGCCGCCGCTCCCGTGGCTGCCGTTGACTTTAATATATCTCGACGCGTAAACATGTTTTTCCTTTCAAATTCAATAGTTACGGGGCTTTGTTCCTGACCAAGCATCGTGCAGGAGACCTCGGATACCCTCAGCCGTGACGGCGCGTGGATTCCAATAAGGTTTCGCTAAGGCCAGTTCTGTTGCTGCATCCAAATCGGACTCAGCGAGACCAAAGTGACGCAGTTTCAGTGGTGCCCCAAGTTGGCGGCCAAATTCCCAGAGGGCTGGTCCCGGCTGGTTGCTTCCGAAGAGTTCAGCAAGAGGAGCCAACAGCTTCGGTACCTCTACCGCGTTGAATTGGATTGTGTGCGGCAATAAAATGGCGTGAGTTTGGGCATGCGGCAAATCGAAGGAGCCACCCAAGGTATGGCAAAGCTTGTGATGCAATGCCATTCCCACTGTTCCGAGGACAACGCCACAGTCATAGGCTCCGCGCTGCGTCTCTTCTCGCGCGACCAAGTCATCGGGACATTCCACAACGCGCGGTAACGACTTTATAAAAGCTTGCAACCCCCTCAAGGCTTGTTTCGTTGTAGCTTCCGACCGATTGTGGGCATAAAGTGCCTCGGCGGCATGCGCCATTGCGTTCAATCCGCTCGTAACGGTCAACTCAACGGGTAAACTCACGACCAATTCAGGATCGTAAAGTACGACATCAGGCAATACGCGGGACTCGATCAGAGTTGTTTTGACCCCCTTTTCCGTTTGACCCAGAATAGGGGTAGCTTCCGACCCTGCATACGTTGTCGGGATAACGACTTGAGGGAGGTTTTTGCGTAACGCTAAAGCTTTGCTGAGTCCCGTTGTTGAACCACCGCCAACGGCAATCAGGCAATTGGCATCGACGTCCAGGAGATGGGCCAAGGCATCTTCGGTCACCTCGACGGGCGTATGCATTGCTGCCCGGGAATATATTCCCGCAATTTGACCGTTCAATCCCGTCGCTAAATCCATTGCGATATCGGACTGCTGCGGTGTGGATAACAAAAGCGCGCGCGTTCCTCCCAGTTTCGACAACTCCGTCCCCAGTTCATGGCGAATGCCCGCCCCAAAGCGAATCCTTTGGAGATTTTTTGTATTCACCGTACGTTGCATCCGAGGCCAACTTTCAAGGTTATCATGAAATTATAGATAACGCATTCTTTGGACAGGTTGATTGAATCTTTCAGCAATTATATAACTTGCTGTTATGAAATTGGATCCCAATCATCTTGCAATCCTAGCTGCGATTGTCGACCATGGTGGATTATCTGAAGGCGCCCATGCGCTCGGGAAATCTCAGCCAAGTGTTTCGCGGTCGCTCGCGATGTTGGAAGAGAGACTCGGAACCAATTTATTTCTACCGAATCGGCGTCCTTTGCAGCCGACTGAATTGTGTTTGGCTCTGGCACAGGAGGGTCGCAAGGTTTCTCTTGCGGTGAGTTCGGCGGCCATAAAAATTCAGCAGAGTGATCGGGGCCTTGGAGGCGTTGTCCGAGTAGCGGGAACGCCCATATTCATGGATGGTGTGGTCTCTTCCATTTTGGCGGCCTTCCAGTCCGGAGCCCCGGATATTCATATTCGCCAGAGTTATGACTATACACCAGGAATACTGAACGGGTTACATGATGGCACCCTTGACGTGGGATTCGCCCCGATCCGAAAGACAGAGATCCCGGACAAAGTTGAAGGTTCAAAAATTCTGACAGGGTGCAATGTCATTGCATGTCGAACTGGCCATCCTTTAAGTCGCAAGTCATCTGTCCGCTTATCGGATATCGCCGAATTTACATGGGTTGCGCCCCCACCCGATAGCCCACTTTATCATGACTTACGTGCCGCTCTTGATGGGATCGGTGTTCGCGAACTCAAAGTCAGCTTTTCAGGCGGATCCCTAAGTGCGGTCATTAATGTCCTGGTTGGTTCCGATTCACTAACCGTGTTACCTTACTCCGTTGTCTTTATGCTGCGAAAACAAAATGTTCTCTCGACGTTACACGTTCGAATTGGTGACCCTGATCGGCATCTGTTTCTCTTGAGTCCCGTTGATGCAAGCGTCAATTCCCCATCCCGTCGATTGATTCGGTTCATCACATCTGAATTTCATTCTCTGGATCAGATGATTCAGCGCCATCGAAAAAATGCTGTGTGGTACTAGGGTCCGTTGACATCTATCGTGCGGCGATGACCCCTGCAACCCGATGAATGCCGGCCGCGAAGCTGGATGCGGTCTTGTCATACCGCGTTGCAATCGCCCGGAACGCCTTGATCTTGCAGAAGACATTCTCAATCCGGTGCCGGTCCCGATCGGTGTCTCGGTCAAAGGTGCGCGGAAGCGTTCGGTTTTTCTTCGGCGGAATCACCGTCTTGACTCCGTGTTCCGCAAGCCTATCCAGTAAGGCGTCCGAGTCAAAGGCCTTGTCACCGATCAATGTCGTGAAATTCACAGGGTCCAGGAGCATCGGTATCGCCACGAGATCATGGCTCTGGCCGGGGAGGACGACAAAACGGATCAGTTTTCCAATCGCGTCCGTCAGCGCGACGATCTTGCTCGTCAGACCGCTTTTGAACGCCCGATGCCTTCGCAAGAGCCCCTTTTTCCGACCCG
>JAPORU010000032.1 GCA_026710045.1 Aestuariivita sp. | reverse complement strand
TCACCACCGCCTTCGCCCGACCCGATGGCCGCCGGGTCCATATCCGCAACACGGCCCTCCCGAATGCCGATCAGGCCGCAATCTATAACGCGATGCAGATCGCACCCCCGGCCCGGAACCTGCGCAAGACTGTCGTCTGAGACCGCTTGAATCTGCCGACAAGCGGTCGCATAAAAATCCTGAAAATCAAAGTTTGTAGTGCCACCACATTTTTTAAGGTGTTGAATATCATAACTTTTTTGCACAAAATGTTAAAGATGGGCTGTGGCTCAACTGGATAGAGCAGCCCCCTCCTAAGGGGCAGGTTGCAGGTTCGAATCCTGCCTGGGTCGCCATTGTGTCTTGGGTTTCTGAAATTGGCAGATATCGATCCAGTGGAGGTGCGTAAGATCGGAACTTGCCTCAATAAAGTCGAGATGCGTACGGTCTGTTGAGTTGATACGCTGGTGATTGATGGTTGGTCGCGCTGTTAGAAATGCATTGCTCACCATTCCAGTCACTAAGCCGGATCACGATTCTTGTTGAATGAGCCGGCGGAGTGGCCATGGAATGTGCGCCGACTCTTGTGATCCCGTATATCTTGTTTGCAAGCTTGTCACGTTCAGGCCGACTTTTTGGACTCGTTGTTAAGATCGAGATATCCTAAAGAACTTTGATGTTGTGCAAGTTTTCAGCTGAAAAATCAAGTTGACAAAGTTATACACGATTTATGACAGCGCTTTGATGCGCTCAGAAAGGTTACCACATTTCAAACGCTCCCACTATACGAAAGCGTCAACCTTATCCATTTCAACAGATGCTATATGCTCTTGCTACGTGCCAGTTCATCCTCTTTTTGTATCGGTAATTCCGAAGGCGATTAAAGATTGCGCAATCTCAGCGCGACCACGTAACCGAGACGCTGGTTTCGTTTTCAGAATTATAATGTATCGGTTCGATGACTCTTGACCTTTCTTCGTTACTTCTTGAAATGTCAGAAGCAAATGATCTGCGCCGATACTTGCGATTCTTTCGTAAGAAGTGATAAGAGCCGACTATCATTCAACGAATATCGCGATGAGCTTGGTTGAGAGATTGAAATGAGCCAACATCAAAGAGTACGTGACACTATTCGTTTCTGTTCGGTCGTACTCCGATGCAATCTCAGTAACAATACGTCCTAGCTGTAATCGATAACGAAAGCTCCGACCATAAAGTTTTTATAAAGTGAATTGAAGAATGAGTCCCATGTCAACTTCTTGCGCGGATCAATTCAATTCCCTCGGCATTGCAAAATCACCCGAACAAACGCGTGTTGTCGTTGCGATGTCGGGTGGTGTGGACAGTTCAGTTGTCGCGGCCGATCTGGCGAGGAAAGGATATGATGTAATTGGAATTACGCTGCAGCTGTATGATCAAGGTGCTGCTATTGGAAAAAAAGGTGCGTGTTGCGCGGGGGCCGACATCCGTGATGCTCGGCGAATTGCCGAGCAGCTTACTTTTCCACATTATGTCTTGAATTATGAAAATGTCTTTCGAAACGATGTCATCGCCGAATTTGTAGACAGTTATCTTGAGGGTGTAACCCCGATTCCCTGTGTTCGATGCAATGAACGAGTGAAATTTAGAGATTTATTGAAAACCGCCTATGATCTTGAGGCGGATTGCATGGCAACAGGACACTATATTCGGCGCGTAAGTGGTAAACACGGTCCTGAACTACATCGTGCAAATGATTTGGTTCGGGATCAATCCTACTTTCTCTTTACAACGACACGGGAGCAGTTGAATTTTCTCCGCTTTCCATTGGGCGACTTACCTTCAAAAGATGATACAAGAAAACTCGCACAAATACTCGGCTTATCCGTCGCAAATAAGCCGGATAGTCAAGATATCTGTTTTGTTCCCAATGGGGACTATACATCCGTCATCAAAAAATTACGCCCTGAAGCATCTGGACCCGGAGATATTGTACACGCTGACGGACGAATTCTTGGACAACATAATGGCATAATGCACTACACAATAGGTCAACGTCGTGGACTCGATATCGGTGGTTTGGCCAAGCCTCTCTACGTCATTGGACTCGACGCGGCTACTAGAACCGTAACTGTTGGGCCAAAAGAGATGCTTGAAACAAATCACATCACAGTCAAGCAAATAAATTGGCTCGGGGATACAGCATTCAAGTCACGTCGCGAATGGACGGTTTTTGTGAAGGTTCGATCGACGTCACCCCCCGTTGCGGCAATCGTTCGACCGATCTTGGATAATAAGGCTGAAGTTGAGTTGATTCAACCCGAATGCGGCATTGCACCGGGACAAGCGTGTGTTTTTTACGAAGCAGAGGGTACTCGTGTCTTCGGAGGTGGATGGATCGTAAGTTGTCGTTGAACAGTATTGTGATAACCGCGAAAACACTCGGGTCTGGTCTGCGGTTTCACGTGAGTTTCAAGATGGACTCAGTCCGTCCAGAACGGCTTTGGCCGCTTGCAAACCTGGGTCGCCGCCGTTCACACTTATCCTGATCATTGCGGTTTCCAGTGCATGAATTTGAGTCTCTGGATTTAACCAAACATGATTCAATTTTTTGGCGATCATATCGCCTCGACACATCGGTCCTAAACATTCAGGAATATCACGTGTATCGGATAACAAATTAACAAGGGTCGCTGTATCAGTAATCGCCATGTGTTTGATGAATTGCCACGTTAACCAAGAAAATCGATAGCCAATCACCATGGGCGTTCTTGCAGCCGCGAGTTCGAGCGACACCGTACCCGATGCAGCAAGTGCGATATTTGCAGCCGCAAATCCTCCACGTTTAACGATGTCTACTCCATCCGCAACAGCACTACCGCTTGTTTCAATGACAATTGGATCTCCTGACCAGTTGGAAATGTCTTCACGCACTAGGTCGCTGACCGTCGAAACTGTGGGGATGACAATCTGTATAGGAAGTTTATCACGGCAAAAAATGTCAACCGCTTCCCTAAAAGGCTTCATTAATTTTTGAACTTCGGTCCGCCGTGAGCCGGGCAAGACCAGTAAGATTGGAGTATCTCTCAATCCATATTGGTTGCGAAATTTCCGTGCATCAGCATATGTCGGTTTCGATTTGGAGATAAGCGGATGGCCTACGAAGTCGCATCGCATCCCGGCAGCTTCCATGTATGGAGGTTCAAACGGGAAGAGCGCTAAGACCTGATCAACGCAATGTGCCATTTTTTGTGCTCTCTTTGGACGCCAAGCCCACACAGACGGTACGACATAATGGACCGTTCGGATATTTGATGCTGCCTTGACCAACTTTGTGACCCTTAAACAAAAATCCGGGCTATCAATCGTGACCAAAGCGTCGAACTGTCCCGCGAGTACAGCGGCGACTGTCTGATGAACACGTCGCCGTAAGGCCCGGTATTTTGGGATAACTTCGGTCAATCCAACGACACTTAATTCATGCATCGGAAAGAGCGATTTCAGCCCGTTCTGCTGCATCGCTTGGCCGCCGATACCTTCAAATACAATGTCCGGCCTCAAGGTATGAAGGTTGTGCATCAAGGTACTTCCTAATTGATCCCCGGAGGGTTCACCGGCTACAATGAACATTCGCATGAGTGCATTGACCGTACCAAGAGAAAAAGATTGGATTGATCACATAGTGTGATCACGGACGAGCGATTAATGACAATAACTTCTTGCGCTTCCAGTACGATGCCTTCAATTCCGGCTTGGGCCGCGTATTGAATAGTGCGGGGGCCAATAGTTGGTAAATCAACACGACGGTCCTGACCCAGTTTTGGAAATTTGAAGAGTATTCCCGCTTGTCTCTTTGGAGGGAGACGATGGAGATCTGACCCTGTTAACCAATCGGCCGCTGTTCCCAACGCATCATTGATCTCGTCCATAACCCCAAAAAAAAGATCTGAAGATCGAGATTCTGCGGATGAATTGTTCGTAGAGACAAGTTCATAAAGCATTTTGTCTGTGCCACGTGAATCCTCACACACAATGATATCCGAACCCCTTACGACGCAGGCCTGTCCCTCATCAATCCTGGACATTCGTCGCCGGGCTTCTCGGGCGCTGTCAAGATCAAGCGTCAAATCTTTTCTGGGCTGCGTTTGAGTCAACACCCCTGATGGCGGTAGAAGATCCCGTGCAATCTCATGAGCGCCGCGGATCGTGATATTTTCTTGCTCAAACACGGATAAAAGAGCCCGCAAAGCACCGTCATCACCCGGCAATAACGCTCTCTGCAATACTGGGATCAATGGCAAAGTTGCGTGATCAATTTTTGTGATATCAATCTTAGGGCGCACAACCGCACCGCAAAAGCATAGTTCCGTGACCCCACGTAATTTAAGGGTATCCAAGAAACTTCCCAGGGTTTCCAAACGAAAAATTATTTCGGGCTCAATACCGTCTGGATTATTTCCATCTAACGTGCATATTAACGGTTTTTCACAAAGGGATTGACAGATACTCTTTGCTAATTCCCCTTTTCCAGCAATTATCGCCAACATGACACATTCAACGCGGTGTCAAAAAAGATCGATCCGTATTCGCACGAACAAAGCGGACAATGTCCGCAACCAAGGGACTATCGTGCTCCTCCGCCAATTTTCGCGCACGATCCTGAAAAGTTCCTTCACCCTGCGCTAACATCTGAAATGCGGCCCGTAAAGCGGTGATATCCGACCGGCTGACACCTTTACGCTTTAAGCCAATGAGATTGAGTCCATCGAGTTCTCCACGTGGTCCTTGTACAAGACCGTACGGAATAACGTCATTCGTAACCATCGTTAATGCTCCGATAATCGCACCGCGACCGATGCGAACCCATTGATGCACACCGCTCAATCCGCCGACAATGACATCATCTTCCAAGACGCAATGCCCAGCAACCGCTGCAGAATTAACCATAATCACTCGATTACCTATATGCGCATCATGCGCTACGTGCGAGCCGGCCATAAATAAACAGTCATCTCCAACTTGTGTGATTCCTCCCCCCTTTTGAGTACCGGCATTCATTGTGACATGTTCTCGAATGCGGTTGCGTGCACCAATACGCAGGCAACTTCTTTCGCCTTTGTACTTAAGATCTTGAGGCACTTCACCAATAACGGAAAACGGAAACAAACATGTATCATCTCCAATAATGGTATCACCCGTTACAACTACATGCGATTTAAGTTCGACCCGATCACCCAGCGTAACGTTCGGACCAATGACGCAAAATGGCCCCACGACACAGCCCTGACCGAGAGTAGCGCATTGATCGACATTGGCGTGCGGATGAATTCGTGGAGCTTGAGTCATGTATCAGGGGTTTGCATCATCGCCGAAAATTCAGCCGAAGCGGCCATTTTGCCTTCAACTTCCGCTTGCGCAAAAAATCGCCATACCTTAATTCCCGGCCGTCCACGCAGCGTAGACACACGCATGGCCACGACGTCCCCCGGTACGACTAGTTTCCGAAACTTGCAATTCTCAATATTCATAAATAATACTCGGAGGTTTTGATCCTTCAGATTAAGCGCAACTCCCACCATGACCGCGGCCGTTTGTGCCATTGCTTCAACAATCGCCACGCCCGGCATAATAGGATTTCCGGGAAAGTGACCTTGAAAATAAGGCTCGTTCATGGTTACATTCTTGATACCCAAGGCTGACTTTGTCCCATCGATTTCGATGACTTTGTCAACCAGCAGAAAGGGGTATCTGTGCGGCAAAATACGCTGAATCAGGTGAATATCGGCTGAATTCAAGTCATCGGTCATCCTAATTCCTTCAAACACCGGAGGCATATTGACCAACATATATGGTGAGTGTTCGATACAAGTGTTAGCCAGAGAACCATGCCTTCAACCGGCCAAACGTTCGCGAACTTCTCCATGTTAACGGAATGATGTACATACATCAAACTGATTTGGGATAAATGCATAACAAAAGAGCTGCTCGCGATAGTGATAAACCGAGCCGTTCACCTTCTTCAACATGAGCTGCCTACCCAACAATTCGACAATACACTGCTGTTTGAGTCGATGATTCTCGAATTACTCCCTTCCGTCCTCTAGAGCCGATCCGTCACCGATCGCAGCATCGATTCGAGTAATCGCCACATCCGTAATGTCAATAACATTCGCACTCAAGAAAACATTTGATCTCTCGAGAATGACGACAGCACCTGTTTCACGCATCAGTTGTTCAAGAACAGGTCTCGCTTCCTGAAACAATATGTTTTGACCATTCACTCTCTTTTGACTGAGTTGCCTGACCTTGCCGTCTTGTACACGACGGAACTCTTGAACCTTCTCATCAAAGGCGTCCGCAAGTTGCCGAAACTCAATCGGTTCCATCGACTTGCGCCGCTCCGTTAACCCCTGTTCTTCAAGCACTAATTCGGCCTCAATCTGGCGATTCTCTGCGGCTAAAAGTTCACCGGCCTCATCAATTTCACGGGCAATTCGCAACCCAAATTTGGATTGACTGAAGAATCGGTCCAATTCAATTGTTAAAAAGGCACTGCGTACCGTTCCAATTTCCTGCGCGGACGTATCGGGAATGATGGAAATGGCAAGAATGCCCGCAATGAGAGCAAACCTCCAAAACTCATTAAAGAGTTTTCTCATAACGAAAGGTTAAAAGGACGTTTGAAGTGTAAAATCGAAACTTTGCTCCTTGTCGTAACTTTCTTTTCTCAAAGCATCAGAGAAGTTAAAGCGCAAAGGTCCGATTGGTGTGTCCCATAGCAAAGAAGCGCCAATGACGTGGCGTATGGAGCCATCGGCACCAACAATCGAACCCCCTTTGGTATCGACATCTTTGAGATTCCATATGTTTCCGATATCATAAAATACGCCTCCCCGAATACCAACTTCCGCAGGTAGACCAAGAGGAAATTCAGCTTCAAACCGAGCAACCGCGAGATAGTTTCCGCCCAATGCGTCGTCAGCATCATTGGCTTGATCGCGTGGTCCAACACCAGCCGGCTCGAAACCTCGGAAAACAGATGGGAAAAAAACAAATCGATCTGGTCGTCGGGAGACACTCTCCCCGAGCCAAGACAAAACACCCACTTCAGTCGACGCTCGTAAGGTTACTTCCTCGTTCAATACGAGCGTTCGCGCAACAAGTCGAGCGTACGTGCTTACGTATTCGCTGTCGCCTCCCAGTCCAGCAATATCCTGACCAATTTCCGTCAAGACTCCCGCGTTGGGATCCAATCCTGCTCGGCGGCTGTCAAACGAATATCGATACCCGATCCCCGATGCGACCTGTTCTCCCAAATTGATTTCTTTCTGGATAACGACTCCGCTGGAATCTGCAGCGCGCGATAGCATTTCAGCTTGTTCGTAGAACAAACGAACATTGAGCTTGCCACGTTCATTCGCAGGAAAGGTCAGACCTGATCGAAAGAACACACGCTCATTGTCAAAGCTTGAAAAACTCGAGTCCTCTTCCGTATACCCGAGCGATAAATTCAGGGCGAGATCGCGACCATATAAGTAAGGTTCGACAAATCCGAATGAATAAATTTCGGAGTCCGAGGCTGTCGACCAATCGAAGGATAATTCTTGTCCTCGTCCAAGGAAATTATTTTCCTTCAATCCAATCGCAACGCCAAACCCGCTGTTACGAGAATACGAACCTCCTAAGCTCAATGAACCGGTCGGTTGCTCCTCGACGTCAACATCAATCACCACTCTATCGGGAGACGATCCTTCGCGTGACTCGACTTGAGTATCGCTAAAAAACCCAAGAGCACGAATACGCTCCGCGCTCGCACGAATGGCACGCGGATTGAACGGATCTCCTTCTGCAATCAAGAATTGCTGCCGAATGACACGATCAAGAGTTGTTGTATTACCCTCAATATCGATCCGTTCGACAAAGACAAGTTCACCGCGGCTGATAACAAACGCAACATCCAGGGTAAGTGTGCGATCATTCCGTGTGACTCTCGGCTCGACACGCAGAAAGTCCGTACCTTCAATCAGTGCCATTCGCTCCATTCTGGCAAGCGATTCTTCGATAAGGTTGGGTGAGTATACGTCCCCCTCAGTGATTTGTAGAGCATCCTGATAAGATTCGGGGTCTGCTCTTGAATACTCGCTGATCGTGGCAATCTGCCCAAAACGAAATTGTCGTCCCTCCTGTACATTCATTACGAGGAAGAAACCGTCACGCTCTTCGGTCAATTCGACATTGACGCTGTTTATTCGAAAATCAACATATCCACGCGCTTGGTAGAAATCGGTTAGAACCTGCTTATCAAATTCGATTCGATCTTCGACCAGTGTGTCGGATCGTAAGAAACTCCGTAGCAGATTTGCTTGCTTTGTTTGCATCACGCGCCGCAATCTTCGATCCGAAAAAATACGGTTCCCGACAAAACTCACACGCTCGATCTCGATTGGTCCCGCTTCACCAATCTCGAAAATTAAATCGACCCTGTTGTCGCTGCGACGGATTATTCGTGGCTTCACGGTTGCCGATATGCGTCCCTGTTGTGAGTAGGCCTCTGCGATTATGTTTGCATCGCGTTCCGCCACTGAGGGGTTCAGCACCTTTCTCGGAGCGCTCTCGATAAAGGTTGCGAGATCTTCGTCTTCTATTCTCCGGTTCCCTTCAAATGTCACGCGATTGATCGTGGGGAACTCAACAACAGAAATTACAAGAGTTGCATTGCGGGGAATCAGTTCAATTCTTTCGAACAGTCCGCTGGCGAGGATACGCTGGTATGCGTTATTGATATCTTCGCTGCTCACAGTCTCATTTAAACGAATTTCCGCATAGGCTTCAATCGTTGAACTGTCGATTCTCTGATTGCCATTAACGTCGATGCTTTGAAATGTGAATTCCTGTGCGGAAAGCTCTCCTGTGTGTACGACCAACAAAAAAAGAAGAGTGAGGGCAACACACCCTAAACGCAGACATTCCAACGCAGTCTTGCGCTGATACAGCACATAAAATTGCATACTCGGCCCCCAGAAAATCCAATAGAGTTGCAACATATAATATTTTAATGATCACCATGGCAAACGGTTCTCAACGGTTGTGGATAATCAAATTACACGCATTAATCAATTGGACAAAGGACGGAAGAAATTTTGTAGAGTTCGGAGAGCGGTGCCGTTACGTTTCGCGAGGTTCCTCTTCCCGCTCATTAAACCGGAGGGGCGGATCTCCCGCATCCGACTTTCCCGCGGAATGTCATGACGTCGCCCACGCCAGGCTCTTTGTCGTGTATATATCAATCGCCGCATCGGCCGGGGACCGGACCGAAGCGATAGTAGTTCGACCAGCCGGAGAGCATCCCGTTGAACCGTCTCACCCTATCCCCGATGTCCATCTGTCTATACTTGGCGGCGCGGTCTGCGCGCGGATTGTACGGCAGAGACGTTGGACATTCTTCCTGCTGGGTTGGGTGCCGATAGTGGCGCCAGTTCCCGGCTCGAGGAAGTTATGTCCAATGCGATATCCAAGGAACGTGAACGGTTCCATCAGACCTTCGCAGAGCCGCGCACGCATGGGATCATGTGAGGGTTTTATGATCGTTCATCGGGCCGTGTGCGTTTTATCATCATCGACGTGACCGCCGTCCGCATCTCTGCCGTCCCGGATTCCATCGGGGCCTTACCAAGGACAACAAATTATCCGTGTAATTGACACGCGCGCATTGGAGGACACGCGGGCCGATTCGATGATTTGGGCCTGGTCAGAGATGCATAGCCGCTCCATATACTGCAACCGTTCCAGTAACCAAAGTCTGATCGGTTACCATTGCCGTGCCACTCACAGAGGCATTGTCATTAATGACTGCGTTACCCGAAATCACCGCCGCCTGATACACAATCGCATTCCCCTGAACAACGGCGCTGTCCTTGATGCGCACTTGGCTCTGAACCGTGGTTGTCCCGCACAACGCTGCATTCGGACCGATATAGACCGTTGCATGGACCCGCGCCGTATCCGCCACAAACCCGCCGCCATTCGGATGCGCCTGGCCGGACGCTCCGTTGCAGGCGGCAAGAGCATCGCTTGCAAACCCAAATGGGGCCACGATGACCGCAGTCAGAATCGAACCGAATAAAGGTCTCATGAGCCATGTCTCCTTGTTTGATGCCGTGCGTGAGCGCGTGATGAGATCTTATTCCGAAGACGGACGTTGAAGCAAGAAACAAAGAGCGGGTGCGGCCGCAGCCCATCCCAAAAAACCGAAAATGACGAAACCGCGCACACCCGAAAACTGCATATAAGAGTATTTATAGGAAACTTTTGGAAAGGGCAAAAACGGATGAAACCGACAAGAAACGAACCGTAAAGAGATCCTGATTACAGGATCAATAGAACAGATTTACGGATGCAAAAATTACCGTTTGGATATTTTGGGATAAACCCGATGTCCCTAAAGATACTGTCATCAACATTGTGAACCATCACCGTGAAATTCCTCAGCGGAGTTAAGCGAACAAACGATACGATGACCCCTGATTGAAAGCTAGATTGGTTCGGGGCGGGGGTTTGACTTCAATATCTGTTCCATCATCCGCATCAGGGTCTCATGCAGACCGGATTTGAAGTCGTCATCCGAGGCGTATTTCTTGTACAGGTCTATTTCTCTTTTGCGCTCTTTGCGCACGGCCTTTTCGAACAGCGACTCACTGGCAATACGACGATTTTGTCTGTCGGTGTTTGATACAACTTTATCCTGGAAAGCCTGATCTTCCATGGCATGGTTGAGAATGTTGATCAGCTTGATCCGCTGCTCTTCCGGGGTTGCGTCCCAGCCAGTGAAATAGCGTTCATTGAAATCGGCAATGATCTTATCCAAAGGGTCGATCTCCGGGGTATCATGACTACCTCGGGGAGTTGGATTTGGCGGGTCAATCGCACTGTCCGAGACATCCAGACTAATTGAATGACCGATCTTTATCCGCTCCAGGCCGTAGGTGGTCAGGTCCACACTGTCCAGCAATCCGTCGATTTTTGACTGGTCGTTGTCCGTGACCTTCATGTCCGGGATCAGGAATTTCAGGAACCAGTGCAGCATTTCCCAATTCGCATTGTCGAACGGGATGATACAGGCCACCTGGGCATAGATTTTCACGAACTGCTTGGCCTTGATCTTGATGTCGATCTTCTCGTCATGTTCTCGTTCGTTGAAGCGGTCCGCAGCCCTATCCAGGATCGGCGCGAGTTGATCGGGTTCCGCACCATCGAAGAAGAGTTGATTGAATTGAACCACCTCGTTCCACGCGTAAATGCTCGTATCATCCAGATGATCCTTCAGATCATGCAGGACATTCACATCGGTCGGCTCGCTCAGAGCGGTTGACGTGTAGAAGGGATCAAACGCCTCCTTGATGTCCTCGACCGTATTGTGGAAATCAAGGATGAAGGTCTCCTCCTTGCCCAGTGTCCGGTTGGACCGGTTGAGCCGCGATAAGGCCTGTACCGCCAACACGCCCTGCAATTTCTTGTCCACATACATCGTGGTGAGCATCGGCTCATCAAAACCCATAAGGAACTTGTTGGCGACCACCAGGATGCGGTACGCGTCGTCCTTGAACTTTTTCGCAATCTCATTACCTGAAAAGCCGTTCAGGCTGTCCTCCGTGTGCTCCACTCCATCGACCAGCTTCTTACCGGTAAAGGCCACAACAGCCTTGTACCGGCTGCCTGTGGCGTTCAAGGACTCTCTGATGGCCAGGAAATACCGGATGGCCGACTCGATGTTTCGTGTGACCACCATGGCCCGCGCCTTGCCCTTCAGTTTTCGGGATCGCACCACACTTTCATGGAAGTGGTCGAGCATGATTCCGGCTTTGGTCTTGATCGTGTCGGGATGCGCTTCGACATGGCCCCGCAGCTTGCCCTGCGCCTTCCTGGTGTTGAACTCCGGATTATCCGCGATGGATTTCTGCAACTCGTAGTAGCTTCTGTAAGTGGTGTAATTCTTCAACACATCCAGAATAAAACCTTCCTCGATCGCCTGCTTCATCGCGTACAGGTGAAACGGAACGAACGTGCCGTCCGTGTTCTGTCGACCAAAGCGTTCCAGCGTCGTGTTCTTGGGTGTCGCGGTGAACGCAAAGAACGAGGCGTTGCATCCCATTTTCCGGCGGGCCATCGCCGCCAGAATCTTGTCTTGCAGATCTTCCGGCTCTTCCTCGTCGCCACTGCCACCGCTGATGGCTTCATGCATCATGTCGGCGGCACTGCCGGACTGGGAGGAGTGGGCTTCATCAATAATCACCGCAAACTTCCGGTCGGACAGGTCAGAGATGCCCTCCAGAATCCAGGGGAATTTCTGGATCGTGGTGATGATCAGCTTCTTGCCATTCTCCAACGCACTCTTCAATTCGGCAGAGCTGTCGGCATGGGCAACGACGTTCTTGACCTCCGAGAACGCTTGGATATTATCCTTCAACTGCTTGTCCAAGATCCGCCGATCCGTGACGACAATCACGCTGTCAAAGATGTTGGCCGTGCCTTCGGCGTTATAGGTCTCGATCAACTGATACCCGAGCCAGGTGATCGAGTTCGACTTACCCGACCCGGCCGAGTGCTGGATCAGATACCGGTGCCCCACACCCTTCGATTTGACATCACGGAGTACCTGCCGCACGACATCCAATTGATGGTACCGGGGAAAGAACAACATCTTGGTGTTCCTGCCGGTCTCCGTGTCTTTCTCCGTGACGATCTTGGCGAAGTGTTCGATGATGTTGGTCAACGACCGCTTCTCCAGAACCTCGTCCCAAAGATACGCGGTCTTGTGGCTCACAGGGTTGGTCGGGTTGCCCTTGCCCTGACCATCGCCCTTGTTGAACGGCAGGAAGACCGTGCTCTTCCCGGCCAGCCTGGTGGACATGAACACCTCTTGCGTATCCACCGCAAAATGCACCAGACAGCGACCGAATTGAAACAACGGTTCACGGGGATTGCGGTTTTGGTACTGCGTGCGGGCATGGTGGACGGTCTGGCCCTTCCACGGTTGCTTGAGTTCCATGGTCACAACGGGCAGGCCGTTGATGAACAGCACCATATCGACCGAGTCCATCGGCGCGGCACTGGAGAAATGCACCTGCCGTGTGACCGAGAAGATATTGGCGTCAAACAGCCGCTCCACCTCGGGGTTCAGGGTATTGTAGGGCAGACGGTAGAGCAGCTTGAGATGGGCATTTTCAATACTCAGACCTTTCTTGAGAACCGTAAGGAGACCGTCCTTTCCGATCTTGTTGTTGAGGCGGTTCAGCACCCGGTTCTGCCAATCGCCATAGGGTCTCAGTTTGTCGAGTTCGTCCGCTTGCGTGGCCTCGAGAAAGCCCCAGAACTGTGTGGTGTCGAGTGCTAGGTCGGCGTTGAAATCCTTGTTGCGGCCCTCGACATAGCTATCCGACAGAAAGGCCGCCTTGATTAAGTCCTCGAAGGCTTTTTCGCTCGTTTCACTGACCACAACACATACCTTAAATCTTGATTTTGCCCGTCACCGCATTGGCGATCAGGATTTGTTTGAATTCGTTGAGCAAGTCAATCATTCGCTGTTCTTTGGAAATTGCCGCGTCAATCTCAGCGGTTTTCTCATTGAGAAAATCCACGATGCGGTTCTGGGTGGCGAGGTCGGGTAACGGGATGGAAACGCTCTTTATACCTTGTAAGGTCAGACCAAAACGAGTGACACCGCAGGCTGCATTGGAGAATGCTTCACGAGTGGGATTTGATAGTATTGCCCAGAACAGATAAGGCCCAATAACTATACCAGATTTCGGACGCAGAATCGATAAATGATAGCCACAAAGCAGGTCTGCTGCGGTAGACTGAACAAGTGCTGGAACACCAATATCGGCTTTATCTTCAGAATCTTTTGTGATAATGACATCACCCTCAAGCAATGCAAAAATAGCGATTTCTTTTGCAGTGGCTGACCCTTGGCTGAATTTCATATCTGCATTGATAAAATCGTTCCTATATACATCCAAGTAATTGCAAAGTTGTACTGAATGTTCACCTCCAATAACTAACTTATCGACATTGCTATTTTTGATTTCTGCAATGTGACGAAGACGCCTCCATTTAACGGTATCTTCGATCGATTTATAGTAATAGCCGTTCGAACCAACTGACCTCTTACCTGTATCTGGATCAATTTGTTGGATTACTGTTTCTGTGATGAGGGCTACACGTTTCTCATCAAGCAACTCAATCAACCGCCGCTTCTTGTCAATTGCCGTATCAATCTCAGCGGTTTTCGCGTCAAGAAAATCCACGATGCGGTTCTGGGTGGCGAGGTCGATAATTGGAACGGAAAGATCAAGCAGATCGGTCTGGTTTAGGGTGGACCGTACACCAGCACCAAGCTTGTTGAAGACCTCCGCTTGATACAGTGAATAATAGAAGAAATACAGAAAACGGGAATTCATGGCCGATCCCGGCACCAATCGAATGTAGGCCGAACTCATTATCCCGTTTTCATGCACCAATCCAACGCGGCTAGTCTTGACGTTCTCAAGGTCAATCAGCTTGAAAACAAGGTCGTCTTTATCGAATAACTGATACGTGCGGTAATCATTTGGCACCAAACCTTCAGGATTGTTTGGGTCGTTATTAACGACACCCCTGAGCGTTAAGGAAAGAACATTGTAGTTGGCTCCATTGGAATTTAGAATTTTCTGATATCTATGGTGCCATTTTCCGCGTTCCCAGAGCCAATCAGCGGGAATTTCCCCGAGCCATGGAATGCCGCTATCCTTATAATCTTCATACCTTGGCTGTTGATCCAGCATCACGCACCGCCCTCACCAGTAAGGTTGATCAGCTGCTTCACTAACCCTTCGGTTTCCTTCTCAAGCTCCATTATCTCCTGGGTAACCTCGTTCAGACTACGCAGCGGTTTGTGCCGGTAGAAATAACGGTTGAAGCTGATCTCATAGCCGATCTTGACCGATGAGATATCGAACCAGGCATCGTCGACATGCGGACGTACCTCCCGCAGAAAATAAGCATGGATGTCATCCTTGAGCGACACGTTCTCACTATCGCGCAGATCGCTGTCGGCCTCGTATTCGATGTATTCACCTTTGTTTCCCGTCGGCCAATATCCATGATCGGGAAGTTCATCCTCAGTGCAATCAAGTTTGGCCAGCAGGTCATCCAGTCTGGAACCGGTGAGCTTATGCACTTTCTTGATGACCTTGGCAGCATTTTCATCTCGCCAGGATACCGCATTCAGGATCTGGTTTTTCTGGGAGACGGTAAGTTTCACCTTGCAGGCCGTGAGGTCGGCATCGACCCTGGCCTTGAACAGGTTGAAGTCATCAAAAAGGTCCTGCCCGATGGAGGCCATCAGCCGTTTGGCTTCATCCATCAAGTCCTTCTGTGCCTGCCAGGTCTTGGGATTAAGCAAGGCTTTGTGGTTCTTGGGCGAAAGGGTGATGTCCTGTCGCTCCAGATAATCCTGAATGGCTTGGTTGTGGTCCTTGAGGCGGGTGTACACTTCATCGCCATATTTGCTATAGACCCCACCCATAACGTCCTGCAAGCCACTGGTGAAGCGTAGGGTGGCCACACGATCCGGGGTGAACTGGGCTTTCTTCCGCAGTGGGCGTTCTACGGTGACTTTGTAGTACCCGAAATCGGCGTTATCGAAGACCTTGGATACGCCCTCATTTGCAAAGGACATATGCAGGGTGGTGATCGTGTCGATATGCGGATCACTTAGATCACAGTTCTTTTCACCCAGGTTCTTGCGGCGCTTGATATACATCTCCGACGCATCAATCAATTGGACCTTACCCTTTCGGCAAGGCAATCCCACGCTGTTTTTTGCCACATTTTTATTGACAACACGTGTCAGTC
>JAPORU010000098.1 GCA_026710045.1 Aestuariivita sp. | reverse complement strand
CTGTCCGTCGCCTCTTTTCCGGGCAACTCTGAGAGTGAATGTAACAGACATCCAGAAACGTTCAAGAGTAGATGTCAACGGGTCCTAATAGACATCATCTTCAGCTTTGATATCGAGATATTGCTTAAGATTAGACCTCTTGAATTGGGACAAACCGTTTCCATGATGTGACTGTCTTGTAGCCGTTCGCGTAGATTTTACGGCAGCGTGAATCAGTGAAAAAACGCAAATCATGATTGAATCCGGTGGGGATAGATCCTATTGCAAGAGATGGATCGAGCCGCAATTCATATTATTATAATTGACGTTATCGGATAGCCGGTTTAAGGCAACGCTCATCGCCCTCACAACGGCTTCCTGGCGTGAGGGAAGAGAGTACGAATGGAGCATTTCATGAATCGAGAGACATATACCTTCACCTCAGAGTCGGTTTCGGAGGGGCATCCTGACAAAATATGTGATCGGATCTCGGATGAGATTCTTGACGCATTTTTGAAGGCAGAACCCTACGCACATGTTGCCGCAGAAACGTTTGTTACGACCAATCGTGTGATCATCGGTGGTGAAATCAAGGTATCCGAGGCGATCTGGGAAGAGTTTCGTCAGAGTGGTCGGATTGATGGGATTATCCGTGATTGTATTCGGGACATCGGATATGAGCAGGAAAAGTTCCACTGGGCGCATTGTGAGATCACCAATCTGCTGCATGGGCAGTCGCCTGATATCGATCAAGGTGTTGCGCCTGTGGACGAGGCAGGTGAGCAAGGTGCCGGTGATCAGGGACTTATGTTTGGCTACGCGACCGATGAGACCGATGTGCTGATGCCCGCTCCCATTCAATATGCGCACGTAATATTGTATCGGCTGGCAGAGGCCCGCAAGAAGGGTGATCTTCTTCAGCTTGGTCCGGATGCGAAAACGCAGTTATCGGTTGATTACGAAAATGATCGACCGGTCGGGATCAGTACGATTGTCCTTTCTACGCAACATCTGGATGAAAACTTGCGTTCGGATGATATTCGATCGATCGTGCAACCTTACATTGAAGAAACGCTGCCAGAGGATTGGTTAACGGAAAAGACACAGTGGCACGTCAATCCAACCGGAAAGTTTCTTATTGGTGGTCCAGACGGAGATGCAGGATTAACCGGCCGCAAAATTATCGTCGATACCTATGGTGGTGCCGCGCCACATGGAGGAGGTGCGTTTTCGGGGAAGGATCCAACAAAGGTTGATCGTTCGGCGGCTTACGCGGCACGTTATCTGGCAAAAAATGTCGTTGCCGCCGGGCTGGCACGGCGATGCACTATTCAATTATCGTATGCAATCGGATGGTCACAACCGTTGTCGCTCTATGTGGATTGTCACGGAACAGGGACGGTCGCGTCATACGATATTGAACGGGCTTTACCGAAGGTGATGGATCTGTCTCCGAGTGGAATTCGTGAGCATCTGGATTTAAACCAACCCATTTACGCACGGACAGCGGCTTATGGTCATTTTGGTCGTGAACCCGATACCGATGGTGGATTTTCATGGGAAAAAACAGACCTTGTTGATGCACTTCAGAAAGCTTGTTGACGCACTTTCCTACTGTTCATGCAGTTTAATGGATGATGGTTGTTTCGGAACGCCCTTATCGTAATTTCTATGGTCGCATAAAGGGTAAGACCCTGCGCAAGCGTCAATTGTCTTATCTGAAGGAAGACTTGGCGCGGGTTTTGCTTGACTTGGTGAGTTGGGATGACAATCCCAAGCGAATGCCCCTCGATTTGGGTGCCATCTTCCAGTGCACGGATATCTGGTTGGAGATTGGATTCGGAGGTGGGGAACATCTGATGTTTCAGGCTCTGCGGAATCCAGACGTTGGAATTATTGGGGCAGAGCCTTACCTGAACGGAGTCGCGATGCTGTTGGGAAAAGTTCGAAGCCAGCCTGTCGAAAATATGCGTATTTACCCGGGGGATGTTCGTGATGTGATGGATGTCTTGCCGGCTGGATCTATTGCAAGAGCCTTTCTGTTGTATCCGGATCCGTGGCCAAAGAAACGGCATCATCGCCGCCGATTTGTAACCCCTGAATATCTTCAACCTTTGGCACGGGTGATGCGGATTGGTGCGGTTTTGCGTGTGGCAACCGATATTCCCGATTATGTGCGCCAGACGTTAGAGGAGATTCCGCGTGCTGGATTTGAATGGCGTGCCGAAAGACCCGATGATTGGCGTACGTCATGGGATGATTGGGTTTCGACTCGGTATGAACAGAAAGCGTTGCGCAATCATCGCGTGCCCCATTATCTCAGTTTTGTAAGAGTTTAGACGGATGAAAATATTATCTGTGCAGATCATTTGAGAAGGACTCCTGGATGAGTGATTTCGATCGGAATGTGTCAATGTGTGCGAGCCGGAGTGGACCGCTGCGTGGTACCGTTGAGGTTCCGGGGGATAAATCCATTTCGCATCGATCCCTTATATTGGGTGCCTTGACGGTCGGTGAGACGACAATAGAGGGTCTTCTGGAGGGCCAGGATGTCCTTGATACGGCAGAGGCTATGCGCGCCTTTGGTGCAACGGTTGCACGGGATGATGTCGGAAAATGGTCGGTATCTGGTGTCGGGGTGGGTGGCTTTGCAGAACCGGAATATGTCATTAATTGTGGAAACTCGGGAACAGCTGTACGGCTCATTATGGGAGCGATGGCCACGACACCGATTACAGCAACTTTTCAGGGGGACAGAAGTCTGAATGAACGTCCGATGGGTCGGGTTATCGATCCATTGACGTTATTTGGGGCGCGATGTGTTGCCCGTTCAAATCAGAAATTACCGATTACGATCTCTGGTGCAACGGAACCGATGCCGGTCCATTATACCACTCCTATCCCCTCCGCTCAAATCAAGTCAGCTGTATTGCTTGCCGGTCTCAACGCACCTGGACAGACGACCGTGATTGAGCCTCGGATGTCGCGTGATCACACGGAACGGATGCTGCGGCTATTCGGAGTGCAGATTGATGAACAGAATACGGATCAAGGCCGTGCCGTGTCTCTCGTCGGACAGCCGGAACTTCAGCCACAGGAGATTGTCGTTCCTCGTGATCCTTCGTCTGCAGCCTTTCCGATCTGCGCGGCTCTGATTATTCCGGATTCCTATGTTGTTGTGCCGGGACTGTGTGTGAATCCGACTCGATCCGGGTTGCTTCTGACCTTGCAAGAGATGGGTGCAGATCTTTGTATCGAAGATGAACGCGACGAGTGCGGTGAAATTGTTGCGGATATTCATGTTCGGTACACATCCGATTTGCGAGGAGTTACTGTTCCACCGGAGCGGGTTGTCTGTATGATTGATGAATATCCCATATTGTCGGTCGTTGCTGCTTTTGCGAAGGGCAGAACAGAGATGTCCGGGGTGGGAGAATTGCGGGTGAAGGAGTCCGATCGGCTTGCAGCGATGACACAGGTATTACAGGCATGTGGTGTTGACGTCGCGGATGGGCCCGATTGGTGGCACATTGACGGTGTCGGACCGGGCGCTGTTTCCGGCGGAATGATGTGCCATAGTTATCTTGATCATCGAATTGCGATGTCGTGTCTGGTCATGGGTCTGGCATCACAGAATCCAATCACAGTCGATGATGTTGCTCCGATTTCAACTTCTTTTCCTGGGTTTGTACGTCTGATGAGAGATCTTGGGGCAGATATCCAAGAGGTGAACTCATGAGTTTTGCGGTTGCCATTGATGGACCGGCCGCTGCGGGAAAAGGAACGATAGCACGTGTGATCGCGGATCATTTTGGGCTGGAATATCTTGATACGGGGCTTTTGTACCGGTTCGTGGGACGCGCCCGTTTGGAAGGGGCGCAAGATCTTGCAGAAATTGCAAGAACCATTGAATCGGGTGACCTCAAGCATGTGGACCTTAGAGCCCCTGCTGTTTCTCAGGCGGCGAGTGAAGTTGCGAAGATGCCGGAGGTGAGATCGGCTCTGATGGCTCTTCAGCGCCGATTTGCTAAAATCCCGAAAGGGGCCGTGTTGGACGGTCGTGATATCGGTACGGTCATTTGCCCGGAGGCCGATGTGAAGCTCTATGTCTTTGCAAATCGCGAGGTTCGCGCGAAACGGCGACATTTAGAGCTGACGGCGAACGGTCTCGACATTCCATTTGAGAAGGTGTTGTCAGATCTGCAAGTACGTGATTGCTTGGACATGGAGCGGAGTGAAGCTCCGTTACGGCCAGCGGATGACGCCCTCAAGTTGGACACATCTGAATTGACGGTTGACGATGCAAATCAGCGAGCGATTGCACTTGTGACGGCGCAGTTGAATAAAGGCGGCAATCTTTCGCATTAGAGATCGTTTGCCTAACCGTGATTATTTGCAAGAGACTCAACTGAGAAGGCCGTACAGACGTTTATGCGACGCCCGACGAGAATGCGTCTCTCATCTCCGGCGTTGCAGCGATCGACTGTTGCAGGTTGCAGGTGTAGTATGTCCTATATTTGATAATGCGATCGAACACCGCGACGGCACACCTCACCTCATGTCTTGACACTTCTCAAATTAGAAAAGGTTGATGTCCGGTGGAATTCAAACATTGTTTCTTGAATCTTTTTTCCTCCGAGAGCGCTATCTTTTTAAAGGATGAGGCGTCGAGTGATGCTTTTTCGGTGGATCACTTCGGGATATAGCACGTTTTTCCTGACACACGATTCAACCGAGTTCTGACAAAGTGATGCATACTGATATGGATGGGCTCTGATAAGCGTTTGTCGATCGTTGTTGTTATAAATATGTATAGCAACGCGGTTGACATGAGTCCGAGTAGGGCTTATACGGCGCGAATCGCGACGACGACAGAAGTTCGCGCCGCTTTCAGTTTTATAGTGGTCATGATCTAGGCAGGGTTGTCTCGATCCTCTGAGCGCACGGCCGCAATTCTCCAGCACACGATGGAGGTGCGGCTTTTGTTGCTTTGCAGTGACTGTAGAGCAAGCGTAAGTTAAGGCGGACCTGTTTCGGCCGTTCGTGAAGATGGGATGATGATCGATGCCAACAATTCAGCAGCTTATCCGAAAGCCGCGGCAGCCGAAGATTAAGCGATCGAAGTCGATTCATTTGGAACAGTGTCCGCAGAAACGTGGGGTGTGTACCCGCGTTTATACCACGACGCCGAAGAAGCCAAATTCGGCTATGCGCAAAGTTGCAAAGGTGCGTCTCACCAACGGATACGAGGTCATTTCCTACATTCCGGGGGAAAGTCACAATTTACAGGAACACTCGGTGGTTCTGATCCGAGGAGGCCGCGTGAAGGATCTTCCCGGAGTGCGCTATCATATTCTGCGTGGGGTTTTGGATACGCAAGGTGTGAAGGACCGTAAACAGCGCCGGTCAAAATACGGCGCAAAGCGTCCAAAGTAAGAGGTCAACCTGATGTCTCGTCGCCATGCAGCAGAAAAACGCGAAATTCTACCGGACGCCAAGTACGGCGATACGGTCTTAACCAAGTTTATGAATAATCTGATGTTGGACGGGAAGAAATCTGTTGCCGAACGAATTGTTTATGGCGCTCTTGCCAAGGTGGAGGAGAAGATTAAACGCGCGCCGGTCGAAGTGTTTCATGAGGCGCTTGAGAATATTAAGCCAACCGTTGAAGTCCGATCCCGTCGGGTCGGCGGAGCGACTTATCAAATCCCAATTGAAGTGCGTCCGGAGCGTCGGGATGCGTTGGCGATTCGGTGGCTCATTAACGCATCACGCAATCGTAACGAGCATACGATGGAGGAGCGTCTGGCAGGCGAATTACTTGATGCGGTTCAGTCACGTGGGGCTGCTGTGAAGAAGCGCGAAGATACGCATAAGATGGCAGAAGCCAACAAGGCTTTCAGTCATTATCGCTGGTAAGTGCATAAATCGTCAGGAGCAGCCGGATGGCACGCGAATACCCATTGGACAGATACCGTAACTTCGGAATTATGGCGCATATCGATGCGGGAAAGACGACTTGCACGGAGCGTATTCTCTATTATACGGGTAAGTCTCACAACATCGGTGAAGTTCATGATGGTGCGGCCACCATGGATTGGATGGAGCAAGAACAAGAACGTGGCATCACCATCACGTCGGCTGCGACAACGACCTTTTGGGAACGTACCGAGGATGGACAGTCTGCGGAAACCCCAAAGCACCGACTTAATATCATTGATACACCGGGCCACGTTGACTTTACAATCGAGGTGGAACGCTCCCTAGCCGTTCTGGATGGCGCGGTGTGCGTACTTGATGCCAATGCAGGTGTTGAGCCGCAGACGGAAACAGTGTGGCGCCAGGCTGACAGATATAAGGTGCCCCGGATTGTCTTTGTTAATAAGATGGACAAGATCGGGGCTGATTTTTTTCAGTGCGTCCATATGATTGAAGATCGAACGGGTGCACGGGCCGTTCCGATCGCTCTCCCAATCGGTGCCGAAACTAATCTTGAAGGTCTCGTCGATCTCATCACCATGAAAGAATGGTTGTGGAAGGGTGATGATCTTGGCGCGAGCTGGGAGCAGGCAGATGTTCGCATGAGTCTCAGGGAACAAGCCGAGGAGTGGCGCGGTAAGATGATTGAGGCGGCTGTCGAGGAAGATGATGATGCGATGATGATGTACCTCGAAGGCGAGGAACCGGATATCCCGACATTGCGGAGTTTGCTTCGGAAAGGAACACTTGCCTTGAACTTTGTGCCGGTGCTCGGAGGTTCAGCCTTCAAGAACAAGGGCGTACAGCCGTTGTTGAATGCCGTCATTGATTATTTGCCAAGTCCGCTTGATGTGGTTGATTATGTGGGGTTTCGTCCGGGTGATGTGACTGAGGAGCGTAATATTGCGCGTCGGGCCGATGATCAGCTGCCTTTTGCCGGGCTTGCTTTCAAAATCATGAACGATCCCTTCGTTGGATCGTTGACCTTCACGCGCATTTATTCCGGCGTTATGAGCAAAGGTAGTTCCGTTCTGAATTCGACCAAGGGAAAGAAGGAGCGCATCGGCCGGATGATGATGATGCACTCGAACAATCGTGAAGATATTGATGAAGCCTTTGCCGGAGATATCATTGCGTTGGCGGGTCTGAAGGATACGACCACGGGTGATACATTGTGTGATGAAAGATCTCCCGTGGTCTTGGAGACAATGACGTTCCCGAATCCCGTTATCGAAATTGCCGTGGAGCCGAAGACAAAGGGTGACCAGGAGAAAATGTCGGCAGGTCTTGCCCGACTCGCAGCAGAGGACCCTTCTTTTCGTGTCGAGACGGATCAGGAATCCGGTCAGACCATTATGAAAGGAATGGGCGAATTGCATCTCGACATTCTGGTGGATCGTCTGAAGCGCGAATTCAAGGTGGAAGCAAATATCGGAGCCCCTCAAGTTGCCTATCGTGAGACAATTTCATATGAGATAGAACATGTGTATACCCATAAGAAACAGTCGGGTGGCGCAGGACAGTTTGCCGAGGTGAAATTGATTATTTCACCGGTTGCGCCCGGTGAGGGATACAGCTTTGAGAGTCGTATTGTCGGAGGGGCTGTTCCAAAGGAATATGTTCCCGGTGTTGAGAAGGGCATCCGGTCCGTGATGGACAGCGGGCCGCTCGCGGGTTTCCCGGTTATTGATTTCAAGGTCGCTCTCGTAGACGGTAAATTCCATGATGTGGATTCAAGTGTCTTGGCATTTGAAATTGCTGCACGCATGGGTATGCGGGAAGGTCTGCGCAAGGCGGGTGCAAGGTTGCTTGAGCCCATAATGAAGGTGGAAGTTGTTACACCAGAAGATTATACAGGCGGAATTATTGGAGACCTGACATCCCGGCGCGGTCAAGTTACGGGGCAGGAATCGCGCGGGAATGCGATTGCAATTCATGCGATGGTCCCGCTTGCCAATATGTTTGGTTACATTAACACGCTGCGTTCCATGTCTTCGGGCCGAGCGCAATTCACAATGCAATTTGATCATTATGATCCGGTTCCGCAGAATCTTTCCGAGGAAATTCAAGCAAAGTTCGCGTAAGGCCGATGATGTTTATAAGAGGGAAATAAGGTAATCTCAAACTTGAATATCGCAGCAAGGTAGGGCGCATCAGAGGTGCTCGGGGAATTGTTGACTGGACATTCAAATAGAGAGGCGAGAGCCATTCTCGCCCATGCAATATTAGGAGTTTCGAATGGCAAAAGAAAAGTTTGAACGCAATAAGCCGCATGTCAACATCGGTACAATTGGTCATGTCGATCATGGCAAGACGACTCTGACCGCGGCCATTACAAAGTACTTCGGAGATTTCCAGTCGTATGACTCGATTGATGGAGCACCGGAGGAAAAGGCACGTGGTATTACAATCTCGACAGCGCATGTTGAATATGAGACCGATGCGCGGCATTATGCACATGTGGATTGCCCGGGGCACGCCGATTATGTGAAGAACATGATTACGGGAGCGGCCCAGATGGATGGCGCGATTTTGGTTGTGAATGCGGCGGATGGGCCGATGCCGCAGACTCGCGAGCATATATTGTTGGCACGTCAGGTGGGTGTGCCGGCGCTGGCGGTGTTTCTCAACAAGGTCGACCAAGTTGATGACGAAGAGCTTCTGGAGCTGGTCGAAATGGAAGTCCGCGAGCTGTTGTCGAGCTATGAGTTTCCCGGGGATGATATTCCGATTGTTTCCGGTTCGGCTCTCGCGGCGATGGAAGGGAACAACCCGGACATCGGCGAGCAGAAGATTCGTGAACTGCTGCAAGCGGTGGATGACTATATTCCGACACCAGAACGCGCCATTGACCAACCTTTCCTGATGCCGATTGAAGATGTTTTCTCAATTTCGGGTCGTGGAACGGTTGTAACCGGACGTGTCGAACGCGGTGTGCTCAATGTTGGTGATGAAGTTGAAATTGTCGGTATTCGCGGAACGTCTAAGACTACCTGTACCGGTGTCGAGATGTTCCGCAAGCTTTTGGATCGTGGTGAAGCCGGCGATAATGTTGGAGCGCTCTTGCGTGGTGTTGATCGTGATGGGGTTGAACGTGGCCAGGTGCTGTGCAAGCCCGGTTCGGTGACGCCACATACCAAGTTTGAAGCCGAAGCCTATATTCTAACCAAGGATGAGGGCGGACGCCATACACCGTTTTTTGCGAATTATAGACCACAGTTCTATTTCCGAACAACCGATGTCACCGGGTCTGTTACTCTTGCGGCCGGCACGGAAATGGTGATGCCGGGAGATAATGTGAGCTTTACCGTTGAATTGATTGCACCGATTGCGATGGAGGAAGGCCTGCGATTTGCCATTCGTGAAGGGGGACGCACGGTTGGCGCAGGAGTGGTCTCAAAGATTGTTGAGTAGTCGGGGATTGGGAAAGGCGTTTGAGTTAGGAGAAACTCAAACGCCTTTTCATTAAAGTAATGAAGGTTATGCCCGATTTGAAGAGAGGCGCTTGGGGTTATTGAGTGCGTATTTGATGAGGCATTCTTTATGGAAGGGGATTAGCTGATGGCTGTGCAAAATCAAAATATTCGCATTCGTCTTAAGGCTTTCGATTATCGGGTGCTTGATGTGAGCACACAGGAGATCGTCACGACCGCGAAACGGACAGGGGCACGTGTGCGTGGCCCAATACCGCTTCCGAATAAGATCGAGAAATTTACGGTGTTGCGTGGACCGCACGTTGATAAGAAGTCCCGCGATCAGTTTGAGATACGCACCCATAAACGTCTCTTGGATATCGTCGACCCTACCCCTCAAACGGTGGATGCTCTGATGAAGCTTGATCTTGCGGCTGGGGTTGATGTTGAGATCAAGGTCTAATTCAGAACTGGGAGCGGCGACGATGTTGAGATCTGGGGTGATTGCGAAGAAAGTTGGTATGACGCGTCTGTTCATGGAGGATGGACGACAGGTGCCGGTAACGGTTCTGCAACTCGAAAATCTGCAAGTCGTAGCCCAGCGTACACTTGAAAAAGATGGCTACACGGCTGTCCAGTTGGGTGCGGGTGCGGCAAAGGCTCGTCGTGTCAATAAGGCTCTACGGAATCACTTTTCGTCGGCGCATGTGTCGCCAAAGCGAAAATTGGCGGAGTTTCGTGTTGATCCGGAAAATTTGATTGGAGTTGGTGAGGAAATCACTGCGGATCACTATTTTGAAGGTCAATATGTCGATGTTGCTGGAACGTCGATTGGAAAGGGTTTTGCCGGACCGATGAAACGCCATAATTTTGGCGGTCTTCGCGCGTCGCATGGTGTGTCGGTTTCCCACCGAAGTCATGGATCGACCGGCCAGTGTCAAAATCCTGGACGGGTATTCAAAGGGAAGAAAATGGCGGGGCAAATGGGATCCGTCCGGGTAACAACCCAGAATCTGGAAGTTGTAAAGACGGATGCTGATCGTGGTCTGATCATGGTAAAGGGGGCCGTTCCCGGATCGAAGGGGGGTTGGGTCACCATTAAGGACGCCGTGAAGAAGCCGGTGCCTGAACAAGCGGTGTGGCCTGCTGCTTTGAGGGAGAAGACTGTGAAGATCGTGGCGGACAGGCATGATGACAAGTCCACGGATCTTATCGATGGCGATGTTGATATGGCTTCTTCTCCCAAAGAAGACGTCAGGTCATCAGCGATTATTCCGAGTGAGGCCGCGGGAGATGTAAAGGATGCACATTCAAAAAATCAAGCCGAGGATGGTGAGACCGGATTAGACAGTGGAGCCGATAACCATAGCGCAGGCTCGGATGACGCTGTCATTCCAGACGATATCAGTTCCAACGCCCCAACTGTTGATAAGAAGGAGGGCGATGGATCATGAAACTGGATGTTATTAATTTGAGCGGCACGGTTGTCGAAGCGATTGAACTCTCTGATGATCTGTTCGGACTTGAACCGCGCGCGGATGTCTTGCATCGGGTCGTCCGGTGGCAAAGAAATCGCGCGCAGGCGGGTACGCATAAGGTCAAGACGCGGTCCGAGACAAGTTATACAAAGTCCAAGGTTTACCGTCAGAAGGGAACAGGGGGTGCGCGACATCGAAACAGAAATGCACCGATTTTCCGCAAAGGGGGAGTATATAAAGGACCTACACCGCGCAGTCATGCTCATCATCTTCCGAAGAAGTTCCGTAAACTTGGATTGAAACATGCCTTGTCGTCCAAGGCCAAGTCGGGCGATTTAGTCATCATTGAGGCCGCCGAATCGGAAGGGAAAACGGGTGCTTTATTTGCGCAAATTCGGCAGTTGGGCTGGAATCGTACTTTGATTATTGATGGCGTAAGCGTTGACGAAGGATTTGCGCGCGCGACCCGCAATATAGACAGTGTTGATATTTTGCCGTCAATGGGCGCGAATGTCTATGACATTCTGAAACGTGATACGCTTGTTCTTACGAAGGCGGGTGTCGAAGCTCTGGAAGGTCGTCTAAAATGAGTGTGAAGCCCGAGCATTACGATGTTATCCGTAGACCGATCATCACAGAAAAATCAAATCAGCAATATGCCTACAGCACCGTTGTGTTTGAAGTTCCGATCAACGCGGCGAAGCCGGAAATCAAGGAGGCGGTTGAGGCACTCTACGGTGTGAAGGTTAAGTCGATAAATACGATGATCGTCAAGGGAAAGTTCAAGCGCTTTGGCAATCGAACGCAAGGTTATCGTCGTTCGATAAAGAAGGCCTATGTGTCCCTGCAGGATGGACATATGATTGACACGCGAAAGGTGCTTTGAGTTCTTGAGATCATATGTATTGCGTACGTGAGATGTGTCGAACGAGAATGCGTTTGGCAAATTATCGTTTGGAACAAGGGAATGATCTGGTTTTTGGATTTTTCCGGACTGTTTCACATATTGACCGTGGGACAGCGTTGATATAGTGATGCGGGTTCCGCAGGTAAAAGAAATTTCTGAGCCTTTTTGGAAAGAGGCTTACCGAGTTTGGAGTCGTTGCACTCCTTTAACCAAGGACGCTCGCGCTCGCGCGGATGGAACGGAAGACGAAAGCTATGGCACTCAAGTCGTATAAACCTACGACCCCAGGCCAGCGAGGGTTGGTACTGATTGACCGTTCGGAGTTATGGTCGGGCCGCCCTGCTAAATCCTTGACGGAGGGCCTCAACAAATCGGGAGGACGCAACAACGTCGGGCGCATCACGTCGCGTAGGCGTGGTGGTGGCGCGAAACGTCTTTATCGTAAAGTTGACTTCCGGCGGCAAAAGAATGATGTCGTGGGAACGGTGTTGCGACTTGAGTATGATCCGAATCGAACAGCGTTTATTGCGCTCTTGCAGTATGCTGATGGAGAGCAGTCTTATATTTTGGCACCGCAGCGTTTGGCGATTGGTGATCAGGTGGTATCGGCCGCCCGTGCTGATATTAAGCCCGGTAATGCGATGCCGTTCTCGGGCATGCCTATCGGTACGATCGTTCACAATATTGAGCTTAAGCCCGGTAAGGGAGGCCAGCTTGCTCGTGCGGCCGGGACATATGCGCAATTTGTCGGACGAGACGATGGCGGCTATGCGCAGATTCGACTGAGTTCGGGAGAATTACGCCGAGTTCGACAGGAATGTAGGGCGACGGTTGGTGCGGTTTCAAATCCGGACAATTCAAACCAGAATTTTGGAAAGGCCGGTCGCTCCCGTCACAAGGGCATTCGGCCCAGTGTACGTGGGGTTGTCATGAATCCGGTTGACCATCCGCATGGGGGTGGTGAGGGTCGCAGTTCCGGGGGGCGGCATCCGGTATCGCCGTGGGGACAACCAACCAAGGGCAAGAAGACCCGAAAGAAAAACAAAGCGTCATCGAAGCTTATTATACGCTCTCGTCACGCGCGAAAGAAAAGGCGATAGATTATGCCCCGATCTGTTTGGAAAGGTCCGTTTTTTGACAGTTATGTTTTGAAAAAGGCGGAAGCTGCGCGAGCATCCGGCCGCAACGAGGTCATAAAGATATGGTCGCGTCGGTCAACAATCTTACCGCAATTCGTTGGTTTGACGTTTGGGGTCTATAACGGTCGCAAGCACATCCCTGTGCTGGTGACGGAAGAAATGATTGGTCAGAAATTTGGCGAATATTCACCGACACGCACATATTATGGTCACGCGGCCGACAAAAAGGCAAGGCGGAAATAGCCATGGGTCAAGGAACCAAGGCACGTCGTTTGGCTGATAATGAAGCGATGGCAAAAACACGCATGTTGCGGGTCTCGCCTCAGAAGTTGAATCTTGTCGCTGCATCGATCCGTGGTAAGCCTGTGGGGAAAGCGCTGAATGACTTAAGCTTTCTCAAGAAGCGGATCGCGCAGGATGTGATCAAATGTCTGCAGTCGGCAATTGCGAATGCTGAGAATAATCATCAACTTGATGTTGACGAACTCATCATTGCGGAAGCCTTTGTTGGAAAGAATTTGACGTTGCGGCGCGGGCGTCCCAGAGCACGTGGCCGATTCGGCATGATCAGGAAACCATTTTCGCAGCTCACCATCATGGTGCGCCAAATTGAGGATTAAGAGCGGATGGGACAGAAGGTAAATCCGATTGGAATGCGTCTGCAGGTAAACCGCACGTGGGACAGTCGTTGGTATGCGGATACGAAGGATTATGGTGGACTGCTTCTCGAAGACATCAAGATGCGGGAATTCATCAAGGCTGAATGCCGGCAAGCGGGTGTGGCCCGAGTCATTATTGAACGGCCCCATAAGAAATGTCGCGTAACCATTCATACCGCACGGCCGGGTGTGATTATCGGCAAGAAGGGAGCGGACATCGAAATATTGCGAAAGAAGCTGGCCTCAATGACCGATTCGGAATTGCATCTGAATATTGTTGAGGTTCGAAAGCCGGAGCTTGATGCGCAACTGGTCGGTGACAGCATTGCTCAGCAGTTGGAGCGACGTGTGTCCTTTCGACGGGCTATGAAGCGTGGTGTTCAAAGTGCGATGCGCTTAGGAGCACTTGGTATCCGTGTTAATGTTGCCGGTCGTCTAGGTGGCGTCGAAATTGCCCGTACGGAATGGTATCGTGAAGGGCGGGTGCCTTTGCACACCCTTCGTGCTGACATTGATTATGCGCGGTCGGCCGCGCTGACCCCGTATGGACAGATCGGTGTGAAGGTCTGGATATTCAAGGGCGAAATTTTGGAGCATGATCCTGCGGCGCGTGACCGAAAGGTCCAGGAGCTTCAAGATGGTCCGTTGTCGCGAAATCTCGCCGCGCAGAGATAAGGATTAGGGACGTGCTTCAACCAAAGCGTACAAAGTTTCGCAAGCAACATAAAGGACGGATAAAGGGTGTCGCGAAAGGCGGGTATGATTTGAACTTTGGGTCCTATGGTCTCAAGGCAACGACTCCGGAGCGGATAACGGCCCGACAGATCGAGGCGGCTCGTCGTGCGATGACACGCCAGATGAAGCGCCAGGGCCGGGTATGGATTCGTATTTTCCCGGATGCTCCGGTATCTTCAAAGCCGACAGAAGTTCGGATGGGTAAGGGTAAGGGCTCGGTCGATTTCTGGGCCTGTCGGGTAAAACCGGGTCGGGTGATGTTTGAAATTGATGGTGTCAGTGACGAGGTCGCACGCGAAGCCCTGCGCCTTGCGGCTATGAAACTACCGATAAAGACGCGCATTGTTATGCGCGAAGACTGGTAGTTGGCTCCACCTTATCTTCTATTGGCAGATTGTCCATTTTGATCTCAAGTAAAAACTGGTCTTAGAAGTATATTTTGGACTCGGTGGGAATCAATAACAAGATGGGACGTGGTCTGTTTTGAGATCGCATTTGATGATTTGGCACATCTCGTCAGTCCTTCAACAATTGTTTATTGCGAAGGACACGCTGAGCTGGGACCAATAGGGATGAAAAGGGCCTTGATGCCAAAGTTTTCAACAACATTTTTGGAAAAAATTATTCGGATATTTTTTGTGTCGAGCGGCGGTAATACAGAACAGGACCGTTAAATAAATCTTGAGAATCACCTTATTATTGTGTCCTTCAGCGCCGGTAAATTGAGAATTATCTGGTGTTAAAGATGTTTGAAAGCATATTGCGCTGTGAAAGGCCTATCCTTTGACGAAACTGCTTGTGATACTTTCGTAACTGACATCGATAGCCAGAATCTTAAGGATGCTAAAAATCGGATCAAGAATTTTTATGGGGTGCAATCCAGTATTAACGCTGACACATTCAAGATTGGACTTTCTAAGTACCCAGATTTTAAAATGCCGGCTTTTGAACAATTCAATAGGTGCATTTCAATTGTCGTGAATGATACAGGAGGAGTAACGATAGTCTTTTGCTATCCTCGTTTTCGAGTTGATATTTTGTTAGATCACCGTCCGGGAGGGAGGTAATGATCCGTCATCGTCTGCCCGTCGGCATTCAGGACTTCGAAACCATCCGGGGTGAGAACTTCTACTATGTTGACAAGACGCCTCTGATCCGGCGGCTTGTGGATGATGGACGTCATTACTTTCTCTCCCGGCCGCGCCGGTTTGGCAAGAGCCTGCTGGTGAGCACATTCAAGGCGCTGTTTGAGGGGCAAGAGACGTTATTCAAGGGATTAGATATTTATGATCACTGGGACTGGTCCGTCACCCATCCGGTGATACGATTGAGCTTTGATGGGATGTATAACCGGCCGGAGGCCATTGAGCGTAACCTGAACACGCAACTCGACCTTATTGAACATGCCGCCGGATTACAGGCTCTTTGTTCGGCAGGGTCGGCCCCGGAGCGTTTGCAAAGTCTGCTCTATCACCTCCACCATAAGACCGGCCAGCGGGTGGTGGTTCTCGTAGACGAGTACGACAAGCCGATCCTGGATGTTCTGAAGGATCCGGATCGGGCGCGGGCCAACCGGGAGTATCTGCGGGGCTTCTATGGTATCATCAAGGGCAGTGCCGCGCATGTCCGCTTTGTCTTCGTTACGGGCATCAGCATGTTCTCCAAGGTCAGCCTGT
>JAPORU010000004.1 GCA_026710045.1 Aestuariivita sp. | reverse complement strand
TCTTCGGACGGACCTTGTCCCCCTCCCGCCGGCTCGCGACCCGACGGTGGGAAAAGGTGGACTCCCCGCTCGCTGTGGTGCGTGTTCGGATCTTGCGAATAAACATGCGCCCAGCCTAGCGCAGGGCGGGTCGCGGTGCAAGAGGCAGACATCACTTGATGTCCCTACATTGAAGAATCATGCACCCATAAACATCTAATATACTGATTTTAAAACATAAAAAATTCCATCCGATCGCGAAAATCCTCGAATATGGCCATTCTCCGCGAAATTTTGTTAAAGATGGGTCTTCGTGGCTTTCCGAGTATGTCACTGTGTAACGTGTAACAGTGCGACACGTGGGAATTTTGGTGGTTTCGGGTCTCGCACACCGTTGTTATGAGCCGAATAGACGGTGACCTTCCTATCCTACTGTTGACGCACGGAACAGGAAGGATTAGGATGACACAATGATCGAGTCCCCTGATCCTTATCATATATTCGATAAACGGGTCGCCGTATTGGAGGAACGCATGAACTCAATGAACGCCAAAAATGAAAGCGCAATTGATCGTATGAATACGATCTTGGCGGATTTCAAGACAAAGAACGCACAGCGAGCGGAAGACACGGCGAAACGCGAAACCCGGTTAATTCTGACCATGAGCGGGATGATTGCCATCGCCGTTGCCATTCTCGGGATCCTCATCCGCTGGCCCGCACCGCCGGCGTGATCGCTGAAGGGACGGTCTCTTCTTGATCGCCATCTTTGTCCCTGAAGGATAACCTTCAGTCCGGGGTGTCCAGGATGGTCAGAATCACGGCGCAGTTGGCTGCGAATAGAGGGTTGCAGGATTGATCCTCCGTATGCGGTTCGGTGTCATACGCATTCCCTTCCATCTTTCCCAATATAAGTCTCTTGTCCTGATTGTGCTCGTTGACATGATTCGCAGTGATACCTTGAATCCGAAACCGCCGCTCTCCAGTCAGGAGTTCACAATCGGACAGGTGCGGTTCCTAGCGGATTTGGGTCCCGTTCATCTTCTCAGAACCTTCAGAGTTCTGGGATGGAAATAGAAACCGCTCGATGGCCGGTTTTTTCTTCAAGTGGTGACCCCGATTGACACCCTATAGTCGATCGGGGTTTTGACGGTCGGGCAGCGGGGCCGGGATTGAGGATTGGCTAGCGCACGCGCATGAAACACGCCAATACACCTTGTCAACAAAAAAACGGTAAAAAACAACGTGGGATTGTCTTGGATGGCAATCGTCTCCTTAGGGACATCAAGGCCCACATACGCTATGTCATCGGATATGACTGTCCTCCATTTTGCGTCCTGAACAAGAATGGGGTCTCCGCCCAAGCATGATCAATGAGCCGGGGAAGGTCATCCATAATGTCTAGCGCTCCTCTGTTCGAAGGGCGGCATAGACACACCAGCACATGAGCAGCACCACAATAGTGAAGGGGATGCCGGTAGAGACCGCGGCCCCTTGAAGCGCAGCCAGACCACCGCCAAGAAGCAAGGCAATTGCGACCAAGCCTTCAAGCGTGCACCAGAATACCCGCTGTGACACCGGAGCATCCATCTTTCCGCCGGCTGTAATGGTGTCGATCACAAGACTGCCGCTGTCGGATGATGTCACAAAGAAGATCACAATCAGGATCAGGGCAAGGGGCGCAATGATGTTATAAAGAGGCAATTCCGTGAGAAATCCGAAGAGCGCTCCTTCGGGCTTGTAACTGTCAATGACGGTCGCGCGAACGCCTTCTGCGCCTCCGGCATTCAACATATCAATAGCGGCCCCACCAAATGTCGACATCCATAAGGCGCAAACCATTGTCGGAGCAATCAAGGCGCATAAGACAAATTCACGCACGGTACGGCCCTTTGAGATCCGGGCAATGAACATTCCGACGAACGGTGACCAGGCGATCCACCAGGCCCAATAGAAGGTCGTCCAACCATGAAAGAAGCTTGTATCTTCGCGGCCAAAGGGATTCGACAACGCAGGCAACAGTGTTATGTAGTCAACCATGACATTAAAGTAGCGTGTTATCGCGGTAACGGCACCGGTTACAAAGAACACGAAAATGAACAGTGCGACGGCCATGAGCATATTGATCTCGGACAGCCGCTTGACGCCCTTGTCCATGCCCAGCAAAACCGACCCAAGTGCGATGGCCGTAATTCCGATAATCAGCAAGACCACTACAGTGTTACTGGTTTCAATTCCTGCCACCTCATTGAGACCAAAGGCGACCTGTTGTGCACCGAGTCCAAGAGACGTCGTCAGGCCGAACAATGTCGCAAATACAGCAAGTGTATCAATGGTGTGACCCCACCAGCCCCATACACGTTCGCCAAGAATAGGATAGAACGCCGAACGCAATGTCATGGGCATTCCCTTGTTGTAGGCAAAGATCGCCAACGTCAAACCGACAACAGCGTAAACGCACCAACCACCAAGACCCCAGTGATGAATGGTTCCCACGATGCCAATATACTCATTGCCCGGTTCAGTGATGTCAATGTTGAGGGGCCGTGCATTTCCACCTTCAGAGAAGTTGTAGTATGTCGGTTCCAGTACACCGAAGAAGAGCAATCCAATGCCAATACCGGCTGCAAACATCATCGCGATCCAGCCCGCGTAGGAATAGTCCGGTCGGGCATCCTTGCCACCAATCCGAACCTTTCCGACAGGCAGGAAAATAAGTGCAAGGCAAAACAGAAGCATGATGTCGACGGAAATCACGAGAAACCAATCAAACTCGCTGGTCAGTAACGGTCGGAGCCAGCCAAAGAATGCGGCTGACGCTTCCTGATTGGCAAGGGCGAGAAGCACGAAGGCTATAATCAGTAAACTTGAAATTAGAAAAACCGGGTTATGAATATCCAGACCGAACGGACGAATGTTGTCTTGTCCAAGTTCAAATTGCGTCTGAAACCCCGGATCTCGCGAGTCTTTTTCGTTCATTGTTTGTGATTGTGTCATTATGGCCTCCCAAATCCATCAATCATCATAGCACGTCAACGCCAACTGGTTTCCAAACAAAGTCCACGCTGAGATAACCGCAGCATACCGATTAAATGCGCGTCATTGCAACCGGCATTCTGATGTAGAATTCTGTGAGCGGTCCGTTTGCGTGATGCGACCAACAACCCAAGTCATCTCAGCAAATGTTTTTCACCCTTTGCGTTGTCCACGAACCGACGTGATCATCAGGCAACTGTTCTCACCATCTGCAAAAATGATACCATCCTTTGTCGGTTTCGTATCGGATCTGGCACTGTAAATGCCAAGGTTCTACCCACCCGCACAATGTCATAAACCGGGCAGCAGAATCAATGACCAATCGTGTGATCATCCATGTTCCATTTTGCCTCATTGGGCTGAATGGGAGACCATCGTCGACTCGTCACTATAACTATACATCGTGACGTGGTTGTGTTTCAAATCATCCCATGACATCTATAAAGAGATTTCAAGACGGACAGGGTTGAGGTCCACAGAGGCCTTTTGTCGTGAACGCGGCATCAATAAGGGAGCCCGACATAGTTCTGTGCCATAACGGTCTGGGCACTTGTGCTGTCCCGCAAGAACGTAATCTCGGCACGCTGCATTTTCCTGTCAAATTGCGATTGATCGGGAAATCGATGCATCAAATTTGTGAACCACCACGAAAAGCGTTCGGCTTTCCAGACACGGAGCAAAGCCTGCTCGGAATAGCGATCAAGGCCCTCGTTATCACCCTCTTGGAAATGCGCGATCAAGGCCAGATAAAGATAATTGACATCCGAGACGGCAGTATTCAAACCCTTTGCGCCTGTTGGGGGTACAATGTGAGCGGCATCACCACAGAGGAACAGTCGACCCCAGTGCATGGGTTCTGTTACAAATGAACGCAGCGGCGCAATCGACTTTTCGATTGATGGACCGGTTACCAGAGCCTCTGCCTTGCTGGCCGGTATCCGTCGTCGCAATTCATCCCAGAAGTCATTGTCCGACCATTCATGAACCGTATCAGACAGAGCGCATTGAATGTAATAGCGACTCAAGTTTGGATTTCGCATGGAGCACAAGGCAAAGCCGCGCTCGGAGCTCGCGTAGATCAACTCATCGTTGACCGGCGGCGTTTCTGACAAAATTCCGAGCCATCCAAACGGATAGACCTTCTCGTATTCTCTCCGGATCGAACGCGGAACGCTTTGGCGACTAATCCCGTGAAATCCATCGCAGCCCGCTATAAAATCGCAGTCGATGTGTCGATCCTGCCCTCTATGGCGGTAGGTAACGTAAGGGGACGGCCGATCCAGGTTATACAGTCTTACCTCTTCGACACCAAAAACAGTCTTGGCATTATTCGCTTCGCGCGCATGGTAGAGATCATACGTCAATTCGGTCTGTCCGTAGACAATGACGGACGATTGAATAAGTTGCCTGAAATTAATCTCAAAAGGATCATTGCCATATGATAACATAATGCCATCGTGAATGAGACATTCACGTTCCATGCGGTCGGCCACACCCGCTTCGCGCATGAGGCTCGCGGTTCCCTTTTCCAGGATTCCAGCCCGTATGCGCCCTAAGACGTGATCGCGTGTCTGACGCTCAAGAATAACCGTCTCTATACCTTGCCGATGCAGCAGTTGCCCCAATAGCAGTCCTGAAGGTCCGCCGCCAATAATCGCAACTTGTATCCGCATTGATTGATCGCTCCCGCCCATTCCCTATCCCCGGTTCTTGGCAAACTTTACACGTCAAGGTGTGCGGCTCCGGTCACATAAATCCTCAACAGAGACGTTGCGTTTACCCAATTTGTCTTTCACCCATGAACTGTCCTGATATCATACGAATTGTCGGATGTGTGTCTGTCGATTTTTGATATGCGACAGAGCCGACTTTCGAAGAATGATTAAAGAATGGTATGATCTCCCTACCGGGTTTGACATTGTCCAGCACAGTCTGATCCGTGGTGTAACGACGTCAATGTACGCCATGACAGATACAGGAGAGCGTACGAGAACGGTTTTCGACAGGCTTATTCACCGGATTCAACATGAAACCCTCATGGTCGCTGTATCAGCGCTGAAAGATCGGCGCCCATGGAACGGGATAGATCTTCGGCGGACTGTCTGACTTTTTCTCCAAGCCTGGCTAATCGTTCCGTTGGTAGACGGCTTGATGGCCCCGAGACAGAAATACCGGCGATTGGCTCCTCATGTGAGTCAAAGACCGGCGCCGCGACACACTTCATTCCCTCGTTTCGCTCTTCATCATCAATCGAATATCCTCTCCGTCGCGTTTCGGAAAGATCTTTCTCCAGGTCCTCGGGGTTCGTCAAGGTTCGGGATGTGAACTTCACTAAATCATGTGTCCGGATGATTTGCGCGACCCTTTGAGAGGGATACTGTGCCAAAAGCGCCTTTCCAATGCCGGAGGAATGCATCGCTGACAATGTGCCTGGAGGGAAAAAGGCGCGTATGGTCGCTTGCGTTTCAACTTGGCTCAGGAACAACACTTGCCCTCCACGCTCAATTGCGAGATTGGCGGTCTCTCCCGTAACCTCCATCAATCGTCTCAGTATGGGCCGTGCCCGTCCAATGAGACTTGTTCGATGCAAAAACCGGGTTCCAATCAAAAACGCCTGCGGGCCAATATTCCAGGTTTGTGCCTCGGGCTCAAACTCGATCATATCCCGACCCTCTAACGTTCTCAGGACACGGTAAACCGTCGAAGGCGATTGATCCGCAGCCTTGGAAAGTTCTGTCAGTGTTGCACCCTCCATCGACGACAGAAGTTCGAATATTTCTAACGCACGATCCAACGACTTGACCGTGTTCTGCTCGGTCTTGTCATACCAGTCGCGAGGACGCCCACGAGATCGATTCGAACCGGTGTTTTTCATATAAGGCTTTTGCATAGATTTTTCTTCAAAATAAATTTTCACCCATTGGAAAATATAACCCTTTATATTTACGTATTTTTTTCTCGAAAAGTGATTCTAAAATATTTTTTCAAAAAAATTGCAAAATGGGATATGACGTCCTACCTCTGTAGGTAAATCAAAAGGAGGGAAATCTCATGTCTTCGCAAAATCCCGTCTTCATCCCGGGCCCCACAAATATCCCCGAGGATATCCGGAAGGCCTGTGATATTGCAACAATCGATCATCGATCGGCACAGTTTCAAGATATCTTGAATCCTGCAAGATCAGGAGTGGCGCAGGTGATTAAGTCCGAGGCGGCCGAGGTCTTCTTGTTCTCGGCGTCTGGAACGGGAGGATGGGAAACAGCAATTTCCAATACCCTTAGTCCGGGAGATCACGTTCTCATTGCGCGCAACGGCATGTTCTCTCATCGATGGATTGATATGTGTGAACGTTTCGGGTTGACCGTTTCGATTATCGAAACCGATTGGGGAAAAGGGTTGCCCGCCGACAAATATGAAGAGCATTTAAAAGCCGATTCGGGTCACCAGATCAAGGCGGTGCTTGCAACGCACAATGAAACCGCGACAGGCGTTGTATCGGACATCGGTGCGATCCGCGCGGCATTGGACTCCGCAAGACATCCGGCACTGTTGTTTGTAGATGGTGTCAGTTCGATTGGATCAATGGATTTTCGTTTTGATGATTGGGGAGTTGATATCGCCGTTACCGGTTCCCAGAAGGGGTTCATGTTGCCGGTTGGCCTTGCGATCGTGGCGTTCAGTCCGAAGGCGATCGCTGCCTGCGAATCGGCACAGCACCATCGCACCTATTTTGATATTCGAGATATGCAGCGCAGCTATGCGGCCGGAGGTTACCCCTACACACCGGCGGTCGGTCTCATGAATGGACTTCGTTTGGCTTGTGACAAGCTCCTGGACGAGGGTCTCGATAATGTGTTTGCACGGCACGCACATATCGCGGACGGCGTGCGCGCGGCTGTTTCGGCTTGGGGACTCGACTTATGTGCCGAAAGACCAGAATGGTATTCAAATACGGTGAGTGCCATTACAGTGCCCGCGCATTTTGACGCCACATCGATTGTCACGCACGCTGCGGATCGTTACGGAGTAGCCTTTGGGGTCGGATTGGGGGATGTCGCTGGAAAGGTTTTCCGCATTGGCCATCTCGGTCAGTTGTCCGATGTTCTGGCACTTTCGGGAATTGCAACCGCTGAAATGTGCATGGTGGATCTTGGACTGAATATTGCCTTGGGAAGTGGGGTCGCTGCTGCCCAGGAGGTGTATCGCGTTGGGTCCGTGTTTGAAGCCAAGAACGCCGCTTGATGAGGAACGTCTCTACAATGTACATTCCAACCTTTCAAGATATGCTGGATGCCCATGACCGCATCAAGCCCTACATTCATCGAACCCCTGTTCTGACGTCCTCTTTCCTCAATGACTTGGTGGGCGCCGAGATGTTCTTTAAATGCGAAAATTTTCAGAAGGCCGGAGCTTTCAAGGTGCGGGGTGCGTCGAATGCGGTTTTCGGGCTCAGCGACGAGATGGCACAGCGCGGAGTGGCAACCCATAGTTCCGGCAATCATGCTCTTTCGCTGAGTTATGCGGCTGGACGTCGGGGCATTCCGTGTAATGTCGTGATGCCGAGAACCGCTCCTGAAGCAAAGAAAGCGGCTGTACGCGGGTATGGTGGCATCATTACGGAATGTGAACCGTCGACCACGTCCCGCGAGGCGGTTTTTGCCGACGTCCAGAAAAACACCGGAGCCGAATTTGTGCATCCCTATAATGATCCCCGTGTGATTGCCGGTCAAGGCACGTGCAGTCGCGAGTTCATTGAACAAAGCGGTGGTGTTGACATGATGGTTGCTCCGATCGGCGGCGGCGGAATGATTTCCGGGACATGTCTGACCTTGTCGACGTTGGCCCCTGAGGTTGAGATTATCGCGGCCGAACCCGAACAGGCCGACGACGCGGCTCGTAGCTTTAAAGCGGGACACATCATTGCGGATGATGCTCCACAGACAATTGCCGATGGTCTGAAAGTTCCCCTCAAGGAACTCACGTGGCACTTCGTCAGCAATCATGTAACTGATATCCTGACAGCGTCTGAACAGGACATTATCGACGCAATGAAACTGACATGGGCGCGGATGAAAATCGTCATGGAACCGTCCTGCGCAGTTCCGCTTGCCGTCATCCTTAAGAACAAGGACCGTTTTGCGGGCAAGCGGGTTGGTGTGATCATCACCGGTGGTAATGTCGATCTTGATACACTGCCTTGGCTCCGTTCAAATATGTAACGATCATGATACTTGAAGAGCCCCACCCTCGGAAAACGCAAATGTGGCGTCAAAAAAAGAAAGGGAGAACCAATGAAAGACCTTTATGAACTGGATAACTATGAAGTTGGCTACGACATTCCGGCTGTGCCGGGCATGGATGCATCCGACATCCAGACGCCGTGCCTGGTCGTTGATCTAGACGCACTTGAGCGCAATATCAAGAAGATGGGCGATTACGCGAAGTCACAAGGCATGCGACATCGCGTGCACGGCAAGATGCACAAATCGGTCGATGTCGCTCGACTGCAAATGGAACTGGGTGGAGCCTGCGGCGTTTGCTGTCAGAAAGTGGCAGAAGCCGAAGTGTTCGCCCGTGGCGGGATCAAAGATGTGTTGGTATCAAACCAGGTTCGCGACCCCGCAAAAATTGACCGGCTTGCACGCATGCCGATGCTGGGTGCCCGCGTCATTACCTGTGTTGATGATGAATCCAATGTGTCTGACTTGTCTGCAGCTGCGCAAAAACATGGCATGACGATTGAATGTCTCGTGGAAATAGACTGCGGCGCCGGACGCTGTGGCGTGACCACGACCCCAGACGTCTTGACGATAGCGCAGGCAATTGATGCGGCACCTGGTCTCACGTTCAGTGGCATCCAGGCCTATCAAGGTGCGATGCAGCATCTTGACAGCTACGCCGATCGGAAGGAAAAAATCGATATTGCTGTCGCTATGGTCAAGGACGCCGTCGATGCCTTGAAGGCCGAGGGACTTGAGTGTGACATTGTCGGTGGCGGCGGAACAGGATCCTATTATTTTGAGTCAACGTCGGGAGTTTATAACGAGCTCCAGTGTGGTTCTTACGCCTTCATGGATGCCGACTACGGTCGTATCTTAGACAGGAATGGCACGCGTATTGATCGGGGAGAATGGGAAAACGCCTTGTTCATTCTCACATCTGTGATGAGTCACGCAAAGGAGGAAAAGGCCATTGTGGACGCCGGTCTCAAGGCCCAGTCCGTCGACAGCGGACTACCGGTCATATACGGCCGCGATGATGTGGAGTATGTCAAGTGTTCGGATGAACATGGTGTCGTGTCAGACCCTGATGGCGTACTCAAAATAAATGACAAGTTGAAACTCGTTCCCGGGCACTGCGATCCAACCTGCAATGTCCATGACTGGTATGTTGGCGTGCGCGGCGACACGGTCGAATGCCTCTGGCCGGTGTCGGCGCGTGGGAAAGCCTATTAATTGGAGTGATGGCATGGTCAATCAAACGTCAAAGGTCACGATTGTCCCCGAGAGTGAAATAGCGGGTCTGATCACCTCTCAGACCGCGTTCGACGCGGTTGAGGCCACATTTGCGGCAATGTCTCGCAGATCGGCGTATAATTTTCCTGTCATTCGGGAAGCCATTGGCCATGCCGACGCCCTCTACGGGTTCAAGTCAGGGTTCGATCGCGAGAGTCTCGCATTGGGATTGAAGTCCGGCGGGTATTGGCCCGAAAATGAGGTGCGGGGCCTGACCAATCATCAGTCGACCGTGATTCTCTTTGATGCCGACACCGGGCGTGTCAAGGCTCTGGTTGGGGGGAATCTCTTGACCGCGCTGCGAACAGCGGCCGCTTCGGCGGTATCCATAAAATACCTGGCGCCGAAGAATGCCCGTGTTCTTGGGATGATTGGTGCCGGGCATCAGTCCGCCTTTCAAATGAGGGCGGCTGTGGAGCACCGTAACTTTGAAAAAGTGATTGGTTGGAATTTTCATCCTGAAATGCTCTCGCGTCTTTCCGAAACCGCGCGTGATCTCGATCTTCCCTTCGAGTCGGTTTCTCTCGCGGACCTTGGCGAGCAGGCCGACGTCATCATCAGTATCACATCATCCTTTGCGCCCTTGCTGATGGATAGTCATGTCACGTCCAGCACCCATATCGCGTGTATGGGAACCGACACAAAAGGTAAGCAGGAAGTTGAAGCCTCCCTGTTGACGCGCGCAACCGTCTTTACCGATGAAATTGCGCAGTCCATCAGTATTGGCGAAGCGCAACATGCCATTGCGAGCAACGTCCTCAAGGAAACTCACATCAACGAGATCGGTTCGGTGATCAATGGTGATCATCCCGGACGCAACACGGACGACGAAATTACCCTGTTTGATGGCACCGGTGTTGGACTCCAAGATCTTGCTGTCGCACGTGTTGCTGTCGATCTTGCCGTTGAACGCGGTGTCGCACGCGAGGTGACGTTCTAGACTGACGCGCCTTTCACGTTCTCTCTTAACAACTTAGCTTGACATCGGTTGTCCTTCATTGGCGGGATCGGATTATCGATCCCGCCTCATTCATGAATGAGAGATATCTATGACAATATCAGTCGCAATTAATGGTCTTGGTCGCATTGGCCGTACCATTCTCCGACAGATCGCGTCACGTGGTGTGGACAGTCCGTTTCGCATTACGCGTCTGAACGATATTGCCGGTCTTGACATGATTGCCTATTTGCTTCGCTTTGATAGCGTGTTCGGTTTGTTTCCCGGTGACATCGGCATCCGGCAGGATCAGTTGGTCCTCAATGGCGTACGGATTCCTTTTTCGGATTCGGCACGTCTCGAGATCGATCTTTCAGATACAGACATACTTCTGGATTGTACGGGAAAGGCTCGAACGCGATCCTTTGTCGAATTCGGTATCAAGGCCGGTGCGCAGCAGACTTTGATTTCGGGTCCCTCACCCGCGGCAGACGTCACAATTGTATTGGGAGCTAACGAACACACCCTTGGCGATGCGCGGGTCGTATCCAATGCGTCGTGTACCACAAATGCGTTGGCGCCACTGCTGAAATCATTGGACGAACTCTGGGGGCTTGAGACCGCCCACATGACGACCATCCATTGCTATACCGGATCGCAACCGATGATTGACGCACCGCGTGCCGATATGGCGCGCAGTCGTGCGGGAGGCCTGTCTATGGTGCCAACCACAACCAGCGCCCACCGACTTATTGATCATGTTCTTCCGCATCTTGCGGGACGGGTCAGCGCAGCCGCATTGAGAGTACCAACGGCGAGTGTCTCCGCTGTCGATATCGTCGCCCAGTTTCGATGTCTGCCCGACGGAGATCTGACGCCCCAAATCAAGGCACTGGCCGAGAATGCATCGGTCATGGGGTGGACGGCCGATCCGAATGTATCCTCGGATCTTCGGGCCCGACCCGAATCGGTTGTCTTGGCCTTGCCAGAGACACAGCGTGTTCGCAAAAATCAATTACGGGTCTTTGGCTGGTACGACAATGAATGGGGGTTTTCGGCACGTATGCTGGACATGGCGCAGATCATGACATCAAGGCCCCAAATGACATAAAGACTCGCTGTTGATGAACGCGCGTTGAAGACTGCGTTTTGTAATCCATTCATTGTGTTGCGGTTTAATCCAATGACACCAGAACGACACCGGGATCGGATCAAATCGATGGCCGATGCCGTTATTGAGCATTGACCTACGGCGTTGCACCCATGAGGACCGGATCAAACGGGTAATGCGTCAAGTTTTCGAAACCGTCTTCCGTAATCAAGACCTGGTCTTCAAGCTTGATTGAAAAATCTCCACCAACTTCGCCCGCAAGAACTTCAACACACAGAGTCATTCCGGGTTCTAACGCATAGTCAAACGCACCCTGTACAGCCTTATCCGGGTATGCAAGCATTGGCCATTCATCGCACAGACCAACCCCGTGTATCATGCAGCCATACTTTTGTTGCTGAAATCTTGCATCGAGTTGATGACATTTTTCAATAATCTCCGGGATGGTGACTCCGGGCTTAAGCAGTTCCATATTCGACATGATGTGTTCGTGGGCATGTTGCATGGCATAGATCATATCGGAACGTGGCGGACCATCACCGATCCACCACGTACGCGATATGTCCACGCACATTCCGTAACAGCCGACTAAATCAGTGTCGAATGCCAAGATTTCGTTATTCTGTAAAATTCTCGGGCCGCACTCCTGAAACCATGGGTTTGTGCGTGGACCCGAAGCCAGTAAACGGGTTTCGATCCATTCGCCTCCACGACGCACATTCTCCGCATGCAACACAGCCCAGATGTCATCTTCACTTGTTTGTCCAAGGGGTCCCTGCGCGCGTGCAAAGTTCTCCATTTCCTGGACCGCAATTTCACAAGCGTGGACGGCACAGCGCATGGCGCGAATTTCGTCGGGACCTTTAACCGAGCGCGCTTTTTCGGTGACTTCCTCGCCTTCAAGGACGTCAAGGCCCTGTGCTTGGAGTGCCATCAATCCGTGCAACATGATCTTGTCAACGGCAAGTTGCTTCAGTCCTGGTGCGTGCTCCGTCAGCAACAGGCGTATGTCATTGGCAAACACATCGGCTGCTACCTCGATCTTGTCGCCACGTCCGAAATAAAAGAGATCGGCACCGGATCTTTGTTCGCGAACCAAAGGGTTAAACGTCGACAGGAACGGAGAATTCTTATAATCCCAGATGACCATGTAGCCGTCCGCACAGAGCAAAACCGCTCGAAACGGATTGTGCATATTCCAGAGCTGCATATTTGTTGAATCCGTTGCATACCGGATGTTCATGGGATCAAACAGCAACAGACCCGCATATCCCCGATCGACGATATGGCGTGTGAGCCTTTTCCAACGGAAATCGCGCATCTCGGCAAGATCAGGTAATTCCAGACCCTCGGCCTCCCATTCTTGAAGCGCCCGTAACGTTGGCCCAATTTCTATACGGTTCACGTCATTCGGCGAACCGTCCGCCAGGTTCGGTCCACGATTTGGATCGATTTTTCGAGGGTGACGAAAATGCTGATTCATGGATTGTAGCCCGTGTCTTGTCGTCTTCGGATAACGCACGAGCAGACGGCGAATGCGCTTAAAAACGACCTATCGCCACGTCGCTTTTGATATCTCTCTGGCAGGTGTCAGCACGTCATGTGGGGATGATAACTGTGTCGTCATCGATTGTGCGTAAACGGATGTCACATTGGAACCGGGTGCCATATGACATTCATCATGCGGAAACTGTTCGTATGAAATGGAACAAAACGGGTCTCGGGTTGCATTCAGACCGCACAATTACCTGGTAAACGAACAGATGAACTATGACACGTGATGATATGTCCCGAAAACGACCACATGGTGCCCGGACTTCAGGTTCCGTTGATCAGGCCATCCAAGATACCGGTCATTTCATCGTAATCCATGTTGGGATAGGTCTTTCCGTTAATCACAAAACTCGGTGTTGATCGAATACTATGTTCAGTGGCATTTTCCTGATACCATTCAACCAAGGCCCGTGCTTTATCACGATCCTGCAAACATGAATCGAGCGTTTCCGAGTCATATCCGACCAAGCGTCCAATTTTCTGGAGACCACGGGCTATTTCGGCGCCATCGCGTGACGATGTCCATTCCTGCTGTCGTTCGAACAGGACATCTGCGATCGCAAAAAAGCGGTCTCCGTCGTCACATCGGGCCAACATGGATGCCCACAAGCCACCTCTATCAAAGTAGACCTCCCGAAAAATAAAATTGATCTTTCCGGTGTCGATGTAATCGGTTCTTAATGTCTTGAAAGCGTCTTCATGAAACGTCTTGCAATGGGGGCAGGTGAAAGAGGCGTATTCGATGATTGTGACCTTTGCGTCGGCGTTACCGATCATCATTTCTGAAATACGCGATGAATCGCTTGCATGTGCATCGGTTGCCGCGATTTGTGTTGCGGTTTCCGAAACATAAGATACGGCTTCAGCCGCGTGACTGTTCTGAAGGACTGCCGGACCGCCAACTGTAACCACGGCGGTCAGGCTCATAACGGCTGCGCTCAACAAGAGTTGCGACTGATTCATGTTATGTCTCTTTCCTTCGCTTGGCTTTAATTATGTATCCCAATCGTTCCAGAGCTTGACGAAGCTCGGGAGAGCGAATGTCTGTCATTGTGGCACTTACGTCTTGCATGAGTGCCGGGTCCATCTTTTTTTCCTCGATTTTGGGCTGGCGCGTCCAAAAATCAACATGACCATCCTTGAATCCCGTTGGCGATGTCTGGGTAATCTTTATTCTCACGATTGCATTATAGCCATAAATCGCATTCACCCGCTCGCGCAATATCTCCCGTTGCATCTCCAGCATCGGAGCATGAGCACCTGTTGTTAAGACAATCAATGTTGCACCCAGTTCCTTACGTCTGTACCTTACTTCCACCGGACGGCATTTTTCGGCCATTTCATGCCCTGCAATCTCGGTCCAATGGGTCAATACGCGACTGATGGCAAATCCGCGACTCTCACCAACACGGCGAATGTCAGACTTGAGAATGTCGCGTGTAAGTTTAAAACCGATTGTTGATGACTGTCTCAAACTGATTCCTATCCTAGGTTTTTGAGCCATGAACCCGATGACAATTAACCCGATAATCTCCTGCGACTCAAGGTCCTTGGACCCTATTGCGCGCAGAAAATAACAGTGCGTGATCAAGAACACACGGCAGACTTGTTAGTTGCCTGGTACGATCAAAATGCCCGGGTTATGCCCTGGCGGGTTTCGCCGGTGGAAAAAGAAGCTGGCAAGCACCCAAATCCTTATCATGTTTGGTTGTCAGAGATCATGCTTCAGCAAACAACCGTGACCGCAGTGATCCCGTATTTCAACCGTTTTATCTCGCTATGGCCAACGCTTGACGAACTCGCCGCGGCGGATCATGCGGAAATTATGGGGGAGTGGGCCGGTTTGGGTTACTATGCGCGCGCCCGCAACCTGATAAAGTGTGCTCGTATCATTGTTGATGAGATGCACGGCCAGTTTCCAGAGGACGTTCAGGATTTGTTAAAGTTGCCGGGAATTGGCCTGTATACCGCATCGGCTATTTCAGCCATCGCTTTCGGGCGTACTGCGACGGTTGTCGACGGGAATGTCGAGCGGGTTATTGCGCGATTATTTGATATTCACGATCCACTTCCACGATCAAAAAAGATGATTCGACAATTTGCGGAGAACCTTACACCCCATCAACGTGCTGGTGATTACGCGCAAGCGATAATGGATTTAGGAGCGACCCTTTGTACACCACGCAACCCAAAGTGCGCGATCTGCCCCTTGGAGAATCTCTGTGTGGCGCGGCACGTCGGATCCGTGGCGTTATTGCCTCGCAAAATCAAGACATCCAAGAAGCAAACGCGCAGGGGTATTGTATACATCGGACGACGGTGTGATGGTGCCTGGCTCGTCGAGAACCGTCCGAATGAAGGACTGTTGGGTGGCATGTTGGGTTGGCCAGGCAGTGAATGGGTCGTTTCGGAACCATGTTTCGAGCCACCTTGTGATGCCACATGGGACACTTTGGAAGAGGAAATTCGTCACACATTTTCTCATTTTCATCTCGTTCTAACGGTAAAGTTCGCCCAGGTGCCGCAAAGAACGCACCCGAACCGCGGGTTCTTTGTTGAGGCCACGGCGTTTAGACCGTCGGATCTTCCAACGGTCATGTTAAAGGCCTTCAAACTTGTGATCAAAGAGAAAACACGGCACGCAACGGACGCCGCTTAAAGTTCCAATAGATCGTATAGTGATGCGGCATTTCAATCATAGGACGTGATTATTATGTCTGACAAAGCACATTGCGACATCGATCCTCAATCATTACTCAGGGAATTGATATACCTTATGTGACGAGTAATCATGTCCCATCTTTAACATTTTGCAAAAAAGATCTTTTAAAAACAAATAGTTAGAAAACTGTATGGCACTACAAACTTCAAACTTATCTCTATATTTCAATAAGTTAACGGAATCGTCGGTCACTACAACGAGTTTTCAAAAATTGCTTTATTATAACTTATTGAAATTAAAG
>JAPORU010000030.1 GCA_026710045.1 Aestuariivita sp. | reverse complement strand
GACTGACACGTGTTGTCAATAAAAATGTGGCAAAAAACAGCGTGGGATTGCCTTGTAACATTGGCCCTGGGCCTTGACGTTCTAAACGATCAACTGCGACACCCGAACAGCGCCGATCTTTGATAGATGGGAACGGATCAAGGACATTGCAAGAGGTGTCCGCCGCAAACAGCCGACCACCCGACGCGAATGCCGCTCTTGCACTCACCCAATTCGCTGCAATCGCACACCCTCACGACGGCAAATGGTCCGATCGTCCGTGCCGCGAGATGGGTTTGCAAAGCGCGGTACCGCCCGCCGTCCACTCATCACCGCTTGATCAAGGGGTAGATCCCACAGTCACGCTCGGCGCCGTGCCCTCGCTCCAGCGTCTCCTTCCTTGCCCGCCAGGGCTCGGGATCGGAGGACGGCGTCAGCTGCAGGTTCCGCATCACGTCCCGGACCCGGTTACGCGCCGCAGGACCTCCTGCTCGCAAACCATCCACCCAATCGTGCCCTCGCCCCCGTTCCTGCATCACCTTTCCTCCGGAACTCTTGCCATGCATCCCTGCCCCAAAAATCACTCAGGAAAGATACAGATTCAAGGCCCTGTTATCCACAAGACACGCCCCGACAACTTATCCACAACCCCCTTGATTCTGTTTTTGGTTTTTAGATCATATGAGGCAGTCTGACCAGCAAGATCGTCGCACTGACGGACGCGATCGGGAAGTTGATCCACTTTATCATCCTCCCCGGCCAGAGCCACAATCTGATGGTGATGCCGGCGCTCCTGGACCCTGTGGACTTCACGACATTGATCGGCGACAAGGCCTTTGACTCGGACGCCTTGCTAGATACGCTCGCAGAACACGGAGTCAAGACGGTAATTCCCCCGAAGAGGAACCGAACGCTTCCGCGCACCTTTGACCGAGATATCTACCGGGAACGGCACCGGATCGAGAATTTCTTCTGTAAGATCAAGGAGTTCCGGGCGATCACGACCCGATACGACAAGACGGCGTCCCGCTTCGCGGCGGGCATTTACCTGATTGCAGAGATCATCGCCGCACGATAGATGTCAACGGGCCCTAATGTAATGGCTTGTCAGCCGGACCCTCCTATCAACCTATCAACCCTCGACAGTATTGCCTGCAAAAAGTCCAAATGTCGATGGCGGACGGCTGATTGAGACACTTGCTGCTCTTCAGGATCATTCGGACTTGGAAACTGCGGATTTTCAGTATAATGTGAGCGTTGTTCATCCGAAGCGTGTGGCATATGCAAAAGGGCTTCGAATCGCCAAACCCGATCGAGAGGAGATCATCAAGAATTCATTCTACGAAGCGGCGCTAACGGAAGGGGCAATTAAGAAAGGGAGCGAAAACCTATCTAAACATGAACACAGTGTGAGTATGGTGCTGTTCATCATAAGACAACATCGATTATCGTGCAGCCAACATCACAGGACAAAACGGACCATTGGTTATCCACGCCGTTTAAGGCCGATGATCATGACAGCATTTATCCCTCCTGATATCACACGGACACATACGGGAGAGCGCATGTTGTTTCTGAATGAGATTGGAACGTGAATGAACTGCGATCCTCAAAATTGACCGGTTCCAAGATACGAGATATAATGACCATAGGTAGACTCAGGAATTCCTATCATCACGTTAATGGTCACAGGATAGATTGGATATGCCCGGCATCTCAGGCCATTTTGGTCTTAAACATACCGAATGAAACAAGATCATGGCGCTTAAAGTAGATTCAGTTCGTATCTCGAAAATTAGATAGTGAGAATTTTGAAATGATTTACGTTAAACTCTTTTTAGCTGTGTTGACCGTCGTTGCTTTAACCGCCTGTTCGAACGAGTCCGGATGGGGATCTGGCAATGGCAACAACAATGGCGATAACAGTGAGGGCCTCGGAAATTCATCGTCTTACGGGTCGATTTCCGATCAAAACTCACCCGCCTATTTTCAACAGGTTATGGGCGACCGTGTCGTCTTTCCAGTGGATGAAGCGATATTAACCTTTGAAGCAACGGGAATACTGGATCAGCAAGCCAGTTGGCTGTTGCGAAACACCGAATATCGAGCGACTATAGAAGGTCACGCGGACGAACGTGGAACACGAGAGTACAACCTTGCGCTCGGGGCGCGCCGCGCCAATGCTGTTCGCGAATATCTGATATCACGTGGAGTCGTTGACACAAGACTGCAAACAACAAGTTACGGCAAAGAACGTCCAATCGAGATTTGCAGCAATGAAACCTGCTACGCCGTCAATCGTCGCGCAGTCACAGTTCTCGCTCAGGACCTTACAAGCTAGGTCGATGCGGCACGTCGGCTCCATCCTATTGTGTTTTCTGTTCGTTGCCGTGTCATCCTCCGGTTCTGCGCAAACGGAAAACACACTTGCGGACATCCGTCAGGAGTTAAACGTGCTCTACGTTGAAATTCAACGACTCAAGCGTGAACTCAGCACCACCGGAGGTCCGGAAGTCCCCTTGACCGGCGGAAGTGTCCTCGAACGCGTGCAATCAATGGAAGCAGAATTGCAACGATTGACGGCTCAAACGGAACAATTGAATTATCGCATAGAGCGTATTGTGCATGACGGCACCAACCGAATTGGTGACCTAGAATTCCGATTGGTTGAACTTGAAGGCGGGGATATCAACCAACTCGGCGAAACAACCACTCTCGGAGGAAAAGCGGCAACGACATCATCCGAGAGAGCACAACCGTCTGAAAACATACAACTTGCGATCGGTGAGCAGGTGGATTTTGATACCGCAGTAGCCTCCTTCGACGCAGCAGATTATCCGCAGGCCATCACGTTGTTTGAAGCCTTTAACCGCGCTTATCCGGGTAGCCCCTTGGCGGCCGAAGCACATCTTCTCAGAGGCAAGGCTCTAAGGCAAACGAACGACACGCAGGCGGCGGCGCGTGCTTTCTTGAACAGCTACACCGCTTCATCACAGGAACCCATCGCACCCGAAGCAATCTTCCAGCTTGGAATTGCATTAGGCGATCTCGGCAACAAACACGAAGCGTGCGTAACGCTCGGGGAAGTTGGCGTGCGTTTTCCACGGTCCCCCTTTATTGAAAAGGCGGCGGAACAAATGATAGTATTGGAGTGTCGTTGACGATAGAGCGGTGCGACGTACAGGAGGCCGTTGCGCGTGAGTTTCGAACCGAATCGATCGACCGTGTCGGTGTGGCGGTATCCGGTGGCGGCGATTCCGTTGCTCTCTTACATGCCGTCTCAGAGTACTTTCGAGAAACAACAACACTCGTTTTCTCGGCAACAGTCAATCATGGCCTGCGAACGGAGGCGATTGATGAGGCGCAGTTTTGCGCACGTATTTCTCGAGAGTTCGACGTTCCGCACAGCATTCTAAATTGGACCGGGTGGGATGGGACAGGAAATCTTCAGGAACAAGCCCGGACAGCACGTTACGCGCTGCTGACAGCGTGGGCCCAGGACAATACCCTGTGCTGGTTATTAATGGCGCATACCGCGGACGACCAGGCTGAAACACTTCTGATGCGTTTAGCGCGTTCGGCAGGTGTTGATGGTTTAGCAGGAATCCCAAAGAGACGTCGTATCGACAACCTGACCATAGTCCGTCCGTTTCTGGAATGCAGACGCTCGGATTTACGAACGTATCTCAGAGCGCAAAACGTGACATGGATAGACGATCCAAGTAATCAGGATCAACACTATGAGCGGATTCAAGCGCGTAACGCTTTGGTGACCTTGCAAAAACTTGGGATAACCGTTCAGTCGCTCAGCAATGTCGCCGCTCATTCAAGACATGCTCGACAGTCCCTGAACTGGTGCGCTCGGATTGGAGCACAGACCACCACGCATCTGGATTGCGGTGATGTCTTGATCGACCCGGAAAAGTTCAGTCAATTACCGGACGAACTCGCACGACGTGTATTTGTACGCACGCTCTTGTGGATTGGGGGCGGATGTTACGCACCTCGCAGAGCATCCGTCCAAACGGCCTTAGACGCTCTTCGAAATCAGACATCACATACGTTGAATGGATGTCTTCTCCTACCTCAAGACTCACAGATGCGGATTTGTCGCGAATACGAGCCGGTCAAGGACGCGACCGTCACAACCGATGAGATCTGGGACCGACGTTGGAGGCTGTCGTCAGCCACATCGGTTCCCGAAGGTTGCACTATTCGTGCCTTGGGGGAAGAGGGTCTACAACAATGCAACAACTGGCGTCAGACCAACCGTCCGAGACTTGCACTGCTTGGATCCCCGTCGCTCTGGAAAGGAAGTGAATTGCTGGCCGCACCTTATACCGGCTTAACGGGGGACTGGACAATTGAATTGGTTTCGCACTACGCTGATTTCTATTCGGACGACCTATGGGATTGAACCTAAGTGAAAGGTAACTATCTAGAGGTGAACGGAGTGATCATGGATCAGTGGATTCTCTGCTACAGGGAGTAAAGTTGTTGACTAATTTTCGTAGTATCGCGTTCTGGGTTGTCTTGTTTCTTGTTGTGTTGGGTCTGTTTAACCTCTTCAGTCGCGGAGGCGGCCTGCAGCAAGGCGAGATAAGCTATTCTGATTTTGTCGCGTCCGTGGAAAATGGCGAAGTGAGTCGCGTCATATTGGACGGAGAGGAAGTCCGGATCCTGGCAGCAGACGGGAACGAATATGTAACCATCAAGCCCGGTGACGCTGAAATCACCAACTTATTAATTGAAAACAATGTTCCTGTTCAAGCGGAGCAGCAGACTCAGTCCGGTTTCCAATCGTTCCTGGTTTCACTGCTGCCTTTCTTGCTCCTTATCGGCGTCTGGATTTTCTTCATGAACCGCATGCAGGGTCGAGGACCCGGGGGGGCGATGGGCTTCGGCAAGTCAAAGGCCCGGATGCTCGACGAAAAGCAAGGGCGGGTGACGTTCGATGACGTCGCGGGTATTGACGAGGCAAAAGAAGAACTCGAAGAGATCGTTGAGTTCCTACGCAATCCACAGAAGTTTTCCCGACTCGGTGGCAAGATTCCCAAAGGGGCGTTGCTGGTCGGCCCTCCGGGAACCGGAAAGACTCTCCTCGCACGTGCCATTGCCGGCGAGGCAGGTGTGCCCTTCTTCAGTATTTCAGGTTCCGATTTTGTCGAGATGTTTGTCGGTGTCGGTGCCAGTCGTGTGCGCGACATGTTTGAACAGGCGAAGAAAAATGCGCCGTGTATTGTCTTCATTGACGAGATTGACGCGGTTGGTCGGCATCGTGGGGCCGGCTACGGTGGTGGAAATGACGAGCGGGAACAAACCTTGAACCAGTTGCTTGTTGAAATGGACGGATTTGAAGCCAACGAGGGCGTCATTATCGTTGCGGCAACCAACCGAAAGGATGTCTTGGATCCGGCTCTGTTGCGACCCGGTCGCTTTGACCGTCAGGTCACGGTTGCCAACCCGGATATCAAGGGTCGCGAGAAGATCCTGGAGGTGCATTCGCGAAATACGCCGCTCGGTCCCGACGTGGATCTCCGCATTATCGCGCGAGGAACACCGGGGTTTTCAGGCGCAGACTTGGCCAATCTTGTAAATGAAGCGGCTTTATTGGCGGCGCGCATTGGTCGACGGTTCATCACGATGGACGATTTTGAAACGGCCAAAGATAAAGTAATGATGGGGTCCGAACGCCGATCAATGGTCTTGACCTCCGATCAAAAGGAAAAGACGGCGTACCATGAGGCCGGACATGCGATCGTTGGCATTGCCTTGCCCCAATGTGACCCTGTCTACAAGGCAACAATTATTCCGCGTGGCGGAGCCCTTGGCATGGTGGTATCCCTGCCCGAGATTGATCGTCTGAACTGGCATCGGGATGAATGCGAGCAAAAACTGACAATGACGATGGCGGGAAAGGCGGCGGAAGTGCTCAAATATGGCGACGACCATGTCTCGAACGGTCCCGCGGGGGATATTCAACAGGCCTCTGCTCTCGCACGCGCAATGGTATTACGTTGGGGTATGTCAAAAAAAGTTGGCAACATTGATTACACAGAAGCTCATGAAGGTTATAATGGACAGACTCCAGGGTTTTCGGTGTCCGCACACACCAAGGAATTGATCGAGGAAGAGGTAAAGTCATTTATTGAAGGAGCCTTTTCCCGGGCCAAGAAAATTCTCAAGGAAAAGAAAGAAGAGTGGGAACTCTTGGCTCAGGGGCTTCTGGAATATGAAACGCTTACGGGAGACGAAATCAAACGCGTCATTCGTGGAGAGACTCCAGATTCACAAAATGACGACGACGATTCAAACGAAAAACAGAAATCAAGCGTGACGCGGATTCCAAAGTCAAAGCTTCGACGGAATGACTTTGAAGACGGTGATATGGAGCCCGAGCCATCGCTCTAAATGATTCATTGCCGACGACACATGTTAGCTACATTCAGCCTGACGATTCATCACATTCCAGGATCAAGGTTATGAACTTGGACGGCTCATGAATCACAAACTCAGCGCAATGATCAAAACGAGAGTGTTCTCGTTCGTATATGCGAGGGTGATATGCCGTGTCTCATTCAAACCGATCATAGAGCATGCGTGGTTTGGCTCGGGCAGTCTCGGCGCGACGCAAAAACGTTCGTGTCACACGCCGCCGAAGAGATCATTCTCGATTTTGGTGGTCTTGCCGAGTCTCGCCATGAAGGTGTAAACCGTCGATCCTGTTCACGGGTCGGAAACTTGTATCCAACGGGCACGGAAATCCGCAATGTACGGCAATTGACTCTGCTTTCCCAAGAAGAACTGTTCGCAATTTCCGAGGACATGCAGATGGATGTTCTGGACCCGGGGCTCTTGGGTGCGTCCGTTGTCCTCAGCGGTCTTCCTGACTTTTCACATATACCGCCATCGTCACGTTTACAAGGATCTTCAGGCGTAACGATAACGATCGACATGGAGAACCGCCCGTGTCATTTCCCAGGACGAGAAATCGACGCGCAAAGTCCCGGTTTTGGAAACACATTCAAATCTGCAGCGGAAGGACGTCGCGGGGTGACGGCATGGGTTGAACGCCCTGGATCGTTAAAGATAGGTGATGAACTTCGGCTCTTTGTTCCCGATCAACGGTCTTGGTCGCGTACCGCACACGCTTATTCATAAGATCACGCAAAACGCGTCCAAGCAGATGATCTCTACGACGCAACTTTGAAAGAGAGCGTCGCAATTTCTATTCTTTTCCCGGTACGTCTTTTGTAGCCTGACCTGCGCGATGGTCATTGTCTCGCGGTTGTGTATCACCCTACTGCCTTAGGATTACGCTATGGAGATCAAGTCTGATATTGAAATTGCCCGTGAAGCACAAAAGAAGCCGATTTATGAAATCGGTAAGACCCTTGGAATGTCGACGACAGACCTCATACCTTATGGACATGACAAGGCAAAGGTATCACGGCGGTTTATCGACTCCGTACAGGATCGCGAAAACGGCAAGTTAATATTGGTCACGGCCATCAATCCGACTCCTGCGGGAGAGGGAAAGACAACAACCACTGTTGGGTTGGGCGATGGACTCAATCATATCGGTAAGAATGCAATGATATGCATTCGTGAAGCTTCATTGGGTCCAAACTTTGGCATGAAGGGTGGAGCGGCGGGCGGCGGGTATGCGCAAGTCGTACCAATGGAAGATATGAATCTCCATTTTACAGGAGATTTTCACGCGATTACATCCGCCCATTCCTTGCTGGCGGCGATGATTGACAATCACATTTACTGGGGTAACGAACTCGAAATTGATTCGCGCCGAGTTGTATGGCGTCGCATCGTCGATATGAATGATCGTGCACTCCGTCAGGTAACAGCAAGTTTAGGTGGTGTATCCAACGGTTTTCCCCGTGAGACGGGATTTGACATCACCGTAGCCTCCGAGGTTATGGCAATTCTATGTCTTGCGCAGAATCTTGACGATTTGCAGTCACGGCTAGGCGACATGATTGTCGCTTATCGACGTGATCGATCTCCGGTATTTTGTCGCGATGTAAAAGCGGATGGCGCGATGACGGTCTTGCTCAAGGATGCGATGCAGCCGAATCTGGTACAGACGCTCGAAAATAATCCCGCTTTTGTCCATGGTGGTCCATTCGCAAACATTGCACATGGTTGCAATTCGGTGATTGCAACCACAACCGCCTTGAAGCTCGCCGATTACGTCGTTACTGAGGCCGGATTTGGTGCCGACCTCGGTGCTGAAAAATTTATGAACATCAAATGCCGTAAGGCCGGTTTACGACCGGCGGTTGTTGTGTGTGTTGCAACCGTACGTGCGATGAAAATGAACGGGGGCGTGGCGAAGGCTGATCTGGGTCGGGAGAATATCGAAGCCGTCACGCAAGGATGTGCGAATCTTCGCCAGCACATCGAGAATCTCAAGAGTTTTGGTGTTCCCGTCGTTGTTGCCATTAACCATTTTGTAACCGACACACAAACCGAGATTCATGTTATTAAGGACCATGTGCAGAGTCTCGGGGCAGAAGCGATTCTGAGTCGACACTGGGAACTGGGTTCAAAGGGTGCGGCCAACTTGGCAGAAAAGGTGGTCGAACTGGCGGACTCAAACGTTGCGAATTTCGCACCACTTTACCCGGATGAAATGCCACTTCACGAAAAAATCCAAACAATTGTTCGTCGCATTTATCGCGCGGATGACGCCTTGATGGACAAGAAGATTCGCGATCAACTGAAACTTTGGGAAGAACAAGGTTTCGGACACCTTCCCGTCTGCATGGCAAAGACACAATATTCGTTTTCAACCGATCCGAATTTAAGAGGAGCCCCGCGGGGACATTCGGTTCCGGTACGGGACGTTCGCCTTAGTGCCGGAGCAGGATTTATCGTGGTGGTGTGTGGTGACATCATGACAATGCCCGGACTCCCGAGGGTGCCCGCTGCGGAGACCATTCGATTGAACTCCGATGGCCAGATCGAAGGGCTCTTTTAAAATTATCCGCACGCGGCCTCCTTGAAAGCATTTGCATGAGGCTTGTGAAATATTTAAGCCGTGTCTTTTCTTCACGCGATTCTTCCCGAAAATGCGGCTATGATTCCGTGGGTGCGATCATGTGATCGAATCCCCGCATTTCTTCTTGTGTGAACTGCGCTCGGTCCATCAGATACGCCTGAAAACTCGGAATGGGACACCTATAGGTTCCGGTCTCCGTCTGTCTGGCCAAGGCCCCTTGATGAACGAGGTGGTGAATATATGCGTGCACGGTCTGGTGACCGGGAATCCGCCACGCGTCGTCCTCATATCCTCTTTGCGCATATTTTTTAACCATGTTAGCAAGGGCCGATATCGTAAGATGTCGGTTCTCGTTTTCATACCGATTGACACACAGCATGATTGCCCCGACAAGCTTGTTCGACCGTTCCATATCGGAGGAGGTGCGATCCACATGGTAGCCCCTTCTGAATTGATCACGCCGGTGTTCCAGGATCGTCCAATCGGGGATGTTGTCCAGATGACCGTCAATGGCCGGATCCAGCACGATTTCCGCCAGCGCCCGTTGTGCCCAGTAGAGATGGCGCGGCCAGCCCTCGGTGGGTTCAAAGAAGGCATATAATCGGTTCCGCTGATGCCCGACCGTTAGACCAAAATGCGCACAGAACCCCTCGATAACCTGCGCCTGTTCGTGCGCGGCAAGGGCACCGACATCAAACGCATAGGCTCCATTGGTAATGCCGATCTCGTTGATCCGCTCCTTCGTATCCCCCAGACCCGCAAAGACCAGCGTGAGCGGCAAACCGATCTGCCGGGCATCATGAATGGACGTGAGGGCATGCGCCTGCGGCGTCGCGGTCTCCCCGCGCAGGCGCTGGGCTTCATCCACAGCCAGAATGACCGGATGGGTCCATTGGGAGGACGGGAGGATCTGTCCCAGTTCATGGAGGTCGGTTGGATGGCCATTCTCGACAAAGCGCGCGACGTCGGCACTGAAGCCGAACAGGCTGATCGTGCCCAGGCGGGCTCCGATGTAGGATCCGATCTGTGTGACCGTCTGGACCCACGCTTTCTGTGGAGCGGAAGCCGCCAGTGCGATGGATTTCAGCACCGTAGCAAGATGCTGCTCAATCTCCACATCAGTCACCACAACCGTGCGGGGTGTGTGATCACCCTGCTGTCCGCGCCGTTCCAGTTCCAGCAAGATCGACGTCTTGCCGGCCCCCGGAGCCCCCTGGATGATACGTGTGTTCCCCGGTGGTGCTGTCCCCTGTTCAAACCCCAGGGACGCTTTCTGGAGAATTTCGGTCAGGATGGGCTCGCGTCCGACAAAGACCGGAGGAGAGGACTTTTCCCCTGCGATGACAAAACGTCTTAAGGCTTCCGAGCGAAACGTCCCCACCAATTCTTCTCTCTTTCCCTGAGAATGTGTATCGTTTTTCTTTTAGAACACATGTCCGGTGAAAGGCAACGTTTCGCGGTCTTTTGTCTCAAAAGACACCAAGAGAGGCGTGATCTTCCGTAATGTTCGATTGGTTGACAGGTGAACATTTCCATTCTGATATATTGGCCTTAATCTTCGATTTGTCCGAAGTGATTGTGCACGGAGCGCTCGATGAGGAATTGGGTCGTATGTGAGCCAATCAATCGTGATCGGCTATGCATTCATACAAACTGGGTTTATTGTAGAGTGACTCCATCACAACTTTTCATTGCTTCAATATGTGTAATTTCTAAGCGCTCAAGACAGGATTTTTCAAGAATGACAGGTTTGCTATATTCCGTCGATGTATAAATCTTTGCGCCCAACTTTTAACTGAGTTGAACGACGTCAGTAAAAGTGAAGCAAGAACAAGAATTGTATCAAGACTCAATGGTACTAAGCATTAAACCGCAGTGTCTTCAATTTCCGACCATATCTTTCATAATGTTTGCCACGGAGCACAGTCCTGTCCTGAATAGCCAAGACACTAAGCACTTGACATTCAAAATTCAATAGCCGCAAGTTGTCCCTTCTTGATTGACGCGCCACATTCACGACATTACGAACGTAAGTCTCGGTTGCGACTCAATCTGGGAAAGAGACAAGATTCTGACATTCGTGATATCATGATGGACCACGGCGGAACGATACTGATGGCATCTCTGTCGATGGTGTAACGCAAGGACTGGGACCGACTGATTCTTCATAAGGCGGAGTAACCATGACCGCATCCATAATTGATGGTAAGGCACTTGCGGAAAAACTTCGTGAACAAGTCGCCGAGCATGTCGCCTTGCTTAAATCAAATCGGGATTTGACTCCGGCTTTGGCGGTCGTCTTGGTTGGTGATGATCCGGCAAGTCAAGTTTATGTAAGGTCGAAAGGAAAGTATTGCCGAGAAGTCGGCATAGAGTCTCTCGAGTTCAAGCTGAACGCAAACGTAAGAGAAGATGAACTTGTCGCTCTTATTAAGAGATTAAACCACGATAATCATGTCAATGGTATCTTGGTACAATTGCCTTTACCAAGCCATCTTGATCCGGCGACCATTATCAATGTGATCGATCCTCAAAAGGATGTTGATGGGTTTCACGTAACGAATGCCGGTCGCTTGGCAACGGGCCAAGACTCCCTCGTACCCTGTACACCGTTAGGTTGTCTCTTACTTCTTCTTCGCCATTATGATCAAGATTTGTCCGGATTAAATGCTGTGGTGGTGGGTCGATCAAATATTGTCGGCAAACCTTTGGCACAATTGCTTCTGCGAGAGAATTGCTCGGTCACCATTGTTCACAGCCGAACCAGAGACATTGAAGACATCACGCGGCGGTGTGATATTCTCGTGGCGGCTTTGGGACGCCCTCAAGTCGTGAAGGAAAACTGGGTCAAGCCGGGTGCCACAATTATTGATGTCGGAATTAATCGAATTCAACAGGAAGACGGCAAGATAAAATTGGTTGGTGATGTCGATTTCGATTCTGTCCATCACGTTGCCGACGCAATTACCCCTGTGCCAGGTGGTGTTGGTCCAATGACCATTGCATGCCTTCTCGCAAATACGGTGCGCACCTGTTGCATAGGCAACGCCATCAATGCACCGGCTTGGCTTATGGATTAGTGGCAATCAATGTGCCCAATAACGTCGCGATCAATTCTTCTGTATCATATTCTTCAGCGAACACATCGGCCGCCGCAACAACGAGTGTTTTTCCATGCTTTATGACCCGGCCTCGTGCAATGAGATACTGGCCTTTTCCAGGTCTCAGAAGGTTAATTTTCATCTCGGTGGTGAGAACTTCATTGCCCTGATTCATGAAGCTAAGCGCACTATAGCCAGCCGCACTATCACCCAGAGCGAAGGTTAGACCAGCATGTGCAAATCCATGTTGTTGACGTGTCGACTGTAGAATAGGCGCACGGATTTCGACAGCACCTAACTCGATTTTTTCAAGTTTCGCTTCAAAAAGTGACATAAGGCTTTGAGCCTCGAAACTTCTACGAATTTTATTCCTGATTTCGGGGGTTATGATCTTCATCACAGATTACGCACCAAGATACTTGCATTCACCATTCGTTGGGCTGATCGTCCGTTCAGGATATACAATTCATCCGTTCGCCCAGCAAGAGGCAGATCTGCCAATTTCACGGACAGTAAAAGCTGAAAGATCTCGACACAGTTCGCATACCGTCCCAAAGATCCAACTTGATATCCGCTGCAACTTCTCGTCAAACATTCGGTTCAAAAATCCGAGGGTCTCCTTACTGCATATTCAAAAGAACAGGATCGGATACGTTGCATATTGACCCACATCATCCTAAAAAATTCTTTTTTCATGCGAAACATCTTGTCATAACATGTCATTAACATATCAGCAGCATCAGTATCAGCAGGGAGCCGTCGAACATCCTCTCATCTCCCGCTGACATGGCATTTGATCCGATTCATGGACCTCTGCACTGTCCATATCATCCGGAAATTACCCGATCACGTCGCCTGGGAACCATCCGAATTTTTAAGAGTCCGTCAATTCTGACAGCGCGGCATCTCTGTTCTCAAGTTATCGACTCCGGTGCGACAGATATCCAAGCGATTTATTGAAAATCTCCACTGGTCTCGATGACACCCCGAATAAGGACTGCGAGCATGTTAGGGATAACATGATATGATGATGAACGCTCTATACCCCTATCCCATCGTCAACAAATTAACGAGTCAACAACACAATAAAACGATCTGTGGAGCGTTGTTCAATTCGAAGGCCATTATACAATGATCGCATCTATAGAGCCGTATGTGATGAGGCGTTGCCTGCGCAAAATACTTCAAATCTCCTCCACTCTTACCGCCAAGAGATTTCGGGCCTCCTCGTCACAGGCCATGCCGATGAGATACACCGGCTGATTGAGGTGCTTATATTTCGCCGCATAGTCTTGTTCACGAATTTGCATCAAGGCTCTGTCAAGCGCCGCCTCGGCATCGTCCAATTTGCTCGCCATCTTGAACTCAACAATGCAAATCGTATCGTCCATGACAATCACGACATCGGCCCGTCCAAAGCGTGAAGCCTCTTCCATCCGCAGATCAATGTTCTGCGCCGACAAACACATACACAGAAGAGACTTATACCAGGCCTCATGACGGGCGAAATCATTCTGCATATGCCACTGGTAGGGAATGCCCGCCACCCATGACTGAAACGTCCTTGCAAATCCCTCAAAATCCTTTGACCGAAGATATTCGGTTAAGACATGCGTCTGGATTCTCCGCTCCGAATCTGATACCCCGAAATACTCCAGCAATCCCGCGTTCAAACTTTCCTTGACTTCACGATTGGGATAAGTGAGATGATAGGACGTGTGGATACCCTCACGATATTCATCCGTGATCGTCAAGTAACCTGACTGAAACATAAGCGCCTGGAGCCCGATATCCTGCACATCAAATCGGATCAGAGCTCGCTTGTCGACCCGCGCGTTGTGCACCTCGGCAAGACCTATGGAATTCTTGGCAAAAGTGTCATAGAGAAAGGTTGGTGTCGCAGTTTCAAACCAATGCGCCTCGAACGTACGATTGTCCAATAATAGCAACACATCATGCGGATTATAGACCTTTTCGCGCCCCAGCCAGTTGTACCCGTTATACCAGTCACGTACGTCCTTACGATCGATTCCTTCGAGCATAGGCGCAAAAACCGTATCAAGATCGTGATCAGTGTATCCGCATAGGGTCGCATAACGTGAATCAAGACTGATGTTCTGAAGATTATTGAGACCGGAAAACAGACTCACCTTTGAAAACATGCTCACACCCGTTACAAAAACAAAGCGAACATATTCGGCACAGTCCTTAATCACGCCGTAAAACCCGCGCAAGTAATCGCGGTTGGCTAGTGCTTGCTCTGGCCGGTCCAGAGTATCTAAGATCGGCTTGTCATACTCGTCGACAAGAACAACCACCGGTTTCCCCGTCGACAGAAATAAATTTTGAATGATCGTCTCAAGACGTTCTGGACCTGTGGTGATGGAATCCGCTAACTCAAGATCAGACGCTCGCTCGACGAGTCTCAATTTTGACAAAATGCTGCGATTGAGATCACCCGGTTCCGTATACTTCGCACCGAAGCTCAGCCGCACTATGGGATACGTCTCGGACCAATCCCATTGATCATGAATGCACAGGCCTTCAAAGAGACACTCCTTACCTTCAAAGACACAGCGTATCGTGTCCAGCAAAAGGCTCTTTCCAAAACGACGAGGACGCGACAGAAAATAATTCCGTCCTCCCGTTAAGAGCTGATTTATCAAGAAAGTCTTGTCCGCATAGTAGAAGTTGTTGGCTCGTATCGTAGCAAAATCTTGGATGCCGATCGGCAATAGAGAAGGTTGCATGACGAATTCTCTCGTGTCTACGCCGTGACTATGCTTCGAATGTATCGGCTTCTTTCGAAACCACCTACACCCTCGCAGCTTGTCATAGTGCTTATCAAGACCTGTACTCTGATGCAAATTTTGGATGACTAAATCACCATTTTAAAGTACATTTAAAGGTAACCAATCGTCATGCTCAAGGGGCTCATCATGGAGTTTGACGAATCGTCATACATTTCAGGATAACAGAATAACTGTCCCGTAATTCACGTCATCAAGGCAACCCCACGAGATGCTGCATACCCACTCACGGACCGAGCGCACGCGGCTCGATGTCATAAACTGCTGTGATTGGTCGCAAGTTTCTGGACACGTAACCACAAAGACTTTGGCAACGATAAACCCTTGTCTCTTGAGACATTCACTGCGTGCTCACGTCGTGCTCCCGGCAAACGAGCCCCATCAATTTCCAGTATTCGACCCAGTAGAGCTTCGATACGCGACACATATCCCGACGAATGATCCGGCTGAATCGCAATAAGCGTCTGACCAACGCGTGGCGACAAACCCTCCGCATCAAAGAATGATCCGGCATCCACACTTAAGGAACTTGCCGAAAAGACCGCTGACAAGACCTCAACCATCAATGCCAACGCGGTTCCTTTTGCCGCACCCATCGGTATCATGGTTCCAGAAAGCGCTGCATCCGGATCCGTTGTCGGATTACCATCCGAGTCGAGGGCCCATCCAGGAGGGATACTTCGTCCGGCCTTCTTGGCGGCCATAACTTTTCCACGAGCCACCCTGGATAAAGACAGGTCAATGACCAACGGGGTATCACGCCGACGCGGCGCAGCGAACGCGATCGGATTGGTACCAAATATCGGCTCTCGTCCACCCCACGGCGCAATTGATTTGGGGGTGTTCGCAAACATCAAACCAATCAAACCATCACGTGCGACACGCTCAACATGCACTGAAAGAGCCCCACAATGGTGCGAATTCCCGACAGCCATAATCGCGATTCCTGTCTCTTGCGCTACCGGAAGCCCCTTTTCCAGTGCCACATCAAGAGCGGGATAAGCAAACCCCCGATCCGCATCAATAAGAAGTGAGGCAGGGCCACGATGCGATACGCGGATATTGGCATGCCGATTAATCTTCCCACTCTGCACTTGAGCAATATAATCACTCAACCGTATAAGCCCATGACCCTCCTGTCCTTCGGCTTCCGCCGCTACAAGTGCTGCCGCAACGGACATCGCTGCAGTCTTGCAAACGTGAACATTCATGAGAGCGGACGATACAAGATCACAGGCGTCGGCGAGCGACACTTGAACGACATCAGACAATCACGCACCCTTCTCAACAGGCTCACAAGACCAACGGTCCGAATATCAGATCCCACGACCTTGGAAAATGTCGTCTACGCGCTTCGATAGAGTTTGGTCATTGAAAACTCTCGATGCCCGAGAGCCTCCGCTGCCGTATTTCGTCCATTCGCCGTACGTCGAATCATTTCAATGAGCGCATCGCCCGCCTCGTCAATGGTTTGTTCACGTCGCAGTACACCGGATACATCAACATCGATATGTTCGCCCATCGTTCGAATTGTACGGGGGTTTGCAGAAATCTTTATGACCGGAACAATCGGATTGCCGACAACATTACCTTGACCCGTCGGAAACGTATGAATAACAGCACCACCGGCCGCCATCAAGGTCACGCATTCGGCGGCGGCGGACGAACTGTCCATAAAGTAAAGCCCTGCACCCGACTTCGGACTCTCTGCCGGGTCAAGAACATCAACATACGTCGATGTTCGACCAATTTTTTCTAAATTGCCCAAGGCCTTCTCTTCAATCGTCGTAAGGCCTCCCTCAATGTTTCCCTTGGTGGGTTGGCTGTCACTCAAGTCATCCGTCTGATGTGCAAAAATGACCTCATCCTGATAGGCCTTCCACATATCATACCATCGACGTCCCACCTCTTCATTGACGGCACGCTTCTGACAAATATGCTCCGCACCCGTGATCTCGGATGTTTCACCAAAAAAACCCGTAATTCCTTCCGGTAGCAATTTGTCGTACATATTTCCAACCGTCGGACACGATCCCAAGCCGGTTGTCGTATCACTCTCTCCACATTTCGTCGATATCCAGAGATCCCGAATGAAACACTCTTCACGTTGATACTCAGTCGTCCGATGTACGAAATCCTTCGCAGCCCACGACGCCGCACGGATCGTTTCAAAATCTCCATTCTGCTCAATTGAAAACTCGGCAACCGGTTTGCCGGTTTGCCGAATGCCTTCGGCGATTTTGTTGGTCCAGCCGGGCTCAATCCCAATTACAATAACAGCGGCAACATTTGGATTTGCACCGGTGCCAATCATAGTTCGAAAATGCAACTCGAGATCCTCACCAAACTGCAAGCGACCATAGGCATGAGGAAGGGCAAGCGTTCCCTTAACATTGTTTGCAACCGACTCACACGCCGCATTCGAGATGTCATCGACTGGAAGAATAATCACATAATTTCGCACACCCACACGGTTGTTCTCACGACGGTAGGCATAAACCGTGTCATTTGATCTTATCGACATCGTAAAACCTCCCTACCAGCGTTTCGTCTTACAGTTGTGGGTGTGTACATGCCCACCTTTCGGAACATCTGACACCATCCGGCCGATATCCTCACCATACTTGATCGCGGTATCGCCCGCGTTCAAATCCTTCAAGGCAATTTTATGCCCGATCGGAACATCCGCTCCGGCAACCAACCGAAACGTAGAGTTATCATGGGTAACGCAACACAACATATCCGTATCAACCGTCAGACCTTCAACAACAACCACACCGACGTTATCAACTTTCTGATGAACCAATAGATGCGGTATCTCCGCCGATACTGATTTCGTCATCATGCTCTCCTGCTTATTCAGGTTTCAGAATAACTTTCGGGGCATTTACACGTCCATCCAGGATATCCAAAAAAGCTTGAGGACCGTCTGTCAACGGCCGTGTCTCAAACCAGTCCAGACAGCCCAGACGCCCATCAAACATGGCCGTACACGCCTCACGAAAATGCTGTTTTGTATAAGTATATGTGCCAATAAAGGTAATCTCTTGCAACGTTAAGCGCCGAAGATCAACCCCTCCGGCACCTCCACCAAGCCCGACATGCATTACCACACCACCGGGATGAACCACGGCACTGGCCTGCCGCCGCGACCCATCATTACCCACGGCATCAACAACCATATCGAACAGCTGTCCATTCAGATCCTCTGGGGACACAACCGAATAGGACCCGTCTCGACTAAGATAATCACGTCGCAACGGATTCGGCTCAACAATTGTGATGTGACAAACACCCTGCGCTCGAAAACTGAGCGCAGCGGCAACACCAATCGCTCCACCTCCAAAGACAACAGCATTTTCACACATACCAGAGGTAGCCGCCTCGATTCCCAATCGCACGGCATGCCAACTTACAGCAATCGGTTCGGCTAAGGCGGCTTGTTCAAATCGCATCTCATCGGGAATTTCTATCAAGTTCTCTCCGGGCAGCGCGACAAGCTGCGCAAACGCCCCGTCACGCGGCGGCATTGAAATAATTTGTCGCGAACGACAGAGATTATCCCGGCCGGAACGACACATGCGACATTGGTGACAGATCACAAGCGGATTAATCGTGACGCGTTTGCCTTTGAATTCACCATTAACGACCGTCCCGGCGGCTTCATGCCCGAGAATCAAAGGGGCGGGCCGACGATCATCATGTCCCAGATACGCATGCATATCGGACCCACAGATGCCGACACTATCAACTTCAATGAGAGGTTGATCCGAGGTTATGCCAGCGTCTTCAACATCAAGATACTTGAGTTCCCCGGGACCGGTGTAGACCAAGGCCTTCATTCAACGTGGCTCCGCCGTCCAAAAGTGGCATCAAAGTAACCGTTCATCCTGGGCACATCCATGACGCTCCGCCAAATCCTACTCTTCGACTGTCAAATCAAACGTTTCGTCTGGAAAAAATTTTGCCAATCGGATATCGGCTGTTCGCGCATGCGCTTCCATTCCTTCCAGACGCGAGATCCGGGCCGTCGCCTCGGCAATCGGCTTTGAACCGATACGCGTCGACCGCTGCCATGTGACAATTTTCATGTATTTATGAACCGACAATCCACCCGTGTAGGTTGCAGCACGGCTGGTCGGTAACACATGATTTGTGCCGGTGGCCTTATCCCCAAAGGCCACTGTCGTCTCCTCACCCAAGAACAATGACCCATAACAGGAAAGCCGGCCCAGCCACCAGTCCAGATCTTGCGCCTGTACCGTAAGATGTTCGGGTGCGTATTCATCCGCGACCATCGCCATCTCCTCCTGATCTGAACACACAATAACTTCAGCATAATCCCGCCAGGCTTTCGCTGCGTTATCTCCATTAATCTCGGGCAACGCCTGAATCAGAATCGGGACCAGATCCAGCACTCTTTCAGCCAAGTGTCTGTCATCTGTCACCAACCAGACCGGTGAATTATACCCATGTTCCGCCTGACCGACGAGGTCCGTGGCAACAACCATCGGGTCTGCCTGCGTATCGGCGAGGATAAGACTGTCCGTTGGACCGGCAATCATGTCAATGCCCACACGGCCAAATAAAATTCGCTTTGCTTCAGCGACATATTGATTGCCGGGTCCAACCAACATATTCGCCTTCGGCAAGCCAAATAGTCCGTAGGTCATTGAGGCCACCCCCTGAACACCTCCCATCGCCATTATCTTGTCCGCGCCACAAATGGACGCAGCATAAATGATTGCGGGCGGAATTCCGACTTGCGGACGCGGCGGAGAGCACGCCACAATATGGTGACATCCAGCAACCTTGGCCGTGGTTACGGTCATTATTGCACTTGCTACATGACTGTATCGGCCTCCCGGAACGTAACAGCCGACCGATTGCACAGGAATAGACTTCTGTCCCGCGATCACGCCCGGCACAATTTCCACCTCGACATCCCTTAAGGTTGCCTTTTGCGCTTGGGCAAAGCGTCTTACATTATCATGGCTGAAATGAATATCATGACGAACCTTGGTCGGAATACGCTCCGCGGCAGCCTCAATGTCTGATCGACCAAGAAGGATCGGACCATCGTATCGATCAAGTTTCCTCGCATAGTTTCGTGCTGTTGTCTCACCACCCACTTCAATTTCATCAAGCATCACCTTGACCGTGTTATGAACATCTGGTGCATCACTGCTCGGCATCAACTTGGCTTTTTTCAAATATTCACGTGCCATACCCGGACTCCTCTATTTGTAGACGTCTGGCAGTAAGACCGTTGAGATCTCCGGAATGTAGGCAATAAACAACGTCACAATCAGCATAAAGCAAACAAACGGAACAGCACGCCCGGCAATACGCAGGATCGACTCTCCTGTAATTCCGGACACCACAAAGAGATTCAATCCAAGCGGTGGGGTAATGAACCCAACCCCCAGCGCGGTAATCATCATAATACAGAATTGAATTTCGTTCATCTCAATCTGCTGCGCAAGTGGGAACAAGATCGGTGCCAAAATGACAATGTTCGGGGTCGTCTCCATAACACATCCCGCAGCCACCAATATCAACAACATCATCAAGATAAGCACCCAGGGTTCATCGCTTACAGATGTCGCCGCAGCAACAAAACCTTGAGGAACGCCCAAAATGGCAAGAGCCTGGGCCAGAGGCAGTGAGAATGCTATAATCGGTAAAATAACGCCATTCACCTTCGCTGAACTCACCAGCATAGCCGGAAAATGAGAGAACTTGAGAGTACCAATGATGAAGCCAATAATGATTGTCACGACAACCGCCAAGGCTCCCGCTTCGGTCGGTGTGAGACGTCCAGAGAAAATACCATAAAAGATGATGCCGGGCACCAGGAACGCATACCAACCGGACCGGATTGCCTTCCATAGGTTTCCGGCCCACTCTCCAGCTGTCATCAAGCCACCACCTTCATAGGCAAGGCGCCTGTTGACCAAGGTATTGGTCATAAGAATGGCCAGCAGAACCAACAGTCCGGGTATCACGGCAGCCAAGAACAGGATCGATACATTCACGCCAAGCACCAACCCGATAATGATATAGGCAATTGACGGCGGAATCAGAATTCCTGTGCACGCGCCCGCCGCTACAAGCGCACACGCATAAGGTCTCGGATAACCGCTATCAATCAACCGATCGATCGTCATTCGACCGACGGCGGCCGCACCCGCCGCATCGGAACCTGAGATCGCGGCAAACATTCCGCAGACCAGGACCGTTGCGGATCCAAAACCGCCTTTTGCCCAACAGGTAATGGCCTCGGCCACATCGAGGAATTTCTTGCTGAGGCCTGTGCGCACAAGAACATCCCCGGTCAAGATAAACAGAGGTACGGCCGTAAGCGCAAAATGATCTATTCCATGAAAAAGACTTTCACCAATCAAGCTGAGAGGCAGTGCCCCGGAGATCATCAACATCAAGATTGCAGCTGCGCCGATCGCAGCCCAGACTGGAACGGCAAGCGCAATAAGAGCAACCAAAACAAGAACGGGTACAAAAAAATCCCAGCCGAGAATGACAGGTTGATCTTGCAACTGTTGCCACATCATTGCTCAGCCCTCTTCAATCGAACAACTTATCGCCCTGATAAACGGCTCGACCCTTTCTGAGGTCAGACAAGTCACGACAAAACGACTGGATCAATCGTAGGACGACCAGAGAAAAACCAAAGGGAACCGCGAACAGAAAGAAGGTTTGGCTAATACGCAAACCATGTGTGACGGAACCAAAGGTCCATGATACATGCAGCGCTTCCCACGACCAATAAATGGCCACCAAGGCAATGACAAACATAACGATATCCCCAAAGATATAGAGCAATGCCTTTGATGTTGGCGGGACATAATTCAAGATAACATCGATACGGATATGGCCACGTTCCTTAACAGCCGCCGCGGCACCGATCCACGCAAGATAGATAAAGGAATAGCGAACTATTTCCTCACCCCAAATGGACGAATATGCGAAAATCTCACGCCGTATCACTTCGATAAACATCGTTCCGACGAGCATCACATAGAACACCAACAGAAGCCAGCGCTCGCCGTTCCGATCAATAGAATGATACAGTTGCTTGAACTTCATCATTGCTTTCTATGATAACATCGAATTGAACGGGTTGGACTGTAGAACAGTTGACAATATCGATCAACCTCCTCATCCGAGAGTGTCCTATGATAAATTGTATCGTCGGACACGATTGCCGCTATCCGTGCACACGTCCATACAAATTTCACGTAACTTTCGTCCATGCAGTGACGGATTTTGCCCGAAAGCTTCCAAGATAGTCCTACACTCTTTCTTACGATTCTTTCCGAACATGCGGTACTGGCTTGCCACATACTCGAACACACATGAAATCGACAGACAAGAAAACTGATTAATGCTCAGAGTGCAATTCTAGACAATTCTCAGCAAAACCCGCATTACGTATTCAAATGAACGCCAAAGGCGTCATCCGATCCTTACCGCAACAAATATGACATTGCACTCAGGCGGGATATCACTGTGCGAAAGTGCATGTGCGGACTCACGCTGATGAAACTCTTTTTTTCAAGATGATGTACGCTGTGACCAGATCTTGAGCGATCAAGCCATGTGATTTGTAAGCTGTGATGTCACGTGCATCCACACGCCCAAGCCTGGGGTCCTTCAATACTTGCCCAATCTCAGTTATCATAAAGTCGTCTGAAATCTTTCCCGTTTTTTTTGCTCCCAGGATCTCACCAGCTTCCCGACTGGAACTATCCGTTGAGTCCGTGAACATACGCAGTCGTGCAACACCCTCATCATCAATTTCGCGACTATCAGCAAGACTGGCGCCGACCAGGTTGATATGTTGACCAGGTTCAAGAAGTGCGCCAGGCAGGAAAGCCTGACGCGCGGAGGTGACAGTATGGATCACATCGGCCCCTGCAATCGCCTCAGAGAGATGCCGCATCGTCCGTATGCGACCTTGCGCGTCAGGATGTGCCGCAAGCAGGGCGTCAGCCTGTTCAGGGCGCCGTGACCATAACCGAATTTCCGCACCCTCGAAACAGGACAAGGATGCGGCAAGATGCCACTGCGCTTGCTCTCCTGCACCGCAGACAAGCAGGCATTTTGGATTTGGCCTGGCAAGTGTTTGTGTTGCCAGCATGGAAACCGCCGCCGTGCGGATGGCGGTCAAGCTTTCTGCATCAAAAATGGCCAACGGACGCCCGTCCCCGCTATCAAACAACAACACGAACCCTTGATGGCTGGAAAGGCCCTGAGCCGGAGCCGCAGGATAGAGGCTGAGTATCTTCGCGCCATGCACGGGAGGGTCGCGCAGCGCCCCATACATCAGACCCATCCGCCCCGCGTCGTTTATGGGTATTGCGAAGCGGGGCGGATGCAATACGGCCTGTCCTGACACCGAGATCATCACATGCGTCAAGGGCGCGATGAGATCGCGAACCGTAACACAGGCCTTGATCTCAGCTGCTGAGAGAAAGGGTGGCTGTGTCACGACCGCGTTTCCTGATTGGTGAGCCTTGCGACGAGATGAAGCAGGGTAATGAGGCAACTTAGGGGGACGATGCTGCCGACAGCGGCCATGTTCAATCCCAAACCAGGCGACACGCGGTTGGAACTGCGCCAAAGAAAGCCGCGCTGCACGTTCATGTCAGGACCAAAAAAGGAATGGTACAAGACGGGTACAAAAAAGATAACCAACGTCAAGGAAAGAAACATCCGACCGGCCAACTTACGCCATGCCGCTGCGTCGTCACTGAGCACGGTAACAGTTGGATCAAGGCGACGCTTGAATGCGCAGGTAGCGCCCAGCAGCCCGCCCCAAACCATGAAGTAACGCGCCAGTTCTTCCGTCCAGACAAATGGGTAATCAAAGCCATAGCGCGCCCAGATCTGAAGCAGCACGGTCAACACCATACCAACCAGCGCGACCTTGGCCAGAAAGAGGCAAGCACGGTCGACGCCCGCGCTTGCCTGGATGATAAGTCTCACTGACGAGTTGCCTCTGCCAACGCACGAAAGGCTTCAATGTCCTCTTCCGGCATCAACTCCTCCCAGGCCACCTGGCTACGCGTCTTGAAGTCTTCAAGCGCGTCGCTTGCCAGTACTGACACCGTCACACCGTTCTTCTTGAGGCCCTCAATTTCATTTTTGGCGGCCTTAAGCGTCCAAATGCGATTATTCGCATTCGCCTTTAATACGGCCTCGTCAACGACGATTTTGGTGTCTGTATCAAGACCTGCATACCAGTCCGCGGACATCAGTGCCGAACGAAACGGCGTACCGGCACCCAGATCGGTGTAGTACTTCAGGAACTCTGTATGGCGAAAAATCAAAGCGACAACAGGCGGATTGAAGTAACCATCTACGATACCCTGTTGTACTGCGCCGGAGAATTCCGGCATATCAACCACAACACCCTGTACACCCCATTGCTTAAACAACGCGATTTGAGAGGAATCAATAGCACGCAGGCGTACCCCGTCCAAATCTGACACCGCGTTCACGGGGGTTTCGTTTGTAAAAATACCCATAGTGCCGCCGAGGCCCGTCAAGGCCGCAATGCGAATGCCTTGCGCTTCCATCGACGAACGGATATCCGACAGAATGGTACTGTCGGTATCCTGGGTGGCACGGAAGAAATGCTCCATGTCGTCGAACATATAGGGTGCCAGGAAGCCCAAAACGGATTCGTCCACCTCTCGGATCATCACGAAATTAGTCAGACCAATCTGCAACAAACCTTGGCTGAGTTGATCGACAATCTCGGGGTCTTTACCAAGTGCGCCACCGGTAAACACGGTCGCCTGCAATCCCGCCTCGCGCAGGCTGGTCGCAATATCCTCGGCATAGACCCAATCGGCACACGCCGGCACAGGCGGACACCCAACGGCCAGCTTTATTTCATCCGCCCAAAGCGGAGGAACGATCACAAACGCAATTGCAAGCGTCATAAGCACATGTTTCATCATAGTCTCCTTTATAATCATCATTTAATCAAGCCAAGAACCCGAGGCAGTGCGAGCGTTAGATCAGGAACGAGAATCAATAGAATGAGCAAGGTGAGCTGAACACCCAGAAAGGGAAGGATCGCTCGGCTGAGACCCAGATAGCTCACGCCGGAGGCTGCTGAGATCACCATCAGACATCCACCAAATGGCGGAGAAATCAGGCCAAGCGTCAAGTTGAGACAACTGACAACACCAACATGAATCGGGTCGGCACCGCCTGCAATGGCTGCCGGGACCAAAACCGGTACCAACAGAACCAGCGCCATAGAGACATCCATGACCATGCCAGCCACAAACAATATCCCGCTCACCACCATGAAATAAGACATAACACTTAAGCCGGCGGATTGAACCAACCCGGCAATCTGTTCCGGAACACGCAAGAGGCCCATCAAATAGCCAAAAACAGCCGCCGCAAACAAAATCATGAAGATGGACCCGGTCAGCATGACGGTGCGCTCGACCGAAGCTGATGTGAGCGCGCTGGTCGATTTGAGGGCCTTTGAAACGCTCGCACCGTCCAGCACCGCATAAAGAAAAACGAGTGTCGTTGTGATAGCGACAGCAATTGCAGCGGCCTCTGTCGGCGTCACAATGCCAAAAACGATTCCGGCGACGATTGTGATCGGGATCAGCAAAGCCGGCGTGGCCCGCAGAACAGTCTGAATAGCCGGTAAGTTTGCTTCGCTCGCGCCGCCCGGGTGCGTGTCTCGGCGCGCGATCCAAAAGTTGTAAACAACGAGAAAAAGGGCCATCAACAGCCCGGGAACAATCCCGCCTGCGAACAAAGCGGCGACGGACACATTCATCAAGGCGCCGTAAAAGATCATGACGATGCTCGGCGGAATGATTGGACCAATAACACAACTGGCCGCAGTCAGCGCTGCGGCAAAGTCTGCGCGGTAGCCTTTCGCGGTCATTTCCGGAACAAGCGTGTTGGTTGTTGCTGCAGCATCCGCGACAGCCGATCCCGATATCCCGGCCAAAAAAACGCTTGAAGCGATATTGACATACCCCAGACCGCCTTTCAGCCGCCCCACCACCAACATCGCCAGATCAATCAGGATACGCGTCACAGATCCCTTTGTCATGGTTTCACCGGCCAAGATGAACAGAGGCATCGCAAGGAAAGTGAAAACGTCAATCTGACTGAAGATCCGTTGCGGCAAGATGCCCAGATAGGCCACCTGATCGTTCATCACAAAGGCGAGAACAGCCAACGCACCCGCAACGTAGCTGATCGCAACCCCGGACATCACCGCTGCGACCGCAAACAGTACGAGTAAAACCCAAACCATAAAATACTCCTTGAAGAGATCATAATTTTATTATAAGAAAAAGTCAATTAATATTTCTAATAGGAAAAAATGGATCACACCCGCTCTAACCTGATTGAAACCGAACGGACAGCTTTTGGTGAACGCGTTCAAAGGCTGCGCAAATCGCAAAACCTGACCCTGCAACAGGTCTCTGACAGAGGCGGTCTTGCCATCTCAACAATATCAAAGATTGAAAACTCGCATCTGTCACCGACCTACGATGTGATGCTGAAGCTCAGTGAAGGGCTGGGAACCGATCTTGTGTCACTTCTGCAAAGCTCTTCAAAGCCAGCACCGAAAACCATCGCCACCGGACGACTTGCTGTAACCCGCGGTTGTGATTTGGAGGCGCTGAATACAGGCACTTACATCTATGAACCGATTGCCGCGCAACTGAAGAGCACCTTGATCAACGCCACCTTTGTTCAGGTTACAGCGCGGCATATCAAAGAATTTGAAAACCCGATTCGCCATGCGGGAGAAGAACTCGTGATTGTTCTGTTCGGCGCAGTCGAGATGCATACCGATCTTTACGAACCCATCCGTTTGAACGCCGGAGACAGTGTCTACTACGATGCATCAATGTCGCATGCCTACATATCGGTCAGCGAAGAGGATGCGCGTATCCTGAATATCGTGTCCGGCGCATCCATGAAAGGTCCCTTGAATGCTTAACCACGATGAATGGATTGCCTGCGATCTGGTTGGCCTGGCAGAACTTGAAATGACAGGCGACGTATCGCGGGAAGAGATCCTCAGAACCGCTATCCACGAGATTGAGCGTCTAAACCCCATACTCAATTGCGTGATTATGCCGCAATTCGAACAGGCACTGGACTCGTTGCGACAGGCACCGGAAGTGCAGCGGTTCACAGGTCTTCCCTACCTGATCAAGGATCTACATACGCCCGTCAAAGGCTTGCCGCTGTCCAATGGAAGCGTACGTTTCAAAGGAACCACATTTGATTTCGATTCCACCACAGTATCACGCCTTCGACGCGCCGGGCTAAGCATTCTGGGGCGCAGCACGTCATCTGAATTTGGTTTGTCCGCCGCGACGGAAAGTGTCGCCTGGGGTCTGACACGCAATCCGTGGAACACAGACCACAGCGCAGGCGGATCGAGCGGTGGAGCCGGATCGGCAGTCGCTTCCGGCATGTTACCAGCGGCCCACGCGACGGATAGCGCCGGCTCGATCCGCATCCCTGCAACCTTCAACGGCCTGGTTGGTTTCAAACCCACACGGGCTCTGAATGCGTTTGGGCCGCACCGCGGCGATCCAAACTATGGGATGAGCCACGAACATGCCGTAACACGCTCAGTACGTGACTGTGCCGCCCTACTGGACATCACAGCCGGGCCGGATGCCGGATGCCCCTATTTCACGGCCAAGCCGGACGTTCCCTTCGAGATACTGATACAAACGCCACCCGGTCAACTGACGATCGGTATGGTCACCACCACCTTCGATGGAATGCCGGTTCACGACGAAAGCAAGTCGGCCGTCGAACGCACAGCCCGGTGCCTTGAAGAACTGGGACATAGAGTGACCGAAGACATGCCGACCTTTGACAACCAGTTGCTGACATCGACAATGATCCGTGTGCTGATGGGGTCGCTCGCCGGCCTGTTTTCTGGCGTACCGACAGACAATCCGTCTGCCTTGGACGGGTTGCAGCCTATCACACAAGAAGCTGTTCGATTTTCCCAAACCACAAGTCTGAGAGATCACCTGCAAAGGGCCACAGTGATCAACCAGCAGGTGCGCAGTCTTGCGACCTATTGGAATAACTTCGATCTCTTACTCTGCCCAACAGCCAACGGCCCTGCCCCCAAACATGGTATACTGCCGATGGATCATCGCGATCTGAACCAGTTTCTGGATAACCTGTTCACAATCGCGCCGTTCACAGCGCCATTTAATGCGTCAGGACAACCCGCGATCAGCTTGCCCATGCACCAAACAGCGGATGGATTGCCCGTAGGCGTTCAATTTGTCGGAAAATTCGGAGAAGACGCACGCCTCCTGCAGTTGGCTGCTCAATTGGAGGCCGTCAACCAATGGCAAACCTGCCAATCGCCACGCATTACATAAACTTACGTTTGTCTACTGAAAAATCGTGCGACATGAAAGGAACCGGTCCCATATCTCACAGAACCGGTCCCAAGCCCAGTTATGCATCATGTACGTAATAGCGACCCATCGTTCCCGCAGCCTCTTCAAGACGTGCAAATGTCTCCAGATCACCCGCGAGATCCTTTTTGAACTGATCCCATTCACTGCGCTGATAACCGCCAACTTCCTGCCACTCAGCAAGTTGATCATCACTCAGTGAATGAAATTGGACACCATTCGCGATCAATTGCGCCATCGCATAGGAACGGGCCGACGGAACCTTTGAGAGATTTTGTGCTTGCGTGACTTCGCCTGCAAACTCAATTCCTTCCCTTACATTGGACGATAGAGAATTGAACCATTCAAGGTTCACAGAGTACACTTGGCTATCGGGAACGGCCTGGGTAAATGTCACATGGCTCAAAATCTCGCCAAAACCGAACACATGCAATGCACCGACAGCCGGATCAAGCGCATCGGCGACACCTTGGCGGATCGCCGACGGAGTCTCTCCCCATGCAACCGGAGTCGGATTGGCACCCACCATCCGATAATATTGCTGCAACATGGCCGATCCCGGAACTCGGAACTTAACGCCCGACATATCCGAAGGCGTAAGGATTGCGTCACCCCCTTGCCGCACAGCGACCACACGCGGGTCAATGACAATATAAAACAAAGCCTTGAACCCGGATTCCGCGATTTTCGGGTCCACTTCCTCCTTCCACGTCCGTGACGACGTCAAATTGGTGAACCGCTGATTTGACCCGCAAAAATAGGGCAAGTTGATCAGATCAACAACCGACGCAAAAGGTGCAAAATTTGAAAGACTATGCTGCGCGCACTGGATGGTTCCACCTTGAACGGCTTGCGCCAACGCGCCGCCGGCTCCCAACTGACCCCCAGGCGCAAGACGAACATAAACTTTGCCGTTCGTCATATTCTGGATATTCTCCTTGAGATCCAATTGCATAATGGGATAACTGCGCGACGCGCCAAGAACATAAGCCGTTGCCAACGTCATGATATGATCCGCTGCGGCTTCCCGCTCACGTTCTTCAGCGGCAGTCTGTGCCATTGCGGTATCCGACCACAACACTCCCGACGAGCCGGCTACAACGGCGGCGGTAAAGCTCCCCGTGCTGGCAAGTTTCAAGAAGTTACGACGGTCTTTCAACGTCACTTTTTTAGATTTTCTGTGCATTTTATTTACTTTCAAAAGATAACTTATCGGCGGCTTCAGAGGATCTGGCTGTCACTTCGCTCTGGAGAATACCAACAGAAAATGCAATCGAAGCAACCAGTAAGATGAGCATTTCCGCAACATTGTCCAAAGGCGCTGAACCTGCAAAGGCTCCCACCGTCACATTCGCAATAAATCCAATGACCAGCATCAATGAAACACAATACGCCATTCTCACATAATCACTTTAAATCAAAAATCGTGGAGACCCCCTCCGCATGCACAGAGTGTACGTTGTGTTTCAAAAAATTCAAGAAAAAATTAATTGATGCCCGATTGAGACCAGGCGGTGCTCTTCACGACGCAAACTTGAACAGACGAGCGACTCTCAGGAAGAACACCGCGAGACCATGAAGCATCCACTATCGGCACGGTAACGGTATATCGCGATAAACATCTATCGTGAGTCCTCCATAAATCGCCTTCACGTTCACGTTCATACGGTAGCAGACTGCCAGACCGAAACACCCACGACATTGATCATCATGTGACCTTGAACTACACCCAAACGCAATCGTCACATCACACATTACCAGTTCGAATTCGATCACGTAAACCCGACATTTATTCAACAGACGGGCGCAGGCCTTTACGGCTGCTTTGATCAGCGCCAACACGTCCGGCCGTACCCGAAACACCTTGTACTTTCCGTTCCCATGCGAACAGTTGCCTTCATGAACGAAAATCCGTATCAGACACGGAAAAAGCATGGATTTAAAGACATCAACGTGGCAAACCATCTCTATCAGAACGATTTACCGGCGGACCTCGACCTCGGCTCCGTTGTTGCAGTCGATTGCGAAACAATGGGCCTGCATCATCATCGCGACCGACTCTGTCTCGTGCAAATGTCAGGCGGTGATGGCCATTCTCATATCATTCAGATCACCAAAGATCAAAACGAGGCTCCAAACTTGACCAGTTTATTGGCCAATCCCAATATCCTGAAACTTTTCCATTTTGGCCGATTTGACATTGCCGCCCTCTATTCCAGATTTGAAACCCTCACAAAACCTGTCTACTGCACAAAAATCGCCAGTCGCATTGCCCGCACCAACTCGGACATTCACGGACTGAAATATCTGTGTAAGGAACTCTTGGGAAAAGACATCTCCAAGTCACAACAATCAAGCGACTGGGGTGCCGAACAACTCAGTACAGCGCAACTCGAATACGCGGCAAGTGATGTACTTTTTCTCCATCAAATCCAATCTGTTCTCGATCAACGCCTTGAACGAGAAGGTCGTGGTTCTCTTGCACGCGCATGCTTTGATTTTCTGCCAACGCGTGCGCTACTCGATGTCGCAGGTTGGTCAGATGTTGATATCTTCGCTCATAAATGAACAGCCAATACCTCAAAACAGCCCGGCGAGTCATTGAAATTGAAGAGGCCGCCCTTCACCGACTCAGAGCATCGCTCAACAATTCCTTTAATCAAGCGGTCAAACTCCTATTGGAATCATCGGGTCGCATTATTGTCTCGGGGATGGGGAAGTCTGGTCACATCGGGCGTAAAATAGCGGCAACACTGGCTTCGACGGGAACACCGGCGCACTTCGTTCATCCAGCGGAGGCATCTCACGGCGACCTCGGAATGATGGCACAAGGCGACGTTGCCCTGGTTCTATCGAACTCGGGTGAAACGCAGGAACTCGCCGATTTAATCTCGTATACACGCCGATTCAACATTCCTATGATCGGCGTGGCAAGCAACGCCCGATCAACGTTATTGAGACAATCAGACGTCGCGATCGTCTTGCCACACGCCAATGAAGCCTGCGGAACCGGGATCGTTCCGACCTCATCAACCGTAATGACGCTGGCTCTGGGCGATGCTCTCGCCATCGCGCTCATGGAGCACCGATCCTTCACTCCCGAACATTTTCGGAAATTTCACCCGGGCGGAAAGCTTGGAAGCCGACTGACCCGAGTTGGAGACTTGATGCATGTCGGTGATCACGTCCCTTTAGTCAACGCAGCAACACCGATGGCCGAGGCCCTCATTGAAATCAGCCGAAAGAGCTTTGGCGTTGTCGGCGTACATGACAAAAACCAACATCTCTTGGGAATCATCACGGACGGTGACCTAAGACGCCACATGAACGGACTCCTTGATCAGACCGCCGGAGATGTCATGACTCCGGATCCTGCGACCATTTCACCCGATGCCCTCGCAGAACAAGCTTTGGCAATCATGACACAACGAAAGATCACCTGCCTATTTGTAAGAGACCAGAGCGAAAGACAAACAGGTTCCTCGACAATTTTGGGGTTGCTGCACATACACGACTGTTTGCGTATAGGATTGGGTTGATGCAAGCGGGAACAGTTGATCGCTATTCGCGCTTCGTGGCGTTTTTCAAGATACTACTGCCATTACTCGCTCTCGGACTGTTGTCGATCATGTTCTTGATTTCGCGCGGCGTCAATGATACCGTGAATCTGCCATTTAACGAGTCCGATATCGCAGAACACCTCAAGAGGGAAGGCGTGACCAAACCACGTTTTGTAGGGGTTGCACCCAATGGTGAACGTATTACTCTTGTAGCCGCAACAGCCCAACCGGCTGGATTCGCCGAACCCGCTCAAGCTCAGGGACTAACAGCCATAATCGAGATACCGAACCAAAAGGCGACGCGGTATGAGGTGAGAGCCGCAAAAGGTGTTATTGACAAAGCCAAGGACATTGCACAACTGTCTGGGGATGTCCACATCAAAACCAGCACCGGTTACTCATTAACCACTGACATCCTTGAAATATCCTTAAACACACTGGCCCTTCATTCAATGGGTCCGATACAGGGTGAAAGCCCGCTCGGTGCGTTAAACTCGGGCCTCATGACTTTAACGTCAAATTCGGAAACAGACACCACCAAATTGCGATTTGAAAATGGCGTCAAGCTTGTATACTATCCCCACCGGGAGCAAGAACACTAGTGCGATACCTGTTCGTCCTTTCCTTACTTCTTATCCTGATGACGATACACAATCGTTCGATCGCCCAAGAAACGACATTCGCATTTGGATCTCTCAAATCGGACCCATCCCTACCTGTAGAGATAACCGCCGACGAACTGAGCGTTGATCAGCAAACCGGAAAAGCCACCTTCATTGGAGATGTATTGATCACGCAAGGTGAAATACGGCTCGCTGCACCAAGGGTAACGGTCATGTACAATGAAGAATCGCGTGCCATCGCGCAAGTTGCCGCAACTGGCGGTGTCACCCTGGTCAGTGGCCCTGATGCTGCCGAATCCCAACACGCACACTACGACATCGATGAAGGTCTCATCGTCATGACCGGACAGGTGCTTATTGAACAAGGCCCCGGGACGATTGCCGCGGAGACAATGACCGTCAATCTTATCACCGGCTCCGCAGAAATGACGGGAAACGTCACCGCTATTTTGCAGAATGAGACGGAGTAATGAAGACGCGTGCGTTTGAAATGACCCGGGGCGATGGTGGACTTCATGTCAACATGTTGCGAAAATCCTTTCGCAAGCGCGTTGTCATACGCGATGTCTCGCTAACGCTGAGACAGGGTGAGGCCGTGGCACTGCTCGGCCCCAACGGCTCAGGAAAGACGACAACCTTCTATGTCATCGCGGGGTTAATCATTCCCGACGCTGGTCGCGTCCTCGTCGATGGGCAAGATGTTACCGTTCTCCCGATGTATCGCAGGGCCCGTTTAGGGTTAGGGTACCTGCCACAGGAAATGTCCATCTTTCGAGGATTGAATGTGGAGGAAAACATACGCGCAATACTCGACATAACCCAGCCTGATAAACACAAGAGACGCGAACGTATCGAAGAGCTTCTATCAGACTTTTCACTTCAGCACTTACGACGCGTCCCGGCTCTGGCGCTTTCTGGAGGCGAACGACGTCGTGTCGAAATCGCACGCTGCCTTGCAGCGGAGCCGAAATACCTCTTGCTTGATGAACCCTTTGCCGGTGTAGACCCAATTTCAATTGGTGATGTTCGTCAACTTGTGGCTAACTTGAAGACGCGCGGAATTGGAGTATTGATCACCGACCACAATGTTCGCGAAACTTTGGAACTTGTTGATCGGGCCTATATTCTTCACGACGGGCAAGTCATGATGTCAGGAGAGCCGACGGATGTCGTCGAAAATGAAAATGTACGGCGCGTCTATCTTGGTGACAAATTCCGGATATCATAATCTTCTGCAGGTCTTGATCTTCACGGAACATCGGCGATCCGTCGTCCTGTAAGTATCAACATAATTCCAATAGGATGATCGTCGTCAAATGTGATCCATTGTCCGGGGACGTGTGACCCTGTTATCCAATCTCAAACGACTTTGTGCTCACGTCCGATTGTTGCTGAACCTGTAGACAAAATCCGGCCGAACCGATAGGGCCTGTGACAACGTCACCATTTGACGACATTCCGGAGCGTGCAAATTGACTTCGGTTTCCGTGTGTTCGGTTCGCATGATTCCCGAACACGTTACCACAGGACATCCCATTACCGGACGTGTTGACATTAACAAAAACCACCCTGAGACGCCACTATGGAAAACACGTTCAACGCATCACACCGAACTGCAGAAGATCACCACCTATCTTGAAATGATCACAACGTCTGCTCGATTCATGAACAAGGCAAGCCGGTACTTTCTGCTTGCAAGACCCTGCCGGATTCGCATAGAAATTGATCTTCAAAGTTCAGAACAAGACCGACCGACTGACAAGAACACGTCACAGATAATCCTGAATGATTGCTCTATGCATCCATGCTAGGGAGAGCAGATGCGCTACAATATTTCCGGAAAGCAAATCAAGATTGGACAGTCCCTTCAAAGCCACGTAAAAACGGAGTTAGGGACTGTTGCTGCGAAATACGCCGAGCGTCCGACCACCGCGACGATCGTCTTTTCAAAATCCGCACATGAATTTGTTTGCGAAGCATCTGTCCACTTGTCGACCGGTTTGACAGCTCAGGCCAAGGCACACGCGACCGAGATTTATGCGGCCTTTGATGCCTGCTGCCAGAAAATGGAGACACAACTTCGACGATACAAGCGACGTCTCAAAGCGCATCATCGTCGCCGGTCGGAACCTGTTGAACATTTTGATGCTTCAGCTTATATTTTAAATTCGGAGGAGACGGACGACGACAGCGCACGTGAACCATTACAGCCTGTCATCGTTGCCGAAATGAATACGAAGATCCCATCGCTTTCGGTTGGCGAAGCCGTAATGCAAATGGAGTTGACCGAATCGTCCGTACTCGTTTTTCGGAATGAATCAAAAAACGAACTCAATGTGGTGTATCGTCGTGACGACGGAAACATAGGTTGGATCGATCCGACCTCAAACCCGAAGTAATTTTCGTTTTCGACGCGCGACAAGGAGCAAAATTCATGCAGCTTTCTAGTATCCTTAAACCGGAAGCCGTGAAGATACTGTCACCTGTCTCGAGCAAGAAGCGACTATTCCAAGATATCGCCGACCTTGCGGCATCCGTCTATGGAATAAACGCAGAAACGACAGTGGCCGCGCTCCTTGAACGTGAGAACCTCGGTCCAACCGGCGTCGGGCACGGAGTCGCTCTTCCACATGCCCGGCTGGCCGATTTGACAGAAGTGGTGGGCACATTCGTAATGCTACAAAAGCCGGTCGACTTTGGTGCCGTCGATCGCCAACCGATTGATATCGCATTTGGTCTGTTTGCTCCAGAAGATGCCGGCGTCGACCACCTCAAGGCATTGGCGCTGGTATCCCGCACTCTACGAAATTTGGAGTTCTGTTCCCAACTTCGTGCAAATTCTGATTATGCAAAGATCTACGCACTGCTGACTCAAAGTCATCCCGAACATGCTGCATAAACACTCACGCGATAATGAAAAAACGCAAGAGGATCGCTGAGCGATTGCGGTAAACGTCATCGATAACGTCAAAGAACTATCGCGATCACACGCCAAAGCTCATCACTGTCGTCCGTCGTCCGAATCAATGATCATGGTGCCGAGCGACAGTTTCTTGCAGATACTCGCGCAGATCAGCACCAAAATGCGGATCCGACAAACCAAAGGCCACCGTCGCCTTCAAAAACCCTATTTTTGAACCACAATCGAAACTCTGCCCCGTGAAGCGAAACCCGTAAACCTTGGAGCCACCGGCGCCAATCTCTTGGGAAATGGCATCGGTCAATTGAATCTCTCCACCGGCGCCCGTTTGCATCCTATCCAAATTGGCAAGCACAGAAGGAGTCAAGATGTACCGCCCAATGATCGCCAAATTGGATTGGACCTCACTCGGATTTGGTTTTTCAACCATGGAATCAACACTGAAGTAAGAGCCGAAATCCTCGGAGACCTCCAAAATACCATAGGCCGACGCGCGTTCCCTCGGCACTTCCATGGATGCTATAATATTTCCACCAATATCCTCGTAAGCTTCGATCATTTGCCGAAGACATGGAGGGTCCGCAGCAATCACGTCATCCGGCAACATGACCGCGAAGGGTTCATCGGCTATCAGCCGACGAGCGCACCATATCGCGTGCCCAAGTCCCAGCGCCTTATGTTGCCGAACATACGCAATTGCGCCACTCTCCATATTTGTCGATTCCAGAATCTTGAGCAGATCAAATTTACCTCGAGTTCGAAGTTCGTACTCGAGTTGATGCGCATGATCAAAATAATCCTCAAGAGCACCTTTGCCGCGTGACGTAACAAAAATGAACTCCTTGATTCCGGCAGCTCGTGCCTCATCGATTGCGTACTGTACAAGCGGACGATCGACCAGAGTCATGATCTCCTTAGGGATCGACTTGGTTGCCGGCAAGAAACGTGTTCCCATTCCCGCGACAGGAAAAATCGCCTTAGTTACTCTTTGGCGCATCGCCCAGATCAACGCTCATCAGACAAACCACTTTGTAAACCCTTCGCAGACCCTAAAGATACCCAATCAAAAATCTCGAATCAAGCGCTCGCTCACTTCAACAAATTACCCCGGAAACAAAAATCGCACACCCGTCGATTTTTGCAAGAGGCTCCAGAGTTTAGAAGATTAGTTACGCCACCATCACCAACCCGCACCCGGTTGGCGCATCCTGTTGACTAATCACGATTCTGACGTCAGAATTTCGAAGACCATACGGTTGGCTCCGAATCCTAGCCAGTGGTCATCTACTCTCAGAGAAAGACGACCACAACCACGACAAGACCCGTACAGATCACAGGCGTACGCCGGTCGCCAAGGAAAATTTTCCGAAAAGGGATAGGCAATGGCCTCTTAATTTTTCCGGGGTATGAACTTAAGCAAGGCCCCGGAAGGAGGTTCGACAGGCGGGGATCAGGACGGTTTTTTTGGGAGGAGTTCCATTTGCCAACCGGTTTCTGGGAGAAACGGTGATAGGACCGGTTGGTGTGAGCCGGTTGCAGGCCGTCGGCGATGCGGGTCCTATAAGAGCGGTGAGCGGTGCGGACGAAGGGCGCGCAGTTCTTGGTAAAGCTGAAGAGCATCTCCTCGACGCCGTTGTACACAGAAACAGGAGAGGGCGGTCTTCGGGTTGGCCCGGAGACCTCCGCATTGCTGCCGGTGGTCCGGTCCGTTGATCAGTATTTTGCAGCCGTTAGTCATCAGCCGCGCAGGCTATGGACATGGTAAGCCTGAGAAGGCGTCCATCGTCAGGATCGGCTTGACGGTCTTGTCAAGGTCCTCAATGGACCGGCGCGGATGGGACAGGTCGGCGAGGAGGTCCTGATCGACCGGGTGCGGGAGAAGGTGGCCCGGTCGTAGACGACCCCATTCGTTGGCCTGAGAAAGCGGGTATAATGCCGCGCCAGGGGCGCGTTCCTCGCCGCTTGTACACGCTCCATATGTACGCTCCATGTTGCGAGCGCCACGTCATAGGATATCGTGTCCTGCAGGCGATACAGGTAACTGACCCGATCCCTGCGGAGTGCCCCGTAATCGATGGCAGAATCTGTTCCAACTTGATAGCGATAATTCGCGCGCGCTGAGAAATTCGACGGCCGCTAAGCAGCAACCAACGGTTCAATATCAGACACGTCAATCTCCTTTGCCGCGCGCGCCATGTCATAGTTCGTCTGTAAGTTCACCCAGTAGGCCGGGGTCGTGTTGAACACACGAGCAAGCCGCAGCGCCGTGTCAGGCGTGATTCCGGTCGTGCCCGTGATCAACCGTTCGATCCGCGTCCGAGGTACACCAAGACGCCGCGCAAACGCGATGACCCCCATCTCCAGGGGGTCGAGGTAAAGCTCTTTCAGGACTTCACCGGGATGCATAGGGTATTCAAGCAAGCTCATCAGCGTATCATCTAAATGGTAATCCACAATCTCGACATCTGCGGGGCCGTTCGACGTCCAGACAAAGCAGATGCGCCATTACCCGTTGATCCGCACAGAGTGTTGCCCCGCCCGATCCCCTTTCAGTTCTTCCAAGCGGTTGCCGGACGGAAACCGCAAATCCTCAACAACCACCGCAGCATCTAGCGCCGAAAGCATCGCCCTCGTGCGCTTCACCAAGTCACCCGGGAAGACTTTGCCGTACATGCCCTTCAAGGCGTTAGTGGCAAGTTTGCCCTTGGTGTTTTGGATCATGATGGATGAAGTATCACACCGTGATACATGTGTCAATGTATGGTACAGTGCTGGACTTGGTTTCGCCGGCCATCGCAGTCATTGGCTTGATGTACGCAAACCTTACGACGTCATCAGAAAGCGCCGGCCAGTCGCTAGGGCCCTCGAATCTAGTTCTTCTTTGCATCCGCCAGCCGTTACGCCCGAGCTTTCTGTGCTTCCATGCGAGCGCCGTTCCTATCGATGGTGGAGCACGGTTTGTTGGGGCAGAATTGTTCGCAGGCTGAGGAAATCCTATTCTCCCAGATAGGTTGTCGATGCCCCTTCCGGGTCTCCCAGTTCTCAGATCAAAGAGTCGGAAACGCCGATGATCGTCGCAAAGACCTCGGCGATTACGATCAGGTAAATGGAAAACGAGATCAGCACAGACAACCATCGTATAAAGTAGTCTTTTTGTAACGTCAAAAAAAGGAAGGAAGATCCAGATCGGTATGTTGTGTTGTCATGTCTTGGCGCGGTCTTTCCAAGTTTCATCGAAGCGATCGAACTTTAGAAGTGCCCGGACGGTCAAGGTCCCTTGACCGTCCTCTCAACCACCTGGCTGCCTGATGCGTTTCATACGCTGATTGACATAAATTGCTCCCTCACTCCACTCCCATTCTCACCAACATCGCTTCAATCCTTGCCACATCCTCTGGATTGTTAAGTTCCCAAAAGGAACGATCCCGTGCGTCCACTTCAACGCAAAATACATTGTGACCATTTTCCATAAATCGCAGTTGTTCAAGCCCCTCTATGCTCTCAAGAACACCCTGTGACCAATCACCATACCTTTTAAGTAACGACGCGTGGTAAGCATACACACCGACATGATGATAAACGGGAGTCTCCATTTCATCCAAGTAAATTCCAGACGTACACGGAATGATCTCCTTCGAAAAATACATTGCTTTCTTTTCATTATCAAACACAGCAGTCGTACCACCGATGCGGCCTGCACGCCGCGTATCTCGAAAATCCGTCAAAATGGCGCCATTGCAGCGCAGAACCGGAGTAGCTACTGCAGGCTCCCGTATATCATCAAGGTGTGCAACCAATTGCTCCACGAACCAAGGCGGTGTGAGCGGGGCATCACCTTGAAAATTGACCACGATCTCATAATCTTTTCCAATCCGTCTGCACACCTCGGCACATCGTTCCGTGCCGTTCACACATTCTGAGGATGTCATCAAGACTTCAGCCCCAAATTCCTGAGCGACAATTTCAATTCTTGAATCATCGGTTGCAACAACAACGCGATCAATTCCAGATACCTGACATGCTGTACGCCATGATCTCTCGATCAGGGTCATCGCAACACCGCGCGCCCCGACCAACTTTACCAGTGGTTTCCCGGGGAAACGTGTCGATTCATAGCGTGCCGGGATAACGAGCAATACCGACATCTATCCACCTTAAAGCTGCACACCACCTGAATGAGCGATAAATGCGGGATTGCGGAACTCGGGCTTCCCGTATTTCAAGGGTTCCTGCGTATCAAGACAGACCACCTCACCGCCCGCACTCTGAAGTATGGCATGGCCCGCGGCCGTATCCCACTCCATCGTCGGACCAAAACGCGGATAAATATCCGCCTCTCCTGTCGCTACCAGGCAAAACTTTAACGAGGATCCAACACGCTTAACGCGACGTGCACCAAATTTTCGTATTAAAGTCTGCGTTCCATCGTCCCTATGCCTTCGACTTTCGACAGCAATGAAGTCGTCAGAATCTGCGGCACGAACCGAAATCGGTTTCACCCGTCCAATATGATCCAAAGAGAACGGCCCGACTTCCTCCACAGCTTGGGTTCGCGATCTCGTAAAGAATAACCGTTGATGCCCCGGAGCATAAACGACCCCATAAATCGGCACCCCACGTTCAACGAACGCGATATTGATTGTAAAATCCTTACCCCGCTTGATAAACTCTTGGGTGCCATCAAGTGGATCAACAATCAGAAATGTTTTTCCAATCCGATTTTGTGACACCGCTTGCTCTTCAGTCACGAGCTTAAGACTCGGAAATGCCTGTTTTAACCCATCCGAAATTAAGGCATCGGCTTCTAGATCGGCTTCCGTGACAGGGCTTGAATCGGACTTTTCCTGAACCGGGATTACATCTCTCTCAAAGAAGTCGGTAATTACGTCACCCGCTCGAAGAACGAGATGTCGCATTACCGAAACAAGAGGCTCACAATTTATCAAGAGGCTTTGCCTTCAGTAGATCGACTTAGCTGCGCTCAAAATTACCCTATTCACCATGATCATTCAAAACAAGAGTTTAAATATTTGGGCTATTGAATGAATTTTGAGCAGGATTCCAGCGGGAGATCAGCGAACGTCTCAAAGCATTTAATCGACTTTGCTTCAGCCCGAACACTTCGCGATAATCCACAGCGTGTCGAAAGTGCCGCCGTATACGTTCCAGCCATCGCGGACGCTTATAAACCACTTTCTCGACGTCGACCCTAATCCTGATAAAGATTTCGTGTTTCTAAGAACAGGATATGTCAGACGAACTCGCCGTTTCAGTCCTCAAGTCATTGATCACTTTGAACGTTGCACAATATACCGTTCAGCAAAGATAGTCCGGACGCCGCCGTGTCGGTGATCGCTGATTTATGTCTTCATGATCAGCGACGATCCAGCCGACTACGGTATCTATGTTCATACGGGCGCAGGCTACATTCCCAACGGCGAATGAACGGCTTGCCGCAACCGACATACATCAAGATATAGGAAGTGATTATTCTGCGAATTCGTCACCGGTACCCGACACAACTGATCAGAGATCCGAGCTTGCCTATCCAGCAGCCATACATTATAATCCGACACACTGTAGAGGAGTGTAATCCGACATGACCCAGACCATTCTTATAACAGGTGCTTCGACTGGAATTGGCCAAGCGACCGCCAAGCATTTTCAATCCAAAGGTTGGAACGTCGCTGCGACGATGCGCAGGCCTGAGGATGGCGCGGAACTAGCGTCTCTGGCAAATGTACTGGTTACCCGGCTCGATGTTACAGACGCCGCCTCCATCCGCGAAGCTGTGGCGGTTACGCTTGAGCGTTTTGACGCCATTGATGTGTTGCTGAACAATGCGGGATATGGTGCATACGGGCCCCTTGAGAACTTTGATACGCATCGCATTCGTCGTCAGTTTGACACCAATGTCATCGGCTTGCTGGAAGTCACCAAGGCCTTGCTTCCCCACATGCGCAGTCGCCGTTCCGGACACATTATCAACATCAGTTCCATCGGTGGTCAGATGACCTTCCCTCTGGGAACGCTGTATCATGGCACAAAATTTGCCGTGGAAGGAATATCCGAGGCGCTGCATTACGAACTTGAAACCGTAGGCATCAAGGTGAAGATCATCCAACCCGGCATGATTGCCACAGACTTTGCCGGTCGCAGTTTCGATTTCGCCAATGAGCCACCCATTGACGATTATCAGGGCATCATCCAAAAATTCATGACGGCTCAAGCGAACTCGGGGATGCAACCGTCGTCGCCTGAGTTGGTCGCTGACGTCATCTGGAACGCCGCAACCGACGGCACAGGCCAGCTCCGTTATCGAGCGGGCGCGGACGCCGAGATCATCCTGACCAACCGCAAGGCAGGTGATGACCCCACTTTCATCGGCGGCCTCAAGCAACAATTGGGCATCCAAATGGAGCAAACCTGATCGAGAGCCTGTAATATCATAATCACATCGGCACCTGATCCCGGCCATCGCTGAGCTCTGACCAACGCACCAAGTTCACAATAATACCGCACAATTGAAATTCAAAACGAGTGGCGACGCCAATGGCAAGGACATAAAGGACATACACGTGACCGTGTGACGTGCACCTGCTTAAGATTTACAAGAGTCTTACGAAGGTTAAACAGGGCTTTCGGAAGTGCGGCAACGATCTGAAATGAGAAAATCTCGCAGCGAACGGGGACGTGAGACGCGATTGTAACCACTTTGCATTATATGAGTCAGCCGATGGGCAAATCCCAATTCAGTCAACAACACGCATCGTAAGATTAATGCGACCCCCCTTCTTCAACACAGTCGAAGAGCCGAACCGAATACGATCGATCCCGTGATATCTTAAACGGGCATCGCCACCCATAACAACCACATCACCGCTCTTGAGCCAATACGAGTCCGTTGAACCGCCACGCTGTTTATTTCCCATACGAAACAAGGCATCATCGCCAAGGGATATGGACAGAACCGGCCACACAAAATCCGCTTCATCACAATCGCGATGCAAACCCATTTTGGCATCGCGATCATAGTAGTTAACCAGACAACACTCGGGCATTCGCTCGTCATCGATCAAATCAACCCAGACCTTTAAAACAGACTTCGGAATATTTGGCCACTTCCAACCCTTTGGATGTTGACGAACATAGCGATACCCGAGCCGATCGGAATACCATCCATACCGGCCAGCGGATGTCATTCGCACAGTCATGGGTTTTCCAGAAGGAGTATGTGGGCGAAAGAACGGCGCCTCCGACACAACATGTCGGAGATCCCCCAGCAACTGTTCTTGCTGAGCCTTATCGAGATATTTCTCATAGATCTCAAAACCACGAACCTCAAATTTCATAATGTCCCAACCTCCGACCTCTGATATCCGTGACGCCACAACACAAAAATCATCGTAAATACAAACCTATGGCGGTTGAACGGTCTATGACCCGTTCCTATATACCCTTGGCAGCAAAAAATGGTTTTGCTTCTTCTTCTACTATTATGGAACTCAGGAACAGAAAACACCTGCGTTTCTTTCAATCGCATTGACAACAAGAGGTCAAAGAATGGCTAAGGTAATCGGAATCGATCTCGGAACGACAAACAGTTGTGTCGCCGTCATGGAAGGGTCACAACCGAAAGTCATTGAAAATGCTGAAGGTGCCAGAACAACGCCCTCTATCGTTGCGTTCACCGATGAGGAACGGCTGGTTGGACAACCGGCAAAACGCCAAGCGGTCACGAACCCCGACAATACCGTCTTCGGTGTTAAACGACTCATTGGACGACGTTTCGATGACAACGATCTGAAAAAAGACAAAAAGAATCTCTCATACACCGTTATTGATGGTGGAAACGGCGACGCCTGGGTGACCTGCAAGGACGAGAACTACTCGCCAAGCCAAATTAGCGCCTTCATTTTAGGGAAAATGAAGGAAACCGCAGAAAGCTATCTCGGGGACAAGGTCTCGCAAGTGGTGATCACTGTTCCAGCCTACTTCAATGATGCGCAACGACAAGCCACCAAAGACGCCGGCAAAATCGCAGGACTCGAAGTCTTAAGAATTATCAACGAACCGACCGCAGCGGCTTTAGCCTATGGACTGGACAAGAAAAAATCACAGACAATTGCCGTCTATGACCTTGGCGGAGGAACATTTGACGTCACCGTTCTCGAAATTGAGGATGGATTATTTGAAGTCAAGTCGACCAACGGGGATACCTACCTCGGAGGAGAAGACTTCGATATGCGAATTGTCAATCACCTCGCCGACGAGTTCAAAAAAGAAAACGGGGTTGATCTGACAAAGGACAAGATGGCTCTTCAGCGTCTCAAGGAAGCCGCTGAAAAAGCAAAGATAGAACTTTCAAGCTCCTCGCAAACAGAAATCAACCAACCCTTTATTTCTATGGATCCAAATAGCGGGCAGCCCCTCCATATGGTGATCAAACTGACGCGAGCAAAGCTCGAGAGTCTCGTTGGCGATCTCATCAAGAAATCATTTAATCCATGTAAGGCGGCATTGAAGGATGCCGGGCTATCGGCGTCCGATATCGACGAAGTTGTCCTCGTGGGTGGTATGACCCGCATGCCTAAAGTGGAAGAGGAAGTCACAAAGTTCTTTGGAAAGGAACCCCATAAAGGTGTCAATCCTGACGAAGTTGTGGCAACAGGCGCAGCCATTCAAGCCGGCGTTATGCAAGGTGATGTCGAAGATGTCATTCTGCTTGATGTGACGCCATTATCCCTCGGAATTGAAACACTCGGTGAAGTATTTACCCGCCTTATTGATCGCAACACAACCATTCCAACCAAGAAATCACAAGTGTTCTCCACCGCCGAAGACAATCAACCAGCGGTGACAATACGCGTGTTTCAAGGAGAACGCGAAATGGCCCGCGATAATAAGCTGCTCGCCGAATTCAGTCTAACGGACATCGCACCGGCCCCTCGCGGCATTCCGCAGATCGAGGTTACATTTGATATCGATGCAAACGGCATTGTGTCTGTTTCCGCAAAGGATAAGGGCACCGGAAAGGAACAGAAGGTTACCATTCAATCGGACGGCGGATTATCCGAAGAAGATATCGAGGAAATGATCAAGGATGCCGAGAAAAATGCCGAAGCCGATAAGGAGCGGCGTGAGAAAATCGAGGTCAGGAATGAAGCAGAAGCACTCATCCATACAACAGAAAAATCGATCGAAGAACATGGCGATAAAGTGGATGTCTCGACAATTGAGGCAATTGAACTGGCCATTTCCGCTCTTAAGGAAGATCTCGAGAAGGACGATGCCGATGCTGAGAAAATCCGCGCCGGGGTGCAAAATGTCACTGAGGCATCAATAAAACTTGGCGTCGCCGTATATTCAGCGACACAGGAAGACAAGGCGAACGATCAACCCGAGGAAAAAAATGATGATGTCGTCGACGCTGACTTTGAAGATCTGGGAGATGACGAGAAAAAGTCCTAAGGTTTAAGAAAACCTTCACAAATGTCTTTCAGGCTGGTTCAATGTAAACCAGCCTGACGACCGTCGGAAAAAATGGAGCAAACATGTCAAAACGTGATTATTACGACGTGTTGGGCGTATCTCGAAACGCAAGCTCTGACGAAATCAAAAAAGCTTTCCGAACCAAAGCAAAACAACTCCATCCCGATCGCAATTCTGACAATCCGAATGCCGAAGCGCGATTTAAGGAAGTAAACGAAGCCTATGATATTCTAAAAGATCCGGAGAAAAAAGCCGCCTATGATCAATTTGGACATGGCGCATTTGATGGCCAAGGAGGCTTTGGTCGCAGTGACGGGGGTTTCCCTCGCGGCTTTTCGGATATGTTTGAAAACTTCTTCAGCGATTTTTCAGGTGGCCGACGTGGGGGCCAGCGCTCTTCCCGTGGCTCCGATCTACGCTACAACCTCTCCGTCACCTTAGAAGAAGCCTTCACAGGACTTAAGAAAAAAGTTACGGTTCCAACACTCGTCACCTGTGATCACTGTTCAGGTACGGGTTCGAAAGGAGGATCGACCCCGGAAATTTGCCCGACATGCTCCGGACAAGGTACGGTTCGTATATCCCAAGGTCTCTTTACTGTTGAACGCACATGTCCAACCTGCGGGGGTCTCGGACAAGTTATCCAAAACCCATGCAATATCTGCCATGGTACCGGCCGTGTTGAAAAGAATATCTCGGTGGATGTCTCCATTCCGGCGGGAGTCGAAACCGGCTCTCGCGTCCGCTGTTCCGGCAAAGGGGAAGCTGGGACACGTGGTGGCCCTCCAGGTGATCTTTACATATTCATAGACGTCAAAGATCATGAATTGTTTGATCGCGACGGATCAAACCTCTATTGTAAAGTACCGGTCAGCATGGCGACGGCGGCTCTAGGAGGAACAACAGAAGTTCCCACAATTGACGGCAGCGGAGCACGTGTTCAAATTCAAAGCGGCAGCCAATCAGGACGTCTTATGCGGTTAAGATCGAAAGGAATGCCTTCCCTGCGAAACGGCGGTTTCGGTGATCTTATTCTGGAACTCGCGGTCGAAACACCGATTAACCTTACATCCGAACAACGAGAGTTATTGGAAAGATTTGAAGAAATAAGCGCAAACAATAACCCGGAGACCAGCAGTTTCTTCTCAACCATGAAGTCCTTTTGGAAAGGGGAATAATTCTCAGAATTACGCTATCCCGTAAGAAGCTCCATGTCCGTTCTCTATGTCGTCGTTTTGAAGAACCTCGACCTTGTCCTATCCTTCTACGCTCGTATCAGACACGCCACTCTTCTCTCGACCTCAATTTTACACGCATGGAAGAACGATGTCGCACTCCGACATCATCCCGCAAAGATCTCTGTCGCTGTGTCCGAGATCATACAGATCGCCCGCAGCAGTGCTTGAACTTCCGACCTGATCCGCACGGGCACTTTTGATTCCGACCAACATTCTTCCATTTCGTAGTCTCATCGTTCGATGAATCCGACATGATCACTTCCGTCGACTTTGTCGCACCATTCGCCTTGGCCGCCATCTGTTTCTTCTGAACGTCACGTTCCGCAGCGGCCCGTGCCATCGCTTCCTGCTCCTGTTGCGTCAACGGACGAATACGCGAAAGATATCGGGTCACGTCTAACCGAAGTTTTTCAAGCATGGATTCAAAAAGTTGGAAGCTCTCACCCTTATACTCATTCAAAGGATCACGCTGAGCGTAACCGCGGAAACCTATGACGGATCGAAGATGCTCAAGGGTGATGAGATGCTCGCGCCACTTCTCATCAATGGTCTGCAACAGAATCTGCTTCTCGATCAGTCGCATACTCTCGGGACCAAAATCGACCAGTTTCCGCGCCATATGCGAATCGCTCGCCTTCGTAATCCTCGAAATCATCTCCTCGTCATCAACACCTTCCTCCTCCGTCCATTCCTTCACAGGTGCTGCAATGCCAAGGGACTCACCGACTGCGGCCGCCAAGCCATCAACGTCCCACTGATCAGCATAGCTGTTTGGGGGCAGATAGCGAACAACTAGATCAACAACTGCCTGGTGCCGCATGTCCGTGCACACATCGGCCACCGTTTCATCTTCCATAATTTCACGACGTTGAGCAAATATGAGTTTGCGTTGATCATTCATTACATCATCAAATTTGAGAATTTGCTTCCGAATATCGAAATTACGCCCCTCAACCTTGGCCTGAGCCCGCTCAAGCGACTTGTTCACCCACGGGTGAACAATCGCTTCGCCCTTCTGCATCCCAAGCGTCTTGAGAACCTTATCAAGTCGCTCGGATCCGAAAATACGCATCAAGTCATCTTCAAGACTCAGAAAAAAAGCCGTACGTCCCGGATCCCCTTGACGACCGGACCGTCCACGTAGCTGGTTGTCAATCCGCCGGCTCTCATGCCTCTCTGACGCAAGCACAAAAAGGCCACCCGCCTCAATCACCTTTTTGTTCTCGTCGGCATGCCGCTTCTCAACCTCGGCCCGAAAGCTTACAGGGTCAACATCCGGATTCTCGGCGAGCGCCTTTAAAAAACTCATCTCAACATTACCGCCCAGCTGGATATCCGTTCCCCGGCCAGCCATATTGGTTGCTATTGTAACCGCCCCAAGCTTACCAGCATCTGCAATAATTTGCGCTTCCTTCTCATGATGACGTGCATTTAAAACACTATGCTTAATGCGTCCTCTGGTAAGAAGCTCACTGAGAATTTCGGATTTCTCGATTGAAGTTGTACCGACCAAAACAGGTTGCCCACGGTCATTGGCCTGCTTGATTTCGGCAACAATTGCATCATACTTCTCATCAACAGTTCGATACACTTGATCGTCGTCATCATCACGAATGACCGGTTTATGAGTCGGCACTTCAACAACACCAAGGCCATAAATCTCCTGAAACTCTTCGGCCTCGGTAACCGCTGTTCCAGTCATTCCCGATAACTTGTCATAGAGCCGGAAATAATTCTGAAACGTAATACTCGCAAGCGTGACGTTTTCTGGCTGAATGGCGACACCTTCTTTCGCTTCAATAGCCTGATGCAGTCCCTCTGACAAACGCCTTCCCGGCATCATACGGCCCGTGAATTCGTCCACCAGTACAACCGCGTTGTTACGAACAATATAATCCCGATCGCGCGCGTATAATTTATGGGCCCGTAAAGCCTGATTGATATGATGTACAAGCGATGTGCTTTCCGGATCATAAAGGGACTGGTTATTGCTCAATAACCCATTCGCCACGAGCTGCTCTTCAAGAAATTGATTGCCCTCATCGGACAAAGCGACACTGCGTTGCTTCTCATCCAACTCAAAATGTTCATCAATGACATCCGGAATCAGATCGTTTATTGTCTGATAAAGCTCCGACCAATCCTGGGCCGGGCCGGAAATAATTAAAGGCGTCCGCGCTTCGTCAACAAGAATTGAATCGACTTCATCAATGATTGCAAAACTATGATGTTTTTGATGAACACGTCTCAGATCAGGCTTCATATTGTCACGAAGATAATCGAACCCGAATTCGTTGTTGGTGCCGTAGACAATATCGCAGCTGTAGGCGACTTCCTTTTCCTCATCGTTCCCCGACACCTTATTGAATCCGGTCGTCAATCCAAGTGCGGCATAGATGCTACCCATCCATTCGCTATCACGCTTGGCCAGATAATCATTCACTGTAATGATATGTACGCTATTGCCGGACAGCGCATTCAGATAGGCGGGAAATGTCGCAACGAGCGTCTTTCCCTCACCTGTCTTCATTTCGGCAATATTTCCCTGATGCAAGAAAATTGCCCCTAGAATTTGGGTGTCAAACGCGCGCAATCCAAGAGCGCGTTTGGCCGCTTCGCGACAATTCGCGAAAGCATCCACCATCAAATCATCAAGATCAGTTCCTTCAGCGACGCGCTGCCTGAATTCTTCGGTCTTGGCAATAAGAGCGCTATCGCTCAGACTTTCATAATCCTTCTCAAGCGCGTTAATGGCGTCAACGGTTGGACGCATCGCATTAAGCCTGCGATCGTTGGGCGTGCCAAAAACCTTTTTTGCAAGTGTTCCGATTCCCAACATTCTTTGTTCCAGCACCCCAAACGAGTATTCCAAAAATAAATCTTGTTGCTCTGACGAGCCTTGCTAAGGTAGATAATTTCGAAGAAAATATCGCCATCCTAAACACATAAGCGATTTAATTTCGGACAGGGCTTATGTCAATGTTTCGCCATTGCCCAAACATAATTTAGAAAAAGTCTAACGTTATGCGCCTCATGTCCACTTTCATTCAAGCTGTCTTGCTCTTGATCACCCTTCACCCGGTCGCTCAAGCCGATGACGCACCGTCCTTTGATTCCGTTATTGCCACAGTCGATGACGTCGAACGTACACTTGATCATCTGATCATGATGGACTCCCAGCGAAACGAGCGGATTACTACTCTTCTCCCAATCCACCTTCGCTATGAACATCTTCTCCTCGGCCTTATTCAACAAGAGGTTCTTACCGGGTCCCACATGACTCCTGACAACAAGAGCATTCGCCTCGCCACCAAGAACGCACGACGACAGGTCACAGCATCACATCTAAGGGACGCGAACGTCGGCATCATCTCCGAAGCCGAGATTGAAACGCAGCACGCCGACATATACACCTCTCCGGAATACACACCACGCGTTACAATGCTTCTCATATTCTGGTACCGACACAAGAGGAGGTAAGGAGCATCTTGACAGCCTTAGAGCCAAATGACGACCTCGAGGCTCTTGCGAACGTTCTGCTGGGGCCTCGAGCCCAATGGCGGGAATTTAGGTTGGTTTGGTCCGAGCGACATGGTATTGTCCTTCGCGCAAGCCGTGATGTCCTTGAAATAAGGCGACATTTTGCCACCTGTTCCAACCCAGTTTGGCTGGCACATTATCCGCGTGAACGATGTACGTGTTACGGTACCGCCTTCGCTTGAAGATGTTCAGACAGAGATCCGATTGGATTTACAAAACATCAAAATCAGAGAATACCACCGACCTAACCGAAGCCGCCGACATCTCGCAGATTAATCCAAATGACGCCTTCCTTAAAGTCCTTAACAGTCCGGATCGATTGACAGAATGAACGCATTACGTAGACCGGCGACTTCGCCTCTGGCGCCGGGTCGCTTTCCAAGTTTGCCACACATTGATGGTGTCCGATTTGCAACGCTCGCCGCAGGTATTCGCTACAGTGGGCGACCTGATCTCATGCTTGCTCTCCTCACTCCAAACACATCAATCGCAGGAGTCTTCACACAATCATCGACACGAGCCGCATGTGTCCTCGACTGCCAGTCAAAAATCGGCAGCGACCCATCCGCAAGTGCCGCGATACTCGTCAACTCCGGCAATGCAAACGCATTCACGGGCGTGCGCGGCCAAATCTCTGTCGACGAAATCTGCTTAACACTCTCGAACCAGACAAACATCCCTCAATCTCGCATCTTTACATGTTCGACAGGCGTCATTGGTGAACCTCTACCCCATGAACGAATCGTGACCAATCTTGATAAATTGATTGCATCGCCAAAACCGGCAAATCTTGAATCGGCGGCTTCAGCGATCATGACCACCGACACGTTCCCGAAAGGTGCCGGCCGATCGCTGAACATAACTGGAAAGGATGTGCAGATCATCGGGATTGCCAAAGGTTCCGGAATGATCGCTCCGGATATGAGCACAATGCTGGCCTATATCTTTACAGACGCACACATCGAACAATCTGAACTTCAGAAGATCACGATTGAACTCAGCAAACGCTCCTTCAACTGCATAACAGTGGACAGTGATACTTCGACATCGGATACCCTGCTCGTTTGTGCAACTGGAACCTCTGGAATCGACGTCCGAGGACAAAAGGAATTTGAACACGCGCTCGAAGCCGTCATGCTCGACTTGGCACATCAGATCGTACGTGATGGAGAAGGCGCAACAAAGTTCATTGAAGTCCATGTCACGCGGGCAGCGGATGAGGCCGATGCCCGCATTCATGCCCTTTCCGTCGCGAACTCACCACTCGTGAAGACCGCGATTGCCGGCGAGGATCCCAATTGGGGCCGGATCGTCATGGCGATCGGAAAGTCAGGTGCATTGGCCGACCGCGATCGCCTATGCATCTGGTTCGGAGACTATCTTGTTGCCGAAAACGGATGGGTCAATCCAAATTACATAGAGCAGGATGTCGCCGATTATATGCACAGGTCTGATATCGCGATAAAGATTGACCTCGGCCTGGGACTTGGAGCGGCGACAATCTGGACCTGCGACCTCACCAAGCAATATATTGACATCAACGCCAACTATCGATCATGATGCAAAGAGTACATATATGACAAACCAATCGGTACTGGTCTCGGCCGTCGCGTTGATCGATCGGGATGAGCGCGTGTTGCTGGCACAACGTCCAAAAGACAAATTTTTGGCTGCGCTCTGGGAATTTCCGGGTGGTAAAGTTGAACCCGGTGAGACTCCCGAAGATGCCCTTGTCCGGGAACTGCACGAAGAACTTGGCATCAACACATGGGAGAGTTGTCTTGCACCCTTAAATTTTGCAAGTCACAGCTACTCCGAGTTTCATGTGATTATTCTGTTGTTTGCATGTCGAACATGGAAGGGGACTCCGGTCTCGAAAGAGAACCAGGCTCTGCGCTGGGTGCGCGTCAATGACATGACATCCTATCCCATGCCTCCCGCTGATATCCCATTGGTGTCTACTCTTCGCGACTGGTTGTAAATTGTGTACAGGGAAATCGCCCGTTGCCGAAAGGCATAGAACCCTATCCCGAGATCAAAATTCAGCAAGGGTTCACTCGGCAACATCCCGATCGCAATCCTGTCCCCACGTCCTACGATGAGGGAACGCTATACCTATGTCTGCCAATCGACACACCGACGCCAACATGATTGGGCGTCACGGAATCCGCACATATCGAAAAATCAGACTGCAACGAAGATAAACTTTCTTACAAAATTACCTTCTATTGATCAACTCTCCGCAATTTGTCACCTAAATTATCCCGTTGGGAATTCAGGTTAGGAATTCTAGTCCGTCTTCGTCATAGAGCTATTCCTGTATTGACGCTTTTAAATAAGCGCCAACTGCCCAAAAGTAAAGGGAACCGAGTGTTTGCTGAATCTGACGAAAGCAAAGACAAATAGAATCTTATCGATATAATGAATTTTAGATAGTAGATGTTTGCTTATTGATTAGAGTTTGTATCAAATTTGCTAATGGAGTAACGATCTCTTCAATGGGGAATCGTTTCTCTGCCCACATAGAGTCCGCATTTTTAAGTAATTCTACACACTCATTTTTATTGGCTTTCAAAAGTCTTGGCAAAGTTTCTTTACCGGGAATAAGACCTCCTGAACCAACACATAGGACAAAATAGCAACAAGCACGAGATGTTCGACCATTACCATTTATAAAGGGATGTATGTGGTTCAGTCTCCAGTAAACATAAGCAGACAAGAGGAATAAATTCACTGTTTTCCAATTATTGTTTACTGTATTTGTAAAATCGTCCATTAACGCAGGTATACGATAATGTACTGGAGGATTAAACTCATTAACATGAACTTGACAGGGTCGATACTCACCCGCATTAGCATGTAAACAAGCTAGAGCATGATAGTTTAGAGCTTTTATTATTGTTTGAGAAATAAATCTTCTCTCTAATCTAATCGCTGTATGTATGATTGACTCTAGAAAATATTGTTGTCGAATTGAATTCGAATCTTCAAGGGATTTGTATTCAATATCGTTTTCTGTTTCGGTTATTTCAAAAGCAATCATAAGCTAATTTCATCAACTATTTTTTCTATTCTTTTGCGGGTTTCTGGATTATCCGGATCTTCTGTTATGGATAGACACCAAGAAATACGTTGAGCTCTTTTTTCTTCAGTTGTTCTTTTATGTTTTACCAGTTCGCGTAATTTCTTTTCAGGTGCAGTAATTTTCTTTTGTGTTTTAAATTGTGCCATTTTCTCTTCCTTATTTAGACCCTACGCAATCGCTTTCGGATGAAGTGAGATAAAACGTGGACCCGACCCTATATTCCTAATGATAAAGATTAGCTGCCGGTTAATGAAATACTACAACCTGCATACCTCAGAATGGCCGATCCACCGCCCGAAAAGACGATCATACGCATCTATTGTTCGTTACTCAAGAACGCGGGCCACTTCCTCACTCTCATAGATTTCAATAACATCACCTTGCCGAATATCATTATAATCCTCAAAGGCCATGCCACATTCCTGACCCGACTGAACCTCCGGAACGTCATCCTTGAAACGTTTTAACGTCTTTAACGTCCCTTGGTGAATAACCACATTATCCCTGAGAAGTCGAACCCCGGCCGACTTGCGCGATACGCCTTCCGTGACAAGACAGCCCGCCACCTTTCCAACTCCAGAGACCTTGAAGACTTCCTTGATCTCAGCATAACCGATATGATGTTCCCGAACTTCCGCAATAAGCAGACCAGACGCCGCGGTCTTCACATCATCAATCAAGTCATAAATAACCGAATAATACCGTATATCGACACCTTTCTGACCGGCCGTCTTTCGGGCCGACGCATTCGCCCGAACGTTAAATCCCAGGAGAATCGCATCACTTGCTTCCGCGAGTCCAATATCCGTGTCCGTGATCGCACCAACACCCGAATGCAAAACCCGAACACGCACCTCATCATTTCCGATCTGATCGACCGCCTGCACAATGGCCTCAACCGAACCTTGAACATCCGCCTTGACGACAATGGCAAGCTCCGTAACTTTATTGCCGAGATTTACTCCGGTAAAAATCTGGTCGGTCGTTATGGCTCCACCGGACACCGCTTTCTTTTCTCGTTCGCGCTTATTTCGGTAATTGGCAATTTCACGCGCCTGACTTTCTGTTTCAACGACGTTCAATACGTCGCCTGCCTCCGGCGCCCCATCAAGTCCCAGAACCTCGACCGCCACAGATGGCCCAGCCTCAATCACACGCTCGCCCTTTTCGTTTTCCATCGCCCGGACGCGGCCCCACTTCTCCCCAACGACAAAAATATCCTTGGTCCTCAACGTACCCTTCTGAACCAATACGGTCGCGACCGGACCACGGCCTGCATCCAGTTTCGCTTCAATAACCGCTCCTTCCGCGGCACGATCAGGATTTGCCTTTAATTCAAATATCTCCGACTGTAACACGATGGCTTCAAGAAGATCATCGAGCCCCTTTCCAGTTGTGGCAGAAACTTCCACATCCTGAACATCCCCTGACAGCTTCTCGACAATAACTTCATGTTGCAACAGTTCTGTACGGACTTTATCCGCATTGGCTTCCGGTTTATCAATTTTATTGATCGCCACAATCATCGGCACATCTGCGGCCTTCGCGTGATTAATGGCCTCGACGGTTTGTGGCATGACAGAATCATCCGCTGCGACAACCAATACAACAATATCAGTCACGTGCGCTCCACGGGCACGCATTGAGGTAAAGGCCGCATGACCGGGCGTATCCAGGAACGTAATGAAGGCTCCGTTCTTTGTCTCAACCTGGTAGGCGCCGATATGTTGTGTAATGCCTCCAGCTTCTCCTGATGAAACGCTCGTATTCCGAAACGCATCCAGCAAAGAGGTCTTGCCATGATCGACATGTCCCATCACAGTCACGACCGGCGAGCGCACCTTCAGATCATCTTCCGAATCCTCGGTTGTCTTGATCACATCTTCAACATCCGCATCAGAGACACGAACAGCCTTATGACCAAATTCTTCAATAATTAATTCCGCTGTATCGGCGTCAATCGACTCATTTTGGGTAATGATCATCCCGTTCTTGATCAGAACCTTCACGACGTCCGCTGCGCGCTCCGCCATACGATTGGCCAACTCACTCACGACAATCGTCTCCGGCAATTGAACGTCTCGGATCACTTTCTCGCGCTCTATCGGACCACTCATCGCCTTTTTCCGAGCGCGTTCTTGCTTCCTTTTCATAGATGCCATCGAGCGTTGTCGTCCGCCATCGCTTCCAGCAAGAACCTGATTCAAGGTGAGCTTGCCCGATCGACGACCACTGTCATCACTCCGACCCTTGTTGCTCCGAGGCCGATCCTCGGACAGATCGCGATCCCCCTTGCGCTGGGTTATACCCTTCGTACGCTGTTCCTTAGCTGTTACAACTCCTTCAGGAGATGGTCCGGTCGTCTGGGACTCCCGGCCTTCGTTTGCTCGACGCGCGCGCTCTTCCTCAGCTTTCCGTTGTGCCCGTTCGGCACGTTCCAACTCCTCCTTCTTCTTTGCCTCAACTTCTGCGCGACGACGCGCGCGCTCCTCTTCACGCAATTTCTCTTCTGCGTCCCGCCTCTCCTTCTCCTCAGCCTCTCGAGCCCGTGCCGCCAAAACAGCCTTGACACGACGGTCCATCTCCGAATCGTTGACCCCGGCGCGCTGTCTTTTCGGGTCACCACCGGCGGATGCTGACGAGCTGTTTAACTTATTGATGCCCACAGACCCGGCACGCGGCAAACGCACACGCTTCCGCTTCGTTTCAACCACAACGTTATTGGTGCGACCGTGACTGAAACTCTGCTGAACGCTGCCGGAACGTGGCGTACTTCGCAACCCCAGCGTTTTTTTCTCATTCACTTCATTCATTCAACGCCACTTTCCTTTTCAGAGGTCTCAGAGAGTGCCAATACCACAGCGAACACCCTTGAGCCTTACGACCTCTTCCATAATTCGTTCCGACAACTGTCCGGTTCCGAGAGATGCATGCACGACACGATCCCGTCCAAATATTCCGCCCAACTCACGCGCCGATAGAGTATCAATTACAACTTGATTGTTCAATATACCCAGTTTTAACTTACCTTGCAACGAGCTATCGCTGGCCTGAAACAACGCTTTGGATTGACCTTGAGTCAACCAGACCTTGACATTTTCAAACCCCGCGACCGCGTCTCCGGACTTTCGTGCAAGACTCATTAACTGGGTAACCTGACGGATCAAAGCACTCTCAACCGTATCAACCAGACCTTCAAAAACACGCGCCGGCTGCCTAAATTCGCGTGCAAAGAGATTCCTCCTCATAGCCTCTTCCAGAAAACTGCGCTGAGCCGAGACATACACACCCCTTCCTGGCAGCTTAAACAGAATATCAGGAACAACGTGTCCGGTCGGATCCAAAACAAACCTGATCAGGCGCTGCTTTGGATACGTCTGGCGACACACCAAGCAGGTTCTCTCAGGACCTCTCTTGTCCTTCGGTTTTTGACCGCCACGTCCCATAGAACCCTGCAATTTCTGAAAATCAGTCGTCCGTTACGATGTCCGGCGAACCACTGTCTTGTGACCCTACAACAATTTCCTCCGGCTTAACCCAACCCAACTTCACCCGGGCTGTCATAACCAGATGCTGGGCCTCTTCAAGCGACACATCGAACGCTTCCAACAAGCCATCATCCTTTACGCGATTTCCGTCAACCGTCGTCCAACCACCCGCCAACTCCCAATCTGCGCATGTCGCAAAGTCTTCAAGTGTCTTCACATCGTCAAGCGAGAGCGCTTCAATCATTTTTGGCGTCAGCCCTTCAAACTCAATCAAACTGTCCTGAACCCCATTTGACCGTGCATTATCGAGCGCCACTCTGTTCTGCTCGTCCAATACATCTCTGGCGCGTGCCTGAAGCTCCCGAGCTGTTTCTTCATCCACGCCGTCAATGTTCAAAAGCTCCTCCGTCGCGATATAAGCCACCTCCTCAAGACTACCGAATCCTTCCGATACCAATAGCTGCGCAAAGAACTCATCAAGATCCAATTCTTCCCTGAAATAAGACGTTTGATCTTCAAATTCCTTTTGACGACGCGCACTGTCTTGCTCTTCGGTCATGATATCAATATCAAGACCCGTCAATTGTGACGCAAGCCGTACATTCTGACCTCTTCGGCCAATCGCCAGCGATAACTGGTCTTCAGGAACAACAACTTCTATTTTTCCAGTTTCCTCATCAAAGACAACTTTTGAAACCTCGGCGGGCTGCAGCGCATTTACCAAAAATGTCGGCTGATCTTCGTTCCACGGAATGATATCAATTTTTTCCCCTTGAAGTTCATTCACAACAGCCTGCACCCGCGATCCACGCATACCGACACAGGCTCCGACCGGATCAATCGTTGTATCTTGAGTAACGACGGCGATCTTCGCCCGACTCCCGGGATCTCTCGCAACAGCCGTGATTTCAATAATTCCCTCATAGATTTCCGGAACTTCCAACTTAAAGAGTTCGACCATGAATTCCGGTGCAACCCGCGAAATAAAAATCTGAGGCCCACGAAGTTCGCGCCGCACATCCTTAATATAGACACGGATACGATCGTTCGGCTGATAACTTTCCCTTCCGATTTTCTCGGATCTTCGCAGGACCGTCTCGCCAGCACCGACATCAATGATATAGTTTCCGTATTCTTCACGCTTTACCTGACCATTAATAATCGTTCCCGCACGATCTTTGAATTCTTCATATTGACGCTCGCGCTCCGCTTCCCTCACTTTTTGCAGGATAACTTGTTTCGCCGCTTGCGCGGCCATGCGACTCATGTCAACAGGCGGTACCTCCTCAACGAACTGATCGCCGACTGCGGGATTTTCAAGATACGGCTTTGCTTGTTCAACCGTGAATTCTGTTTGATAATTTTCGACTTGGTCATCCTCGACAACTGTGCGAACTCGGGTAAACGTGGCCTTGCCCGTTTGTCGATCAATTGCGACACGAATGTCCAAGTCTGCTCCATACCGGCTTTTTGCCGCACGGGCGAGGCTCTCTTCCATCGCCTCAACAACCAACTCAGGTTCAATCATTTTCTCCCGAGCGACCGCCTCGGCGGTTTGCAGAAGTTCGAGCTGATTAGCAGAAGTAATCGCCATTATTCAAATCCACTCTATTGAGATTTCTTCTCGTGTCTTGCCAATTTTAAACTTTTCGGGTTTCCCCGTCGGTCTTTCCTTTTCGACGGCCTGTAAGAAGATCCTCCGTAATCACCAATTTCGCATCACTCAACCAATCGAGCTTCAAGCCGATGGTCTCCTCCGACACAGTCAGGAGAACTTCATCGTTCTCTATCCCGGCCAAAACTCCACGAAATCGGCGACGGCCATCGACTGGCTGAAAAATTTCGATCTTTGCTTCCCAACCTTCAAAGTCGGAAAAGTCTTTCCTTCGTGTCAAGGGCCGATCCAAGCCCGGACTTGAAACCTCTGTCACATAATTCTCCAAAACAACTTTCTCAACCTCCAAAATCAGACGAAGCGTATTCGAAATTTCTGCACAATCATTAATGTGAATCCCACCACCCAATTTATCAACCATGATCTGGAGCGTCGTTGACGTATTCGCAAACAGCCGTACCCGAACCAGTTCAAACCCCAATTTAACGAGTACCGGCTCCACAATCTGAGCCACACGACGTTCCACCGGAGATTTCGCAACTAAATCGAACGGCATAAATTTCGCTCTATGTTACAAAAAAAACGGGCTAACAGCCCGTTTGCGCGTTTCGTAAGGACCTCCGATCAACCATCAGAGAATCGCTGTTTCCATCTTCATAAGACAAGGTTCCGGAATTGTCAAGCCTCGCACAGCAATTCCCGCCAACTTTCCCAATCATGCGCCGTATCGAACAGCAGATACTGTTCTTCTTTCAGTTCAAAATTCATTGCAGTCCTCTATGCCATAGCCTTGGACCCAGGTTACAATTCGGAACGGCCCATCAGCAATTTTTGGTTTGGCTGTCTCTTTTGGTTTCAACAAAACTAAGCCCTAATTTGTTCGACAGACCGAAATATACCTGTTGAGATGTCAAGTCGAGCAATGGCACTGGCCACACACCAGGCAAAGCTTGGCCGGGTAAAGCGTTCCCTATCACAAACCCCACTCGCCTTCGGCAAAGACATCCGAATATGTGTCACGCAAATCGCGCTTGAGGATTTTGCCACTGGCATTTTTCGGTAGAGCCTCAACCACCTTAAAATATTTCGGGGATTTTAACCCAGAAATCCGCTCGCCGCAGAATGCTTTCAACTCGTCCGGTGTCAGCGTGCTGCCGCTCTTTGGGATGGCAAATGCTGCAACGGCTTCGATCCAGATGGGATGTGGCAGGCCCAATACGGCCACCTCGGCAACTGCCGGATGACGGATGATAATCTCTTCGACCTCACGGCTGGCGACATTCTCACCTCCGGTTTTGATCATATCTTTCTTGCGGTCCACCACATACAGATATCCATCCTCGTCAAACCGGCCAAGATCGCCACTGTGAAACCAGCCGTTCCTGAACGCCTCAGCAGTTTTTTCCAGGTTATTGTAATAGCCAAGGATCAAATGGGGGCTGCGATGCACGATTTCCCCAACCTCGCCCACGGGCAGTGGGTTGTCATCATCATCCACCACAAGGGTTTCCACATTCAACCCGGGCCGACCGGCAGAGCCAAGCTTGGTCAGCTGGTCCTCGGGACGCAGGATGGTGGCCACCGGGGCCATCTCGGTCTGCCCATAGAAGTTGTAGAGCTTCATCTGGGGTAACCGCTCAGCCAGTTTCTCGATCACCGCTGTGGGCATGATCGAGGCGCCATAGTATCCTGATTTCAGACTGTTCAGATCGTGCTTGTCGAAATCCGGGTGACTCAGCAAGGCAATCCAGATGGTCGGAGGGCAGAACAGCTTGGTGACTTTATGCGCCTCAACCGCCGAAAGCATTTCGGCAGGGTCGGGTTTATCATGCACGATGCTTGTCGCGCCCAGATAGATATCCGGGGACAGGAAGCAGTCCAATTGCGCGCAGTGGAACAGGGGCAAACAGTGCAGTTCAATGGCATCGGCCGTCATCTCGCCATCGACAACGCAGGTGACATATTGCGAGATCAGCTGATCCGCCGTTTGCAGCGCGCCTTTCGAGCGAGATTCTGTGCCGCTGGTATAGATCAGCTGCACCGGGTCATTGGGGTTCATCTCCACCCAAGGTTCGCTGTCATCCGAATGATCCAGCATACGATCGACAGGCTCCCAATGGCTGCCGGTCGCCACCTCCGCATGGGGGATCACGATGCGCTGAACGTCATCCGAGGACAATTTGGCAAGAGCGTCATCCGCCACCGCACACAAAGCGTCTTCGCACAGGATCATCACCGCACCTGAATGATCGAGCATATAGGCCAGATCCTCGGCGTTCAGCATGAAGTTGATCGGCGTGATAACCGCGCCAAGCCGGGCCAGAGCGAACCGTAACACCACGAAAGCGCGATTGTTATGCGACAGGATCGCAACCTTGTCGCCTTTTGCAATGCCCCGCTTGGCCAGACCATTCGCTGCTCGGTTCACCGCCGTATCCAGTTCGACAAACGTATCGGTTTGCCCGCGAAAGATAAGTGCGGTTTTGTTCGGGACACGTTTGGCGCTGCGTCGCAACACATCCCCCAATTGTTGACCACGGGCACGATTGATGGTGCGTGTGAGGTCTGTGTTGAACATCATCATATTCTCCATAAAATGTACACAGGATACAATCAGAGCATCAGCCCGGAAGCGCAGGCAAAGGCCAATGAGTTTTGGTTGTAGGCTGATCGCCAGGTTCGACTATAGCCGAAAATTCAGAAATCATGTTCAAATTGGGACATTCCACAGGGGAATACGGGGTCAAAACCGTTGCCACATCCTAGACATTATGGAATGGATTGACCTCTTACGCCCGTTGATCATGCTTGGGCGGATAATTTGTCGGAATCTAAAAAGTAAGTCCACTAGTAACCATTCAGCACCCCCTAACCCAAGTTTCGCAAAATCTTATCGCGTAAGCGAAAAAATTACTGATAAATAGTATTTTTGGAAGCCCGAATGCCCGATATGGCACTACATTTTGTGCTTGGATAACCTGCTAATCAGTTTGCTTTAGCCATTCCCGCGAATTTTTGTTAAAGATGGGTCATGGCCAGGCTAGACGGTGAACTGAAGGCTGACGTTCTAAAAGCGCGTTCTGGAAGCTGAGCCAGCCTTTCTTGAAAAAGTCATCCTGAAGCTTTTAAGTGCCATGCGATATGGTGGAGGAGATGCCGAAATGACTCGCGTGACCGGTGGAACCGGAGATCATGGAATAGACGGTACCATCAATGAGGACGCCCTGGGCCTGGATCAGGTCTGCGTACAGGCCAAGAGATACGCGGAAGGCAAAAACGTCGGAGCGGGTGATCTGAGAAACTTTGCGGGCGCACTTGATCAAGCGGGAACGTCAAAGCGAATTTTCGTCACGGCGTCCGACTTCACCACCGCCGCGATGAATTACGTGGAGAAAAGCCCGAAACGCATAGTACTCATCAACGGAACTGATCTCGCAAGCCTGCTGGTGAAGCACAACGTCGGGGTCCGTACTTCCCGAACCTACGAAGTGAAGCGCGTTGACAAAGACTTCTTTGATGAACTGAACTAGAGTGGCCGTTGGTTAGCCTAGGCCGTGTTCAGGAAAAGCCAGTAGTCGAAGGAATTAA
>JAPORU010000155.1 GCA_026710045.1 Aestuariivita sp. | reverse complement strand
GCGACCCGCGTCGCCAGTCGGGTGCGGCTGATGCCGGCATGGGTATCGAGGATCTGCTGGATCTGGTCGATCCGCCGGGCGGTAAACCGCTTGCCGAAAAACGTCAGCGCCTTGAAGGTCTTGGGGTCAAAGGACATCACGGTATCTCCAGAACGTCAATAAGGAGATGCGTACAGGATCATTTAAGCCGAGTCAAGCGCCGAATCTAAGTCATGGAATAAAATTTAAAAATCAAACATTATCAACCGGTTAAAATAATATTACTCGCATAATTACCTATCCAATGAAACTAAAATTTAAAGTTAATGCCATTGCCCCCCCATTAGCTAAAATTCTAACACCTCTCGCCGCCGCGTTGGTGGCGACACTGATGGCCGGGCAAGCGTGGGCGCAAAGCCTACCCCTACAGCCAAACGTCCGGTTCATACCCGACGTGATCTATACGGAGCAGTGCGGCATCGACGAACCCTCACCTATAGAAATTAACATCCAGGCGTCCGGCGGGTTCTTTGAACCCTCCGTGATGAGGATGGGCCGGGAAGCGCAGGCGCGCATAACGGCCACAAGCCCCGAACTGCTGATGTATAGCAATCCCGGTTTCGGTTGGCTTCTCCTTCCTGATGCCGGCGCGGTGAGACCGCTCGTCAATAAGGGGGACAACATGACCCACCTGCGTCTGAGGACATCCCCCATGCCAGCGGACGGCGACTATCGGTTCGTCGTCACGCTTGACGGGAATTGCCCCACTTGCCGGGGTGCGCCGGGCGGACAGGATATCGAGTGGCACCGAACGGTTTACTTCGATAATAGTGGAAATTTAGACCCGGTGCCCTGCAATAAAGGGGATCCGGGGGCGTTCATATACGGCGAAACTCGATCGAATTGCATTCGCCGCTCCTATTACGCGTTCACGCCCGGCTCCGAGCGGATCCCCGGTGCACTGCCTGATTGCCAGGCCGGAGATCCGGGTACGGGAGAGAAAAAGCAGTGTTGGTGTCAATCCTCCGGTCATGCCTGCTGGAATTGGCCGCATCGAAGAGGCGACGTGACTTGCGCCCACAACGTAAGCTACAGATGTCCTAGTCCAAACTCGCCTACGGGCGTAAGAACTGTGGTGGAGAGAACCGGCGACCTCGCCAAATACAGGATATACGGGCCGGACAAGATCGTCTTCACGATCAGTTACAGGCAGAGTTGCAGCTGATCTCCTTCGGCCATTGACGCACGCGGGGCGGCCTTCGGGCCGCCCCTTTTCATATCTCTTTCATATCTCGCGTTGAAGAAAAAGAGGACGCCCTATCATCACCCATCCATTCACATCGGGAACATTCGCATCGGGAACATTCGCACCCGGCGCCCGTCCGCTCACCCTCCCCAATCCCGGACTACAATCCCAGACCGAGGCCACGGGACCGGCTGCGGGATCGGCTGCGCGCCCGTTCCCGTGCACGGATCTGCGCGATCTGTTGCGCCGTTTCCCGCTCATGGGCGGCCGTGACCGCGGTGCGGAGGGGTGCGTCCTGCGTGATGCGGGCGGCCACGGCGGCCGCTGTCTTACGGAGGCGTGTCTCCAGTCCGGGCACCCGGTCGAGATGGGGACCGTAGCGGGCGCGATCACCGAGGACACGCCGCACCCGCGTGAGCGTCCTGGTGGCGTCCTGGTGCCACGCCTGGTAGGGGTGCATGGTGGCGACGAAGGCCTCACCCCCGGTTTCGCGCTCCTGCATGGTCTTCTCCAGGTCGCGTTCGAGACCCTGGACGGTGACTGCGTCCAGGCGCATGGCGTCCTGTACGGCGCGTTCGCGCACCGCGAGGGTGTTCCGTCCCGGTGCCACGATCGTTCGCGTCCCCAGGCCGATGATGAAGCGGTCGTAGTCCTCGACGAAGAACCGATGACACCCCTGCGCCGCGGCCTGGTCCAGGATCGTCTCGAACCGGCCAAGATGCTTCGCCTCGAGACCGCAGCCATCCAGGGCGGCGGTGATGCGCTCCAGCGCGGTCTCCAGCGTCGTGCGATCCTCCGGTGACAGGAGCGGGTTGCGGGCGAGGCGCTGTCCATCTTCGATGACTTTCGGAGCGGAGCGGGCCCACCGGCCATAACGGGTGAGACGGCTGCGATTGAGCGGCGTCTCCGGGGTCCATTTGGCGGCGCTTGTGATGATCGCCCGCCGGCGCGCATCACAGGTCATCACCGTCTTGACATCCTGTTGAAGGTCCGTGGCCTGCTTCTCCCAGACAGCGTGCCGGTCCACCGCCGCGGCGAGATCGACGGGCAGGTCGACAGGCAGGTCGGCGGGCCGCTCCCGTGTGAAGTCGATGAGTTGCTCCATGACACGCTGGTATCCGGCAACATGCATGGGATGACACCCCTGTTGCGTCGCGTCCGCCTCCACCGCCTTCCAGCGCGTGCGCAGATCGCGCACGCGATCCTTGACATCCCGCTGTCGGGTGAGGTGTGCGCCTGTCGCTGTGACCGCGTCATAAAGACCGGTCAATCGGGCCTGGGTCGCCACGCGCGTATCGGCCAGGAGGTCTTCCGCTTCCTCCAAGGTTCTCTCAAGTTTGTGATTGGTCGCCGCTTCCGACGGGTGCGTGCCGTGCGCGTCGTGCTTCATCGCGTCGGCCACCGTTTGCAGACGGATCCATTTCGGCCCATCGCGGCGCATTCTGCGGCGGTCTGGAGGGTGGCCGGGCTCAATATATCGGGATGCCGGCGATCAAAAGCGTGGGTCCGTGCGATCAGTCCGGATGTGTCCGGGAGGAACGCAAGATCGCGTTTTCCCGTCCAGGCCCGGATATGCTGTTTGACCCAGTCCTGTTCGATTGCGGATTTTGCGTCTTGCCGGTCGTTCATCGCGCGCCGGACAGGGACGGCACATCGGTCAAACCGATCGCTGAGAGTCTTGAATTGCGTGTGACCGTCACGACGAGTCCGAAGACGCGCATCGGGAAGGCCGTCGGGAAGGACATCGGGAAGGAGGTTGCCGGGAGGACGATCCGCCGGACGGTCCCGGCCACTGCGGGCTCCAGACGTCCGTCCGGTCCGGAGGGCGCCGACACCGGGCGGGACGGCCATCGGACGGCCGTCCTTGACCGCCGGGTTCCGCAAAGCCGCCCCTGCGTCCCCGAGGGCGTCAATCTCTTTAACCTCTGGGCCACGCCGCGCGGCCTTATCGGCTTCATAGGCGTCCAGGATCCGTGTGATTGCGGTGGGGGTCTCCTGACCCTCGCAGGCGGCCCGGTGGCGCAGGCGTTCCAGCAGGGGTTCCGCTTCCGGAAGTGCGAACGGCCGCACGCCCTTCTCGCCGGCGGCGCGTTCCAGACGGTCCCAGGCGTCCAACACCGGGCGCAACGGTTCCTTGTCCGTGAGGCTGCGAGAATTGCGAAGGTCCAGGGACTGTCCCATGGCCTCCAGGGCCGAATGAGAAACGCCCGTGTCCTGTTCCAACCGGTGGACAAGCTGCTCCCGGTCATCCGTCAACAGGATAAAGTCGTCCCGTGCCCGGCTCATCTCGACATAGAGCAGCGCCCGGTCGGTCATCATGCTGTCCGAATCCAGGACGGCGATGACCGTATCCGTCGTGCGTCCCTGTGCGCGATGCACCGTTGATGTCCAGGCATGGTCGATGTGCCGGAGCCAGTCCGCGTCCACCCGCGGCGTCAGCCGGCGTCCATTCTCCAACCGGATGCGCAGGCGCTTTCTGCCAATCGTCTCGATGGTTCCCCGTTCGCCATTCACCACCCCGGGGGTCGGGAGAGTCCGTGTGAAGACGATCGCGTCTCCCGCTTGCAATGCGATCGGCCGGGTCTCGAATACCGAGACGTTGCGGGACGCATTGCCCGATGGCTTGAATCCCTTTGTGATACCACGGCGCTCCAACGTGATCCCGTCCGACGTGCTGTCCGTCACCCGCCAGGCCTCGCCGGTCCGGCAGCCGTAGACATCGCGGTTGGCCACAACGATGTCACCCGGATGATAACTCAAGGGATCGGCCGCCAGGATCCGCGTGAGACGCCGGTCGACGAACCGTTCAATCTCCAGGGTCCGGCCCGTGATCACGCCTTCCGCCGCCAGTCCCCGGCGCAGCACGGCGGTGATCGCCTCCCGTTGCGCATGGGTGGGCGCCAGGATCATCGTGCGCCGGCGGGCCTCGGGTGGAAGGGCCAGCCAGAGGTGTGCCGCTGTCTCCGCCAACCGGTCCGGGGGGATTTCCCGGACATCCGATCCCAGGCTCTGGACCGCAAGATCGGCATCGCCCGCAATCATATGGGTCACAGCGGTCTTGAGATCGATCGACCGTTGCCGCAGCACATCGTCCATCGAGGCGGTCTCCATGCCCGCGTCCTGCAGGAGCCGGAACGGTTGCCCGGCCGCGACCGCGCGCAATTGAAGCCGGTCCCCGACCAGCGCCAGCCGCGCCACCCCCAGCCGCTGTGCGATGCGCAGGAGATCGCGCATCTGAACCGTGCCGATCATCGAGGCCTCGTCCACGACGATGATGGCGCCCGCGAACCGTTTGCGCGCCTCCTCAAGTGCGGGTCCCTCTTCGAGTGCCCCGTACCGCGCGAGCCACCATTGCAGCGTCGTCGTTCCGATCCCGGCTTCCAGGCTCAACACGCGCGCGGCGGCCGAGGCGGGGGCCAGGCCGATCACGGGACGATTGCCCGTCAACCGCACGACCTCCTTCACCATGCGGGTCTTGCCGGTCCCGGCGAACCCCTGCACGCCCACGATCCGGTTGCGGGAACACAGAATCGTACGCACCGCGTCCTTCTGACCCGCGGTGAGCGCTGTCCGGTCCAGGGCGGTGATGACCTCGTGCGCATCCGCCAGGGGCCGGGAGCATTGCGTCTGCATCGCGGTGATCACCGCGCGTTCGGCCCGCACCGTCGCACGCGTTGTCAGATCGCCTTGTGTGGTCGTTTTTGTGGTCGCTACCAGATGGCCATCGCGCTGCCATCGGTCGATGGCGGCCTCGAGGTCCTCATGGGTATGGCGGCCCGGATCCCGTCCCAGTGCCGCAGCCAGCAGATCACTGCGCCGGAAGAGACTCTGCCGTTCCTCCAGATGTTGCATGGCCTGCCAGACCGCGGCCAGTGGGGAGAGTCCCGTAGTTCGGGAAGGCGCCGTCCTCCGGGACCGCGTCCTGGTGTTCGTCCGACGATCCCGCAGCCGATCCCGCAGCCGATCCCGCAGCCGATCCCGCAGCCGGTCCCGCGCCGAACCCGGGACAAGACCCCGTTGCTCGGCCCGCTGCCGCCAGAGCCGGAGCAACTCCCCCTGGACCGGTTCGGTCTTTGTCCCCCGTGTCGCGAGGGCCGCCGCCTGCGCATTCGCGGTCGTATAGTCCCGGCCCGTGTCGGCCATATGATCGAGGATATCCTGCCGCCGGGTCGAGAAGGCGGTGAGCCACGCCCGCGACCACCCGGCAATCTCGAAGCTCGGCAACCCGCCGACGACCGTCGGCGTCAGTTCATAGCCCAGCTCCCGCAGCCGGCGCGCGAGAGCGTTGCGGTACCAGGCCCCGAACAGGCGCCGGTTGCGCCGCAGCAGCGTCGGCTCGACACTGCGCCAGGCGCCGTCCCGGTTCCGGGTCATGTTCGCCACCACCGCGTGCGTATGCAGCTGCGGATCGTTGTTGCGGCTCGCCATGTGCCGGAAGGTCGCCGCGATCATCCCCTTGGCTGCCTCCCGGGGTCGACGACCGGTCGCGGGGTCATAGCCGCGGGTCTGGAGATACTCCGTCTCGATCCAGTCGAGCGTCGCCCGCACCGCCGCATCATGGGCGTGCATCACCGCGCGGCGGCCGTGATAAAGGGCCTCCAGCGAGACCGACTTCGGCGCGGAGAACGTCAAATCCCAGCCCGGACGGTGCTGGCGTTCGCCATCAATAATCCGACCTAACTTGATCTCGGTTCCCGGCACACGACCCGACAGGATCGCAAGGAACGCCCGCTTGCCGACCCGTTGCCCCAGTCCCAGCGCCGCCGCCCCCCTCCCATGCCAGCGGTTGGCCGAACGGTGCGCCTTGTCGTTCCGCGCCAGATACTCGTGCAGGAAATAACCGAACGTCTGCTCGGCACTCACCAACGCGCGGGGACCGGAGAGCATCGGTTACGGCCCGCAGTGGAGGATGGGAGGGACTGTACCGTCACCGGTTTGCTTCCAGAAGTCCGTCGTCATCGGCCTGGACGCACAGGGAGGATCGCACCGATCCATAATGTTGGGAGTTCTGTGACACAGACAAACCATCATATGCGCGATTACCATTGTTCTACTGTTTATATGTTGCCTGCGGCTCGGCCAAGGAGTCATTCCGTATCAACCCTATTCCTTCAAACTATGTCATACTGCTCCGGCTTGATATCACGTCGCATGATTCCTAAACCTGAACTCAGGTAAGCCAACACCGACAAAAATCGACCTATGTACGCTGAACCCTGCAAAAATGAAAAGGCGCAGTCCATCGCAGGTTGTTCTGTGATATCGACTTCTATTGACGTATGCTGTGGCCGCCTATGGTTCTCAAATTAAATCACATATTGTCGCACATTCATACCTGCTCTCCCAACCGACGATGTTTCTCAAGGATATCCTCGATCTCGCCAGGCGCAAACGCGACATCCCATGACCACTGACCAAATCCTCCGGCAACATTGACGGCCTCGGTCCACTCGTTCAAGGCGTCACGCTTCGCCTTGTCCTGAGGACTGTCGACGCCCTTGATCTCCAGGACCAGTATGCGGCCGTTTGTGTACTTGACGAGAAAATCCGGCACATAGCGCCGGCGCGAACCGGACCAGAGATAGGGAACGTGAAACCCCAGATGGTCATTCTTTGCATAGGCGAAAATATCCTGTGTTTTTTCAAATAGATTGGCCGCATGTAATTCCCAGGAGGACTCTCCTACCAAATGGCTGATATGTGACCTGACCGCCGGAACATTCGGTTTTGTCGTGTACCAGGTGCGCATCTGTCCGGTGGAACCGATGGGATGTTCCTCGTCGAAAATAGGCGTCAATCGGGTCCTGTTCTGCTCGGATACACTTTGCATAAGGTGCTGAACGATCTGATCGATATGGTGCGCGATCAGGATGCGCCGTCTCAATGGTTCTGAATGAAAGAGTGAGGGAATGATGAGTGGCCCGGAATCTATGAAGGTCTCAACAATCCGCACAAGCTGTGCCGCCAGCAGATCCTTCGATCCGCTATAGCAATGCTTCAAACCGTCAAATACCTTGCGAGCGCCCTGAAATACGAGCCGTTGCAGCCTAAAGCCCTCCGACAGCCTTTCCAGATCAATGGAGGAGATCTCACTGAGATATGTCGCACCTCCGAGTGCCGGGACCAGGTCCGCGCTGATGCGCGTGGACGCCGGATCAAGCGGCAGCGCTGCGACATTCGACCAATCAACAGACAACTCAGGCCGCACAACAGACTCGACCCGCACGACGTTTGGCCACTTGATCTCCAGGTTGGCCCGTTCCGGGATGACTTCGATTTGAGTGGTTGGTTTCGGCGGCGGCGGAGTATCCCCTGTTTCGCTGGTCTCGGAGATCGACAGGGGCACACCGAAGACGTTTACATATTCCGGCAGGAACAGACCCATCTCATCCGTGTCATAGGAAACGCGTCTCAAACCGCGTCCCACCACTTGTTCACACAGCAACTGCGATGTGAACGCCCTTAGCCCCATGATATGGGTGACGTTCTTTGCGTCCCAACCTTCGGACAGCATGGCAACGGAAATCACATTGTGCAGATTCTGGCCGGCCTGTCCACGTTTTCCCACCGTGTCGATGATCTCGCGGAGCAGTTCCTCCTTTTTCAAACCGGACAGCCGGCGCTTTCGCGTCTCCGGTATATCGGATGCGTCCACGATACCCTGAAGCCGCTGGCTATAGGCTTTATCGGATCCGGCCTCCTCGCCGATCTCGGCTTTTTCCAACACCCGGGAATCCACGCGCAGCGTCTGGTTCGGCGCCTGCAATTCAGGCCAGTGCGCATCGCCCTGGTCGAAATAGTGCTCGATACGGGCAGCCGTTTCCGTACGGTTACAGACCGTCAGGAGAACAGGCGGCACTGTATGCCCAGCCTCCTTCCAATCCTTCGCCGTTTCCTGCCAGTCGGCTCCAAGAAGGGTGTAGGCATCCTGAACCAGTTTTGGCAACGCTTCATGGGGCTCGGCCTTGGCACGATTCAGATCCTCGGTGACCGATGCATCACGGTAGATGTGATAGAGCTTTGACTGCAGGGTCTTGGTATCCGGTAGGGCATCATCGCGTACAACCACGCGAGGCGTCTTCACAAGGCCCGCCTCAATTGCATCGTTCAACCCGAAGTCCGATATGATCCAGTCGAAGAGCGCCGCATCGGTGCTCTTCTTGCCCGTGGGCGCAAACGGCGTGGCCGACAGATCGAAACAACGTCGAATGCGGCGGGTTTTGTGGATGCGGTCCAGTCCTTCGATCCAGCGCGTGGCTTCATCAAGGTCGAGACCCTGATCCGCCGCCTGTTTCTTGGATATCTTCAACTCCGGCGGTTTGCGGTACGCATGGTGCGCCTCATCGTTGATGACGATGATGTCCTTATGGGCCGCCAACTTACCAAGCACGCGGCGTGTAAACGCCTCGTGCGACTCCCTCCCCTTTTTCATGACGGACCGACTCGGCACCTTCAACGGCATCAGCGTGTGCCAGTTTTCAATCCGGATCTCTGCCTGGTTCAACTTCTGCCGCATCGATTCCGAAGGACAAAGGTTGAATTCATCGTAGCAACTCCCTTCACGGGGCAACAGCACCTGCAACCGTTCTTTGACCGTCAGACCAGGTGCGACAATGAACACCGCACGACTGAAATCCCTGGTCCGTTTCGGATAGGTCAGCGCGTTCAGCGCCTGCCAGGTGATGATCATCGCCATCACGGTCGTCTTGCCCGCGCCGGTGGCCATTTTGTTGCAGAGCCGCTGCCAGGGACCGCCGTCCCCCGGAATATGGATCCCTTGTTTATACTTGGCCACACCTTCAACCCACCAGATCAGCGTTTCAATCGCTTCCAACTGGCAGAAGTAGAAAGGGTGCTGATGCGTGGTCCTGTCGTGCCAATGTTCCAAAAGTTTGCGCGTCACAATGGTGACACCGGGATAGTCGTCATCGCGCCACTGATCGACGCGGACGCGGATCGCGTTGACTGTGTTCAGCACTTCGGTGCGTTTGGTGCCGTGACGGGCGTCAAAGACATCATAGCTCGCAGGACGCCGTTCGGGTTTGGTTTCCAGCGCCCCACCTTTCCCCTCAACCCAATGCTGGGTGGGTCGCTCCCACGGACGGTTGATAATCAGGGACATGGTCGATCACTCCAGTGCCACGATCTTGAGGGATTCGATTCCTCGATCATCCACGATCTTGACCGCGATGCGCTTGTTCTCACCCCCCCTCGAAAGGGAGAGACACCGTCCCGTGGAAGTGCTCCAGTAACTCCTCATCCAACTCTGCCCGGATGGTCTTCTTCAACCGGTTCCAACCGCCCTTTGTGCCGGCCATGGGAAAGAACACCTGATGCGGCATGAGCGAGCGCTGGTCATAATCCGGATCCAGAGACCACACGGCGATCCGGGTCTTGCCACCGCCCTCGATCTGACCGGTCTCGGGGTTGAAATAGTCGAAACCATGCACCTCGACTTCATACAGCCCATCATCCCGCGTGCGCAGTTCGATCTCGGGCTGGCCCATCAACCAGAACGATTCATTGCTCGCCCGCTTCCGTTTCAGATCCTCGGTCAGAAGGTCCGTGTTCATCTGCACCTTGAGGAAGGTGAGACCGGATACATTCATTTCGTCGATGTCCTTGGCGGCCTCTGGATCAAAGAGGAAAGCACAGAACAACAGGAATTTTGGCCTGGGCATCAGTGTGTACGCTTCATTCATGGCCTCTTCAACCTGGCGCTGTTCCAAGGCGGCGTGTTCCGGTCCGAAACTGACCACCACGCGCGCACCCGTCTCTGCAACGGAACCACTGGCATGAAGGAATTTTGTCCCGGGGATCACCTCGAATTCGGCAAAGCGCAGCATGTTGCCGCCCTTACCGCGCACCCCGGTCTTCAAAAGCTCGTCGCGCCACAAGGACTGGCGTGATGTTTCGCCGGAACGGGCGATCGAACCATCTACCTCTTCTGCGGGCAGGGTCTCATCGAGCGCCAGCACGGTGGGCGCGGGCACGGCCTCGACACTGAACGGACCCGCAATACGCCGTCTGTTCGTGTCAACGCGGGGTTTGTCATAGAGCGTCTCCTGATCGGCATGATCGGCAATCGACCGGTCCATGCGCCACTGCATGGCCTGACGGGCCTTGTGAAACGCATCGAAGGGTTCAATCGCGGCCTCGGGCCAATCAATAGGACGATCAAAAGGCACTTCCCATTCCTCCAGTGTGTCGCCGTCATGGAACTTGATCTGGCTTTCTTTGCGGAAGCCCTGGTCCGGTATAATTGGCAAAGGCGGCGCGGCCTTAAGCACCGCATTGAGATCGGCCAATGCCGCCATGATCTCTGGATGATCTTCATCATAAATCGTATCAATGTCCGCGTTATTGGCGATGCTTTTCAGCGTAATATGCGGCACGGTCGCATAATCGAAGCCGCCCCTTAATCCCTCATCGGGATAGCGCAAGGTATAATAATCGAAGCTCGCGGTCATCAATCGCTGCTTGGCCAATGTGATCGCCACGCGAGAGGTGTCACAAGTAATCCAGCGCCGCCCCCATTTCTCGGCCACGAAGGCCGTGGTGCCGGAGCCGCAGGTGGGATCAAATACCAAATCCCCGGGGTCCGTGGTCATCAGAAGACAGCGTTCAATGACTTTGGCGGCAGTTTGAACTGCATAAATTTTATCTTCGGTGAAACTTCCGGTTTGGGTATCAGTCCAAAGTTGAGTGTGCGCACTACAGGGAAAATCGTCTAAATGTCTCACATATAAAAGACTGTTCTTTGCTACGTGGAGTCGGTTCGATTTTGCAAGGCGCTCCCGGCCTATAGCGTTTGTTTTCCATTCCTGATGGTAAGTCTTTCTTTGATGCGTAAACGAATCATTTGGATTCCCTTGGCTAGTAAGATTGTCTGGTCTATAAATGGCCGCTCCGTCGGGAATCATTCTTGGGTCTGACTTTTCTCCTATTGACATACCTCGGCGCGCTCCATTTTTGAGCTCTAGCCAACCATGAGTCTTGACAGTGCCTGCCTCGAAAGACTTCTCATAATATAACTGATTAAACTTAGCTCTGGCTTTGTCCTTGGCGTACCAAACAAGAAAATCGACATTGGACGCCAGGAACTTCGTCGTGACTCCGCTTGTCTTGGAGAAGGGAATGATGTTGAGGTAGTTCTCCGGACCGTATACTTCGCTCAACACTTGTGTGACATGGTGCAGATTCTCATCTGAAATCTGCACGAATACCGACCCGCTCTCGGTCAGCAACTCTCGCGCCAAAATCAACCGATCACGCAAATAGGTGAGGTAGGAGTGGATACCCAGCTCCCAAGTGTCCCGAAACGCCTTGATCATTTCAGGTTCCTGAGTCAGATCCTTGTCGGATCGATCCTTTACATTGCGCTTGTTCGTAAAGGGTTGAAAATTCGACCCGTATTTGATGCCGTAGGGCGGGTCGATGTAGATCATCTGCATCTTTCCGCCCAGACTCTCCTTGGTCAGGAGCGAGTTCATTACCAGAAGGCTGTCGCCCGTCACCAGCCGGTTCGACCAGCCCTTTTCATGCCGGTAGAAGTCTAACGCCTGGCGTAACGGCAAATTCTCGAATGGATCTGCAAACAATGGCAACTGCTGCGGCTTTGTCTCCTCACCCTTCATCCGCCGCGCCGCATTCGACAGGATCGTGGCAGTATCCACCCGTTCATGAACATGGAGTGAAACCGTATCTACCTCGAACGATGTCCGCTCCGCCTTCCCGGTCCAGTTCAGATAAGGGGCATGCAAACGCTTGAGTTCGGTCAGCGTATATTTCATCCGCTCCGGCTCGCCACTGGCGAGCGCCTCGTCGATCGATGTCTCGATCATTCCGCGTGCGCAGTCAAAATTCAACACCGGGTCCAGATGCGGATCATATTGCCAAAGTGTCTTCTCCCCATCCGGGTCGGTGTCGGAATGCACCATCCCTACCTCGGGGTTGTTCACACGCGTCGCATCGTGACGATAAGATAACAACTCAGCCGGCCGCTTGGGCTTCGATTTTCTGCTCATTCAGATCCTCATTCATATAGGCTTAAGGATACGTCAGCGGTAATGCAGCGTATTTGTAAGGCTTGCAATCGTTCCAACTAAAGAAATGTTGCTGTTCTTAATTTTTGCCCGATCGCAGAGAAACTCAAAACTTCAGTTAGTAAATGCTTATGTGGTTCTTAACGTCAATAAGCTCATTATACATGGAATGGAGTGGTTTCCAATTTCTTTATATTTGTTGCATTTGGTGGATAAGGTCCAGTACCAGAGGCTTTCTTCTGTGCCTTGATTTCAAGGTGCTGTACAGGAAGTAGGAAGTATCGCTTCCCACCACTTAGCAGGACATGGACACCAAAGCCCGCAAGGGTGGTGTTTCAGATCGTCTGTGTCGTCTTTTTGCGCCCCGCGCGCGCCCTTGCATCCGTCAATCGTGACATGATTTGTCTCTTCTTTCTAGTTGCAGTACCAGACAGAACCGCATAGGAATACATCCGAAACCGTGATGGTGAGAGGAAAAAGAAGCAGTCGTTTCAGGGCTTTAGCACCAAAGGTACGTTGTCTTCTGTATTTTTTTGGCCGTCATCAGAAACGGTTAAATTGGCGACAAATCTCTACACTCTTTCGCAGATTATTGATACAATCCTCATATGAAACGATACTCTGATATCGGTTGCTTACAGAAAAGCGCTACAAACCGAAACTTTGTCAACCATCTAACCAATTGAATTTATTCGTTTAGGCGACATTAATGGATACTTTATATGGTGCTTTGGTGTTATGAATGATTCTAAGGCTAATCTCGATGAAAAACCTGATCTCGCGTCACCGGACATAATTGATCTCGTTTCTGGGAAATTGGAAGAACTCCGTAAACGTCTTCTTGATTCTACACGCCGTAATCCACTTATTCACATCAAATTTCGACTGACATCAACATCGGCGATCCGGGTAGTTGATGAATTGCCCGAAGTTTTGCGTTTTAAATTGACTGGCGGTAGAGAAATGCGTTTTGCGCCGTTACCGTCACTTGAAGAGCCACTTCGAGATGAGGAGACCGACGAATTCCTTAATGCACTTTATATCGCTCGCACAGAAAATGAAATCCATTTAGCGAAGCTTAAGGAGATCGACGGCGATTCCGATACTGCAGAGGAGAAGGAACTTGTACTTGAACGAGAGTTGAAAGACCGGGTACGCATGTACCTTGGTCTATCTCCTCGGCAAACTCAAGAAAGCTTCTCTCTAACCGAGCATGCGAAACTGCATGGTATTTTGCCTGGTCATATTCTCCCGGACCCGGACGACGTACATGAAGATGGACGTCATGATGATAACGATGTTCAGACACTATTGCTGCCAGATAAATTAGGCAGGGCCGCGAGGACGATCCTTGAGAAGGGCCGTTCTTTTGAACGCGAAACCGGTGTTAACGTCCTTCATGCGGTTTTCGGCCTGTTGGAGTGGAAAGACCCTGCCGAGCAAGAAAAGTTTATTTCACCATTGTTGTTGTTGGAGATCCGCATCGAACGTCGACAATCGTTGCGGGGCGCAGAGTTCTTTGTTCGTGGGGTAGGTGAGATTTTCGTCAATACAAATCTCGAAGAGAAATTGCGTTCAGAGCATCGCCTTGCGCTACCAGGATATGAAGCAAGCGGAGAGAACGGAGGCGTCGAATCATATTTCCGATCCGTTCAGAAAATTTGTCCGAATGGTTGGCAGTGGAATGTGAGACGTGAGGTTTGTTTCGGTATTTTTCCTTCATCAAAGATCGCTATGTATCACGATCTTGATCCAGCAAAATGCTCTATCGCTGAGCGAGATACGGTAGCTCGATTATTGGCAACTACCGGAGCAAGTGATGGATCTTATGCGGAAATTTATGATCCCGATAACCCAGGTGTCATGCAGACTGTACCCTATTTAGTAATGGATGCAGATGCCTCCCAATATTCCGCTTTAGTTGATGTTTCGAACGGTAAGAATATTGCGATTGAGGGACCTCCAGGGTCGGGAAAATCACAGACGATCGTCAATCTTATCGCTGCGGGACTTGCCGAAGGAAAGAAGGTTCTCTTTGTAGCCGAGAAACTCACGGCACTCGATGTCGTAAAGAATCGATTGGAAGCCGTTGGACTTGGAAACTTTATTCTTCCACTCCAAGCGGGTCGTGGTACCGCAGAAATTGTCTATGAGAGCATCGAAAACCGTTTAGGGATGAGTCCCGAAGAAACAAAGAGTTACGCTGATTTCGAGTCTCTAAAGGGGGTCCTAGAAAAGCAGAAAGTCACTCTCCAATCCTATTTGGATGTGCTGGGCACTCACTTTGGCATGACTGGAATGACGATATATCAGGTAATCGGATATGCGATACGCACCTCAAATATCCTTAGGGAAATGCCTCGAGAAATTCGCCGTATTTCAATCCCCCAGGTTGAGGAATTGGGGGAGCATGCTGTGGAAGCAATGGTCACCGAGGCGCAAGATTTTGGAAACAGACTTGGACAGATTATCGGAATGCCCGCGTTGTGGCGCGCCGCTCAGAAGCCCGTTACCAGCCATAACGCCGCGGAAGACATTTGTGATACCGCATTAACACTCGCAAATAAAATCGATAACCTTCGTCAGTCTATGTCGAATTCGATTGTTTCCATTTTATTGTCGAAAGATATTTTCAAGAGCGACATAAGCGGGGTAGGTGGAGTCGTTGCACGGCTCAATGAACATGTTGATCAGATAGACGTTGGATTGATCGAGACTCTTGTTTCTGAACAGTCGCGCCGCTCAGTATATCAGTTCTGTGATCAAATCCATGAAAGACAAACCATCATAGCGAAGCTTGATCGTGTGCTTCGAGATGCTTCAGGTTGGAACATTGAGGAACGTCTCGTCAATTCGCGCAATTTCGCTGATGAAAATGGAAAGATCATTTCTCCTGAAAGACACCGATTGCATCATTCGGACCTATTTACGGAGGTCACTTTATCTGACCGTCTTGTTGAAATTGCGGGTCAATTGCCGGCTGTCTGGATCAATTTGGAACGCAAATTGTCCGAAATCCGCACCGATGCGGTGCGGATTGCATCGCAAAGAGAAGCCGTACTCGACCTTCGTATTCCTGATCTTTTTTGTCGTGCCAAGAGCGTCGCGGTTGAGATTGAACAAAGCTTGACTGCCTTATCGTCCGAAATCAAAAGGATTCAGCAGATCTTGCCAGGCGCAGATGGAACACATGATATTGCTGAGATTCGCCGCGCGGCCGACACTATGGAGCGGTCAGGACTGTTGCGATTTTTTTCAAATGCCTACAAATCAGCACGAAATACATATGTCAAAATTCTTGGTGGACGACATGGCAATACCCGGCTGGAGATGTCTCACAGTATGCAGCAATATGCTGAATGGCTCGAAAGAAAGTGTGAATTTGAAAAGGAGACGCGTTTTAAGGAACAATTTGGCCCTCAGTTTAAGGGCATCAAGACAGAGATAGAAGATATTCGGAGCGTGATTTCTTTTTATGCCCTTACCGCCGACATATCGGCCGGTAACATCGAATTAAAGTCATATCTTGAAACAGGAAACCTTGAGCCAATACTGTTTTTTGCAAGATTGGAGGAGGATATTCCTTCAAAGACTTTAAAGGAAATCCAAGCTCAAATAACTGAACTTCGGGAAGACATCACGCGAGAGGACGCACTACTTTCTGAGTCTCGTGGACACTTATTGGTTTTTCGTGACAAGGAAGAAATACTGCTCGATGAGATTGAAGAAATTATTGGTCTTAAAAATAAAGAGAAGCAACTTGCGGAAAAGATCAATTGTTCAACTGCAGCCGATATTATTGGAAGCCGTTTCGCAGGCATCGAAACGGTAACTGACCTTCTTATAATCGAGTGTGAGATTGCTGAAACTCTGGCTGATCTAAATAACACCAGTTCTGCTATCTCTGCGTTACGGACCGGAGAATTGAGTGGACTTCAGCTGCAGTTTGACGCTTTCACTGCTCGACGTCAGGATATTGACACATTGATTGAAACTCTTCGAACGGATCTTGGCCTCACAGATGGATTTTGTGATGCGTCCGAGTTTGCGGAGAGGGTCGACGACCTACGTGTCGCTGCAGCTGATCCTCATTCCCTTCTCGATCGAGCGCGATTGAAACGTGCCGAGGACAGTCTCTGTAATCAAGGTCTTGGTGAAATGGTGGACTGGGTTATTACGCGCGATAACGGCTTTGATTCAACTGAACTTGGTTTGATTGTGCGAGCCATCATTGCGAAATCGATGGTCGATGCGGTTATGGTGAAGTATGAAAAAGAGCTTCAAGGCTATGACGGGCAAGATTTAAATCTGATCCGGACCGAGATTGCGCAAAAGGACCGCGAACTTATCGCACTGTCGAAGCGCACGATCATCGACAAGCTTCTGGCCGATGCGCAACCACCTTTAGGAAACACCGTTTCAACTCTGAAGTGCACCACCGAGCTTCTCTCCAGACCCCGGTGTCTTGCTGAGGGGGTGAGGAGGAGCTGGATGGTAGAGGACGGTTT
>JAPORU010000094.1 GCA_026710045.1 Aestuariivita sp. | reverse complement strand
ATCCGCCGCGCCTCCGTCTCGATCTCGGCGGGAAGCGTCATGAAATTGAGCGTCGTCTGATGCGTCATCAGCTCGTCGACACGCTGGCACAAGAGCGGCCAGTCACCTTGATCAATGGGAAAGTGACGTCCGAGGTTCAACAGCGTCTTCTGCCGGACCCTGTCGCCCTCCCGCTGGCTCGCGACCAGACGGTGGGAAAAATAGGACTCCCCGCTCGCCGTGGTGCGTGTTCGGATCTTGCGAATAAACATGCGCCCAGCCTACCGCAGGGCGGGGCGTGGTGCAAGAGGCAGACATCACTTTATGTCCCTACATTGAAGAATCACACACCCATAAACATCTAATATACTGATTTTAAAGCATAAAAAAGTCCATCCGATCGCGAAAATCCTCGAATGTGGCCATTCTCCGCGAAATTTTGTTAAAGATGGGAGGACGTCCCGCGTTGTCACACTCCCCCTCTTCCCTACAGGCCGACACCCATACCCCGGCGCGTCCCGTTGATGCTTACGGTGCTCTCTTCTCAACAGGTACCCGACGTCCCCATATTAACGGAAGGGCGTCACACGCATGACCCGCCTCATAGCCGGCTCAGCGTTCACGCACATCCCAAGGAAACGGCCCAGCCTGTATGGTCGCTGAACGGCCCTAAGCCGTCCTTTTATCCGCAGGGCTTCACACCCTATCGTTCCCTCTCTGATCCGCCACTTCGGACATCACAGCCGCACCCAACCGAAGCAACAATTGTTGGACGGGATTTGCACCCGCTCGGAGAATGCACCTTATCTCGGCGCACGTTAAAAATGGGCTAGGAAAACAACCGATAGTACATCCAGTCCGGCATGAACTGACTGAGCCGGAACAGCCACGAAAAGCCCCGTGGAAAACTCACCTTAAATGTATCCGTGCGCATGTGCGCCAACATACGACCCGCCGCATCATCCGGCTGTAGAATAAACGGCATCCTAAAGTGATTCTTGTCCGTCAAGCGTGTCTGGATGAACCCGGGATTTACAACTTGGACAACAACGCCTGTAGTCCTTAAATCGGCATAGAGACATTCCGCAAGAGACATCACCGCGGCCTTCGATGCCGCATAACCAATCGAGCCGGGCAATCCACGAAATCCAGCCAATGACCCCGTAATGACAATGTGGCCGGAGTTGCGCGCAACCATCGATGGCACGACCGATCCCAGTACCCGTAGACAGCCCGTGAAATTCACGTCCGCCATCCATATCGCCTTTTCGCGACTCCACTGCACGGCCGACATCGGCCAATAGACCCCTGCGAGAAAAACCACACCATCCACAGGGCCCACAGTATCCACCGCCGATAACACGCTCGCATCATCGGCCACATCAAGTGGGCGCACATCACACGGACAAGACAAGTCTGCGGCAAGATCGTTCAGACGACTTTCCGAACGCGCCGACAAGATCAGATGTGCTCCTGTTCCAGCCATCTTTCGGGCGAGCGCTTCACCAAGCCCTTCACTTGCACCAACCAGCCAATATCTCTTTCCGTCGAATGACCTCATTCAGCAACTTTCGTCGAGTCCGTTACAGGGCGTATCGTAGCGACCAGCTCGGCCACTGTTATCCCAAACGTGCGAAACTGGCTGCGGTTCACAAGTGTTCCGTTCGGCAAGAGATACATCCAATCGACCACATTGAGCACGTGACCACCCGACGAAGGCGGCAACCGAAGGCGATAATTCAGCCACATCGCAGAACCCACTTGCCTCCCACTTCCGTCACCAATGACATCATCCGCACGTGCCGTCAAAAAACCGTCCGAGCCAACGATCAATTGCCATTCACGATCCTGAACGGATCCATCACTGTAGCGGAAATGCTCGGTCATGGTCCCCTCATAACCATCCCATGTGATGTCAAAATCCGCCACAAAACGCGACACAACCCGTCCAAGTGGGCCAAAAATCGCGCCCTCACAAAGCATCGCCCCATTCAAGTGCTTTTGAATGTCAAAACGAGGCGGCTCGTTCGCATAATCTTCGGATCTCTGGCTGCGGAAGGAGGCAAGACGATGTCGCAAGAACATCACCACGCACACAACAAGGCCGCCCAAGGCAGCAAAGATCACGGCGTCCATGGAAACAGCTCCTTTATATCTTGGTGCGAAACAACAGCACGAAGGCGCACAGCTTCAACGCACACGGCAATCCTGCGTACAGTGCACTCAACAGTTGCAATGATCCTTCGGAATTCTCCGTACCCGATTGAAATCCACTATAGTCCAGGACAGGTAACAAGGTAACAGCCGCAAACGCCAGAGTAAATTTCGATACAAACGACCAAAGACCAAAACCCTCCGCTGCCGTTGGAGCAATCTGCGCCATGCGCGATGCAAACATTGCAGGCAGCAGCGTCAAGTCTGCTCCGATGGCAGCACCTGATCCGACACAGACCAGCACAAAGAAGGATATATCCCCCGCCCGCAGTGTCATGGCAAAACCAAAGACAGCAATTGCAGCCAGCATCGCAGCCAACAAGACTGGTTTTTCACCAAAACGTTCCGCTGCCTTACCCCAGATCGGAGCCGCCACCGCCGCAGACAAGAAAAACAGCAAAAGAAGCAGTCCTGATGACTCCGGACTCTGCAATCGACTCTCGACAAAGAAAAGAAACAACGTCGATGTCACGGCGACCGGTGCGGCATTCAGAAGCGCAAGACACAACAGGCGACGGGCGAGAGGATCTTGGAGTACAACACGCAACTCGGCCGTATTCGAGAGACGACTCCCAACCCACTCATTGCGCATCAAAAACAGCGCACAGATCGCGAGAAACGCGAACAAAATGGCGAAGGCTGCAAACGGTTCTGAAAAAAAGGACGACAACACCTCCGGAGCAACGGCGGCCAGACAAATCCCCAATAACGCGCCTGTTTCACGCCACCGCGCTACACGTAAGTGACGGCCGGTCCTCAACTGGTTTGCCTTCGATACCCCTTGCGCATAGAAATTGATCGTCAGAAAGCTAAATGCCGAAAAAACCAGTGTCAGCATAAACGCAAACCATGCGAGCGGATGCAGAGGTGGTGCAACAGCAAAAAGACCGATCATCGCGACGGCCATAAGGCATAAGGCAAACCCGACAAGCCCTGATCGATAACGACTGAATCGCGCCGACAACCAGCCGAAGAACGGATCCTGTACGACGTCTAGGAAACGCAATCCAAAGAGGACGAAACCAAGAGCCGCCAGGCTCACCCCGAACTCATCAACGTAGAATTTCGGGGCATGAATATAAATTGGCAGACCCGCCGCAGCAAGCAATCCGGCGAACAGCGCATAAAAAGGCAATCGCTCCAAGGAGCTCAAACAACGCACTAATGCCCTCGCGTTACGTCGGACGAAGGCAGGCCAGGACGAGTCCGATAACGCTCACCTTTCCACCAGAGCCGCAAGGCCTGCCAATGGATAAGAGCAAGCACGCGCCGCGAACCGAAAGGACGTCGAATAAGCGCGCGCAGAATAGATCGGTTTGTCATCTTTTGTGCACGTCCCGTCAGCGTCGCAAAGACACCGCCCGTGCCATTATCCGAGTAATCAATCCAGACACCGACCCGATCCTCCCGCACATCAAAGCGAAATTCGTAATCACCTTCGACCTTCTGGAACGGGGAAACATAATGAATTTTCTTTGCGGACAATCGATCGTGAGATAAAATTGTGCGTCCGTCTGTATGACGGCACAAGTAAGAATGGCGCTCACCAAAGGTGTTGGTCACCTCGGCAATGACCGATGTCAGGTCATCCTCCGCATTCAGGCAAAACCAGAAACTGACCGGGTTAAAGACATGGTTCCAGAATCGAGGCTGTCCAAACAGCAGGATTCGGTCGGGCTCCGGAAGCTGAAACCGATGAAACACGCTCCGAACCCATGCCGCACCAGACCCTTTGCCCGGCAACCCTCCGTAATCCACGTCAAACAAGGCACAGAGACCTAATCGATTGCGCCGAAATAGGAAAGGAAACGTCAGCGGCGCTTCGGCATCCATGAGAACATAATCAATCGAATAACGGAATGCGTTGGAAACCGCACCTTTGCGACCGTGCCAGGTATGACCTTCAACGTGATAAATATCAGCCATCATTCCGGGACGGCCGGTCGTCTTGCCGATCGGTTGAGAGACTCGACAACGCTCAATGCACTCGCCAACCCATCTTCGTGAAATCCATGCCGCATCCATGCCCCGCAGTACCACGTCGCGTTCCGTCCATTAAACGACTGTATGGCGTTTTGCGCAGAAACGGCCTCAAGAGTAAAGACGGGATGTGAGAATGCGGCTTGATCGTAGATCAACTTCTCTGAAATTCTCCGTTCAGAATTCAATGTAACAAAATGAGGATCATCTCTGGGGATCGGTTGCAGTGAATTCATCCAGTAAGTCAATCCAATTCGGTCCGTCACAGCCGATGACTCCGGTGAATAAATCCAACTCGCCCACGTCTTTCTCCGTTTCGGCATCACCGACGCATCCGCATGGACAACAATATCATTGGCCTGAAACTGAATGGCGCCGAGCGCCCGCATCTCCTCCGTGGACGGATCAACAAGCAAACGCAAGGCATCATCAGAATGTGTCGCAAAGACAACCGCATCAAAAACTTCCCAGTCGCCACCGGCACACTTCACCTGCACACCCCCGAGAGACCGCTGAACGGCTCGAACCGGTGAGCCCAAGCGGATCTCAACACCCCTTTCGACCATTACCGCTTCCATACGACGCACATATTCAATGGACCCGCCTTGAATCGTATACCACTGATGCTGGCCATAATAGCGAAGCAACCCGTGATTGTGCAGGAACTGCACCATGGTCCTCGCGGGAAAGTTCAAGATATCGTGCGTCGGTGTTGACCAAATCGCACCCGACAACGGCAAAAGATAGTAATCCCGAAACCATGCACCTGACCGTAGGACAATCAAGAGCTCTCCAATAGTCATCTGCATCTGGCGGTCGACCATCGCGAGGGCCCGAGCGTTGAACCGTAAGATATCGCGGACCATCCGAAGGAAATGGAACGTGAACAGATTCTTGCGCTGAGCGAACAAGGAATCAATGGAATTGAGAGCATATTCCAGTCGACCGTTGTCAATGGATACGCCAAAACTCATCGTGCTCTCGACAACCGGGACATCCAACTCACGAAATAACCGAGATACATTCGGATAGTTTTGCAAATTGTACACGATGAAGCCAGTATCAACAGGTTGATTTCCATTCTTTCCAGCCATGATCGTGCGGGCATGGCCACCTAAACGAGGTTCCGCTTCAATTAATGTGACATGATGACAGGCACTCAACGCGTAGGCGGCCCCGAGACCAGAGATTCCCGCTCCGATAACAGCGATTTTCTTACTGGGAATTGCACCAAACGCTAACGACACCGTTCGACCTTATCCCACGCGGCCGCGTGACAACGTCGGCATGTTCGTACTAAAAAAGCAACGGCCGTAGATATCCAAAATTGCCTGTCCGTCGATATCAACAAAAGCCCCCGGCGGTCGTTGCCACACATGTCTTTCCGCAATATATGAGACTCCCGCAAACCAAGAGATCATCGTAAATTCGCTCAAGCATCCTCTTTGAATCGCTATTACTTGGACATTGATACATAAACATAGACACACATTACAGGTCATGCACCCTAAGCAGATTTCGCACCAAATTCCAGCGAATTTCATAAAGTTTCAGACTTAAAAAATGGAGGAATTGATGAAGACGGACGCAACGAGAAAGAGCGCTTTGCCGTCAAGATAATGTATGCCACCAACGCACAATACCAAATGCCACAATCGCGGGATGCTGACAAACCCTCCGGCACACTACGCAAACAATTCGGACGGTGATTGACGTGTCGAGAGACCTCAACAGTTATATTGACCTTCATCGCCGTTTCAGGCAACAAGAAAACACAACAATCACCAAACTTGAACTTGACGAACACGCTTGAGACACGTCCATAGTGAACATCACGATCCATAATCTGGGTAACCGGGCATCAATCCGTCGGCAGGTCCCCGCAACCGACCGCCATCATTCCTTGGAAAGGAATACTCGGATAGCCGCGCGTCAAACTGTTGGTCCAAAGTCCCATTCCTGTCATAGGGCAGAAATCCCCCAAGACGTTCTCAGGCTACGCTCAGGCATGGATTTGGTGCAAGCATCCCGTAAGCGCCAGTGGGAACCACTGTCTTTCGACAAAGTATGCTCATCTCCTTTATCGTGAACAGCAACGCCGTATCTTCACACAGTCTGCAATGGAAACCAACAGAAAATCACCGAGATATTGCATCAGATCAGCCATGTCGGTCTAGAAAACGCAAAGGGATCTTCAAGCTGAGCGCTCGACCGGGACACATACTGAAAACAGCTGACGGGTAATCGGAGGATATGAAAATGCGGAGATTACTCCCCAACCTGATGAATGAAACCGTACCGAACAGACGATCTCAACACTGGAAGAACAATCGATCATTTCCGTTCAATCGGGGGTGTCTAATCTGATGCCGGTTTGGAAACAGAACCCTTGGCAAACCGCTTTGATCGGGGGCGCAACGCTTATTCTGATTTGGTTAATCTTTGCGATTTGGCCGGAATGGCTTGTCGACATTCTTGGTCGTAAGAAGACCTTCGTGAACACACTGCTGAATGGCTTGACCTTAGCCGGGCTTTATTTCCTGGTCGCGAGCGGCTTCACGCTGATTTTCGGATTGATGCGCAACGTTAACCTCGCGCATGGATCGATGTATCTCCTGGGTGGATATCTTGGCTACGAAGTAGCCGAGGCATCTGGCAACTGGATTTGGGGCGCTGCTGCCGCCTTCATGGCATTGGCCTTGATCGGCGCGACGTTGCAAGTCACTGTCTTTCGGCGCATGCAGGGTGATGATCTGCGTCAGACTCTTGTGACCATCGGGATCTCAATCATCGCTGCAGACCTCATGCTGGCAAGCTGGGGTGGGACAACATACCAGTTCGAACCTCCCGAAGCGCTGTTTGGTGCCGTTGAACTTCCTATTATTTCAACTCTCCGCTCGTCCGGTGAAGCGGTATACATCAAATATCCGTTCTACCGCCTGTTTGTGTTGATGGTCGCAGTCGCGACCGGTATGGGGTTGTGGCTTTTCTTGAATAAGACGAAAATCGGGATGATGATCCGTGCCGGCGTCGATGACCGCAGCATGTTGGCGGCCTCCGGCGTGAACGTTAACCGGATCTTCGTCTTTGTCTTCGCCATCGGTGCCGGACTGGCGGGACTGGCGGGTGTGATAGGTGGAACCGCTCTCTCAATCGCACCGGGTGAGGATGTCCGGTATCTGCTCGCCTCTCTCGTTGTCGTCATTGTCGGCGGCATGGGGTCCATCACCGGAGCGGCAATCGGAGCCCTTCTAATCGGCATGGCCGAACAATTTGGTCTTGCCTACTTCCCGACCTATGGTGTGGTCCTGACCTTTGTTATCATGATCGCGGCACTTGCGATCCGTCCGCAGGGGATCATGGGGCGGTGACGATGCACGTCCATCCGATCTGGTGGATCGCGGCGGCGCTGTTGGTGCTGTATCCATTCCCTGCAAATGATTTTTTTACGGTCCAAATCGGTGCCTACAGCCTAATTCTTGGCACCATCGCACTCTCACTCATGATCCTTGCAGGTTACGGCGGAATGGTCAGTCTTGCGCAACTGACAGCAGCCGGGTTGGCGGCCTATATGGTACCGATCCTGGGATCCAACACCCAAGGGGTCCTTGGTTTCGGTTGGAGTTACTGGATTACCTTGCCCTTGGCGGTTCTGACGGCCGCAGTGTTCAGTGCCCTGGTTGGACTCATCGCCGTGCGCAACAGTGGGATCTACATGATCATGATCACATTAGCGGTATCGGTATCGATTTTTTTCTTCACCCGTCAAAACTACGAGATCTTTAATGGATTCACCGGCTATTCGGGCATTGAGGCACCGAAGCCTTTTGGCCTCAATTTGCGGGCCCCGATCCCGTTCTATTTTCTGTGCCTTGCCATCGCTGTCACCTTTGTTCTTGCGACACTCTATATGACGCGAACACCCCTTGGACTGAGTTTGCAAGCCGTGCGCGACAATCCAAGGCGTGCTTCGGCGCTCGGATATTCGGTCGCCGCGGTCCGAATCTCCGCGTTTTTCCTTGCCGGCATCATCGCCGGTGCGGGCGGCATCATGCTGGTCTTTTTTAATGGACGGATCTCACCCGGCACAATTGGTGTCGATGTCGTCATCGACATTCTGGTTATTGCTGTCATCGGCGGATTGCGTCATCCCATCGGACCCTTCCTCGGCGCTCTGGCGTTTGTCCTTCTCGAAAATTTCGCGATAGATTTGATTGACCGTGAACGCTTTAATGCGGTAATTGGGAGTGCCTTCGTGCTTGTCGTCCTGTTTTCGCCGGACGGCCTGTTAGGGTTGTGGGACAGATTGAAGCCACAGATCGGGCTGGCGAATACGACCATCAGAAGACGTTTGCACAGCAACGGATCAGACATTCGATCCAATTCATCAAAAGGGAGGATTTCAAATGAAAACACATAAATTGTTGCTGAGCACATCGCTGGCAACGATCGTAAGTCTCACCTCTGCTTGGGCAGAGGACATCAAAATCGGCGCGGTTGCCGTACTGGAGGGAGCCTTTGCGGTCCTTGGCGAAGACGGAATGCGCGGCGTTACACTGGCCCTGCAAGAATTCGACTATACGGCGGGTGGTCAGAACATCACATTGATCACGGGTTCATCCGATGCGTCACCAGACAGTGCGGTTCGGGCTACGCGCAAAATTGTAGAACAGGATGGCGCACCGATTGTCATTGGGCCTCTATCGGGTTCCGAGGGATTGGCCATTCGCGACTATGCGAAAACACAACCGGAGGCCACATTTATCAACGGTGTATCCGCGGCGCAGGATACGACGTTGAGGGAATCCGCCGAGAATTTCTTCCGCTTCTCGACCGAAGGCGCGCAATGGATGGCAGGCCTCGGCGAATATGTCTATTCGGAAAAAGGCTATCGTACGGTTGCCGTCCTGGCTGAGGATTATTCGTTTCCCTACACGCAAGTGTTCGGCTTTCTTGAGCCATTTTGTCGAATGGGCGGAAAAGCACCACAAGATGCGCGCTTCTATGTACCGATCGGCAACAAGGACTACAGTTCGGTTATCGCCGCTCTTCCCGACGATGTTGACGCAATCTACGTCGCGCTCGGAGGAGCCGATGCCGTAAACTTCCTCACGCAATACGAGCAAGCGGGTGGTGACCTCCCTCTTATCGGCGGCTCCATTACAGTGGATCAAACAGTCCTCGGTTCGGAAGGTCGGGCGCGAGACTTTATTGTCGGTACACCGTCGGCGGGCCCCATTTCAGATACCTGGGACGATCCGCGATGGGCAGAGTTTGTCGCGGCCTACCAGGCCGCCTTCCCCGACGGCTTCCCGTCACCGTCACTCTTCGCTCATGGCTACTATGTCAATACCAAGGCGGCTCTCCTCGCTCTGGATCAAGTTGATGGTAATTTGTCCGATGGTGGTGTTGCCTATCGCAACGCCCTCGCATCCCTGTCATTTGAGACACCCACAGGCATGGTTGCACTCGACGAGCGTCGGAATGCGATCGCCGATATCTTCCTGACAGAGGTCATCGAAGGCCCGGACGGCAATCTGGTCAACTCGACCATCAAGATCACACCGAGAGTCAGCCAGACCTTCGGCTTACCTTATGAGGAATTCCTCAAATATGGTCCAGTGAGCCGAGAGAACCCAGCCTGCGAGTAAGTCTTGAACCGCACGGACGCTCTCTCGCGCCTCCAATCGGCAGGGCAATATGCTCTTGAACTTGAAGCGGTCAACCGCCATTTTGGTGCTCTGGTCGCTTTGGCCGACATCAACCTGGCGGTCAAGGCAGGAGAGCGTCGAGCGGTCCTCGGTTCCAATGGTGCTGGCAAGACCACATTATTCAATGCGGTGACGGGAGACTTCCCCGTCACCACAGGACGCATACGATTTTATGGCGAGGATGTGACCACCTTGCCCGCACACGAGCGCATACGTCGGGGTTTGCGTCGAACCTATCAGATTTCACTTCTCTTCGAGACACTCAGTGTCCGCGACAACCTCTTTATCGCGTGTCGCGGAGTCTCGCCCCATCGTGCATCTTTCCGGCGATCAGGTCCTTCTGACCCCGATGCCGAAATGGCGGAAATCCTGGCGCGGGCCGTCTATCTTGACGATGCATTAGACGATATCGTCGGCACGTTGAGCCACGGCCAGCAACGCCAGTTGGAAATTGGTATGTCTCTGGCCGGTGCGCCTCGTTTTATCCTTTTTGATGAACCCGCTGCCGGTCTGTCCCCTTCAGAGCGCAAGGATCTGATCGAGATCCTTGACGCCTTGCCATCGCATATCGGGTACGTAATCATCGAGCATGACATGGATGTGGCACTTCGCGTGGCTGTTTCAGTCTCGATGATGCATAACGGTCGGATCATCAAGGAAGGCACGCCATCCGAAATTGAAAACGATCCGGAAATTCAAGCATTGTACCTTGGCAGCGGACATGGCTGAAACGATACTGTCCGTGCGTAGCCTTCATGTCTATTATGGAGCGTCTCACGCGCTGCAAGGTGTCGACATATCGCTCGGAGACGGCGTCCATGCTGTTCTGGGTCGCAATGGCATGGGTAAAACCACGGTCTGCAACGCTATCATGGGGCTGGCACCTGTGACATCCGGCAGCATCCATTTTGCAGGGACAAACATAACCGGCCTGCCTACCAACAAGATTGCTTCCCTCGGGATTGGTTACACACCGCAGGGACGTAGATTATGGCCTTCCCTGTCAGTCGATGAACATCTGCGCCTATGTGCTGTCTCGCAAAGCCCCTGGAGTATTGAGCGGATTTACGACACGTTTCCCCGGTTGGCCGAAAGACGGACCAACGGTGGCGCGCAACTTTCAGGTGGTGAACAGCAGATGCTGGCTATTGCCCGTGCGCTTCTCCCCGGGCCACGCCTCCTGATCATGGATGAACCGACCGAGGGTCTGGCACCGGTCATCGTGGAGCAGGTTGTCACGCTCTTGCAGAAAATCGGCAAGTCAGGCGACGTATCCGTACTCCTGGTCGAACAAAATCTTCCCGTGGCGACATCTGTGGCCGACGATGTATCAATCATGGTCAATGGGCGCATATCGGCTGTCTTGCCCGCCGCGAAATTGGCGGCGGATCGCCCCTTACAAGAGCAACTCCTCGGAGTGGGCGTTCATGCACATGACGGCCCGGAATCACAATCATCGAACCTCAAACCGACACCTCTGGAGGATTTACCTGAAGAAACTCCGGCACCTCGGAACGACTATACCCCACCACCACGTTGGTCGCCCAATAGATGGGAAAAAGAGAGTACGGTAGCGGCACGCCCCGAACGTCAATCACCTGCACTTGGTGGCGCCGTCATCATCGCTGGAACATTCGATACGAAAGCACAGGAACTTACCTTCCTGAGGGATCGTCTTATGCGTCAAGGACTGCCAGTCAAGACGGTCGATCTCTCGACCTCCGGCAAAGTTTCGTCGGCGGATATACCACCTCACCATGTGGCCGCCTTTCACTCAGGGGGAACCGTTGCTGTCATGACTGGCGATCGCGGAACAGCGGTGGCGGCGATGGCCGAGGCTTTTGCCACCTGGACCCGTCAAGCAAGCGGTATTCGCGGCATGATCTCGGCTGGAGGTTCCGGAGGAACTGCGCTCGCAACGCCCGCTATGCGCACGCTACCCATCGGACTTCCCAAACTGATGATTTCAACGGTCGCCTCCGGCGATGTCAGCGAATATGTCGGACCATCCGACATCATGATGATGTACTCCGTAACCGATGTGGAGGGAATCCATCGGATCTCCGCTCGAATCCTCGCCAACGGTGCCGATGCCATTGCCGGAGCCATCCGGTTCGGGTCCTCCAATCCATTTCCAATAAACACCGACAAACCCGCAGTGGGACTCACCATGTTTGGCGTGACCACTCCCGCCGTTCAGGCCATCACAGCCAAACTTGCGAACCGCTACGAATGTCTGACATTTCACGCAACAGGCACGGGCGGACAATCAATGGAGAAACTCGTTGACAGCGGTATGTTGGCCGGAGCATTGGATATCTCGACCACAGAAGTCTGCGACATGATGATGGGAGGTGTCATGGCGGCAACCAAGGATCGATTGGGCGCGTTCATCCGAACCAGAATTCCGTATCTCGGTTCGGTTGGTGCTCTTGATATGGTCAATTGGCATGCGCGGGACACTGTTCCAGAGAAATACGGTGACCGACTGCTTTATGAGCACAATCCACACGTTACGCTGATGAGAACAACGGCGGAAGAGAATGAAAGAGTGGGCGGCTGGATCGCTGAGCGACTCAACCAGATGACAGGTCCGGTGCGGTTTTTGTTGCCGCTACACGGTGTCTCCGATCTTGACAGAATTAATAAGCCTTTTCATGACCCGGGAGCACGAACAGTCCTTTTTGACACAATTCGGAGACGGTTCGAGCCAAGCTCAAATCGTAAACTGATCGAAGTCGACTGTCATATAAACGATCCCGCATTTGCCGTTGCCGCAGTGGCGCAATTTACCGAAATCGCAGGATAAGGAGAGCACACATGCCCTACTTTGACCGCTCCGCACTCATCGCCAAATTCCAACAAATGAAAGCCGACAACATACCCATTGTCGGCGGAGGAGCGGGAACCGGCTTGTCGGCCAAATGCGAAGAAAACGGCGGTATCGATCTGATCGTGATTTACAATTCCGGGCGCTACCGGATGGCTGGACGCGGGTCCTTATCCGGTCTGCTGGCCTACGGCAATGCCAATGAAATCGTAATGGAAATGGCGAACGAGGTCTTACCGGTCACTCACTCTACGCCGGTATTGGCCGGTGTCAACGGAACCGATCCGTTTTGCAATTTCGATGTCTATCTCGACGATATCCGAAGAGTGGGCTTCTCTGGCATACAAAATTTTCCAACGGTGGGACTGATCGACGGGACCTTCCGGGCGAATCTTGAGGAAACAGGAATGTCCTACGCGCTTGAGGTAGACCTCGTGGCACGGGCCCATGCGAAAGATCTCTTGACGACACCGTACGTCTTCTCTTCTCATGACGCGGATGCAATGGCCCGCGCGGGCGCAGATATTATCGTCGTCCATCTCGGCTTGACCACGGGCGGTTCAATCGGTGCCGAAACCGCACTCACACTCGAAGACTGCCCTTCATGTGTTGACGAATGGGCCGAAGCGGCGATGAGCGTAAACCCGGATTCTATCATTCTCGTCCATGGTGGACCCGTCGCAATGCCGGACGATGCTGCATATATTCTCAGGAATACACAAAACTGCCATGGATTTTATGGCGCCTCCTCCATGGAGCGCCTTCCCACTGAAATTGCACTCACCGAACAAACCCGCGCCTTCAAGGCGATCCGTGGCAAAATCTGAGGGAGGGAACAATGTCAAACACCGGGCTCACCTGGATGATTGTTGCAATCATTGCTGCTGTCATCGTGATCTGGCTCCTCAACTGGTTTTATCTTCGAGGAGCATCCGATCGGGCCTATGTCCGCACTGGGTTTCGTGGGCGCAAGGTTACCCTTGATGACGGCCTGTTCGTGCTTCCGATATTGCATCAGGTGGTTTCAATCAGTCTGGGTCTGTCAAAAGTGGTTCTAAAAGCGGAACAGGAAGAGGGGCTTATTACATCAGATCGGATGCGAGTCGATGTTGACTCCGAGTTTTTCCTGCGCGTGTCACCCAATGCCGAGGCCGTTGCCCTTGCTGCTTCAACCTTGGGAGCACTGACGAATCGCCCAGAGGACTTGGCTGCGTTTTACGAGAGCGAATTCCTTGGTGCTCTTCGCGCTGTTGCAGCAGAGCAAACACTCAATGAATTACATGAAAATCGTTCCAACTTTGTCCAAGCTGTACAAGCCCGGGTTGCTCCTGTCCTTGCCAAGAACGGTCTTGAACTGTCGTCTGTTGCGATCCGTAATCTTGATCAGACCGCGCTTGAACATTTTAATCCCGCCAATCAATTCGACGCCAAAGGTTTGACGCAATTGATCGACACCGTTGAAGAGCGGCGCAAACTGCGCAACGATATTGAACAAAAATCCGCGGTGGCCATACGCGAGGCAAATCTTGCTGCAGAGAAGCAGACGCTCGCCCTGGAGCGGGAAAGTCAATTGGCCAAACTTGAGCAGGAACAGGAGATCGAGATTACGCGGGCCAAACAACAGGCCGAGATTGCACGACAAAAGGCCGAGCGCAATGCTGAAGCAGAAGCAGCAAGAATCACGGGAACACAATCCACAAACCAACGGGAAATCGCTGCCAAGGAAGAAGTTGAACGGGCCCGCTACGCTGCCGAACGCGTTGTCGATGAGAGCCGCGTATTGCGCGAACAAGAACTGAGACGGCTTGAAATTGAACGTGAGAAATTCATTGATCTCACAAAAATTGAGACCGCGATCGAGGTGTTAGCGAAGTCCGTGCAGGAAGCTGAGATTCGGATTGATGCCGAGGCCCAGCTCGCGGCGGCTGCCCGTGCAACCGAATCCGTGTCTACGGCTCAAGAGGTCGCGGCAGCTGAACGACTCGCCACGGTTTCCAAGATTGATATTACGCGCGAGACCACAGCTGAACAACTCCGGGCTCATGTGTTGGCCGAAGCGGATCGTCTGAGAAATGAAGCAGAAAATGTTCTGACCAACGATGCACGCGCTGGTCGCCTTCGTGCACAGCTCATTGAAAAACTTGAACTGGTCATTGCCGAAACCGTGAAGCCGATTGAAAAAATCGATGGAATAAAGATGATCCATATGGGCGGTGGTTCCGAGTTATCAGAAGGTCGCACTCCAACCGACGAAGTAATCAACAGCGCCCTGCGCTATCGGGTTCAAGCTCCGATGATTGATGAATTAATGAAAGAAATTGGCATTGACGGCGCCAATATCTCCGGCATGGGAGATGTGATGCGTGCTGCAAAGGATGCGCAAAGCCTTGCCAAAGACATGAAGAATAAGGACGAGAAAGATGATTGATCTCTGTGTGTCATCGGTCATCCCGGCCGAAATTGATCGTGTTTGGGCGGTGGTGCGTGACTTTAACGCTATGCCGAACTGGCACCCCCTAATTGCCCAAAGCCGAATTGAAACCGGCTCCCCGTCCGATCAGATCGGCTGTGTCCGTAACTTCAATACAACCGATGGCGGACACATTCGGGAACAACTTTTATCGCTGTCCGATCACGACCACAGTTTCTCCTACTGCATTCTTGAGGCCGATCTGCCGCTTCTCGACTACACAGCCGGTCTTTCGCTCATGCGCATTACCGATGGCGATACGACCTTTGGCAGGTGGTGGGCCAAGTTCAGAACACCACCTGGTCAAGAAGAAGAACTGTCAAAACTGGTCAGAAACGAAGTATTTCAAGCTGGATTCGAAGCGCTGAAATCGCGTTTCACCTAGCCATCTTAAAGTGAATGTCCCGACCCGTTCATCATACTCATACCTGTAATCCGCATTCACATACGGGTAAAAATGGAGGACATGTCCTATCAGATTATGCAGTATAGGTAGGTCTTCATTTCCATAAGAACACTCCCGCCATAGCCATGGCCACACTCGGTCGAAAGCAACCGAAATAGCTCAGCACAATCGCCAGCCAACCATAGATCCGTATTTCAACATCTGATCACCCGGCACCAGCCTTAAGTTGAACTTCATTGACTTTTTTTGAGAATTCATCTAAAATACTGATTTTGCGCAAATTCAGAAATGAAGCGCGATCAACCTGTCTAATCCCGAACCTATCACGACGTTCGCAACTACCTGTGCAGCAGATCCGGCATATAAAACGACGCCGCTGCAAACATCAATCAGCGGCGAACGTTGGGATACGCCAATGCCAACTGACGGCTTGACCGAGACCTGCACGATCTGAGCTCACTGAGAACGGCCTTCGAGCCGCCCTCTCTGAAGCCGATTGACCAATCGAACAATAACCTCTCACGGCCTGTTCCGTTTGGTTTTACCACATATTATAGGGGCTCCACCGGGTTTTCAGTCTCCTGAAATGCATTAGACGTCCATCCTTGTGCAACGATCGTTGTCACAAGGTACGGTATGATAGACCGGTCAGACTGGCGGTGCAGGCCAGTGGATGAGAATTCCCAAAATCACAATCGTTGCGATGAACAGACCAATAATCCAGCGTTGGTTTTCTTTGTCGCGTCTCTCCATATCCGCCCGCAAGCGATCCATGGCCCCTTTGTTCTCCTTGAGCTTTGCAGAGATATCAGCTTTCAACACGTCAAAATCCTTCTTGAGTAATTCGTCCGGTGCGCGAGTTCGCGATTGTCGGGTGCATCTTCCATCGTGACAATCCGACTCCTCCCTGAATCTCCCACACACATACCCGAACCCGTCTGTTGCAAAGATTCGACCTAGATTACGCTATATAGTCCAGCAATCTCAAATATTTTGGATCAGAGCCAAGGGATGGATCGGTCTCAACAATAAGTTCCAGAATTTCTGGTAATTGATAGGGTTTGTCGCCTGTTATTTTACGCGTCGATCTTCGGGCGTATTATAAGATTCAGGCGGCTTGTATGGTTCCCGCAAAACGTCCTCATCGGGCGCAAAGCCGCGCCCGATGCGCATTTCATACAATCGCAATCGCACCGATTTTGTTCGAAACATCGAAGGGCGCCCCATGCTCCAGGATTATTCGCCGTCCTTGTTGTCATCGCCGCTGGAGTCGACGGGATTCAAGGGCGTGAAAA
>JAPORU010000038.1 GCA_026710045.1 Aestuariivita sp. | reverse complement strand
TGTCCCGGCAATGCCTCGCGCGACGCATTCCCGACCGGGAGACATTGACGCGGGAAGTGCGCGTATGGCAGGATCAGCGCAACGCCGATAAGAAACCCGTCGACTGGCGGTTCACAGCCGACGACGCCCGCATCAAACTGAAATCCCTTTATCCATCAATACAATGATGTTGGTATACTAGATATTCCAGACAAACCGAATCCTTTTAAAATATTTTAACTCTGGATTTATTAGATTCACACCTTCCTACTTTGTTCTCTTTTTTTGGGGTTGTAGAAGAACCTATAGTGCCGTCTGCGAAGTTATCAGGAAATAATACCATAAGTGTTAACTACGGACTTTTTAAACATCAAAGGTTAGCCTTGCAACGTACATCCCTAATGCTCTCCGAGAGATCACAAAGAGGCATTTTGCACATGCCAACCGGAGCAGGCAAGACACGAACTGCGATGCACTTAGTTGCGTCACACCTTAACAATGTCGGTTCAACATTAGTAATTTGGCTTGCCCAAAACATTGAACTTCTCGATCAAGCTGCCGATGAATTTCAAAAAGCTTGGCACTTTCTCGGCAATAGGAAGGTAGGTCTTTGGCGTTTTTGGGGTTCTAAACACGTGTAAATCACAACATCGAATATGAAAATTGATTTGTTCTTGCGAAAGAGCGACACCTTTTCGATCGAACCAAGAGTTTCCTCAGAATGTGGGCGTATATTTGAAGTTGAGGAGCGTCTCGATGCAGGCGGCAACGGGGCCGTTCATAAGTGTGTAGAATCCAAAACTGGCGATGAATTTGCGATCAAATTTTTGCTAAACTATGATAAGAGTAACAAAAGAGTGCGCAGATTCGAGTTCGAGAGACGACAAATCAGCAAATTGCATCACAGTCATCTCGTAAGATTTGAAACCCAAGGCTCTGTCCGCAGCAAGCGCAAACAAAAAGGTCGAAGAAGTTGGAAGACGATTCACTTCTTCGTAATGGAACTGGCTGACTCGGGAAACCTTAAACATCTATCCCTCTCCCGAAGCTCAGTTCCAGAAGAAATTTATAAGGCACAGTTTCGCGGTCTTGCTGATGGGTTAAAAGCTCTTCACAAAATCAATGTTGTCCACAGAGACATTAAACCAGAGAATGTACTGATATCCGGTGATAAGTGGATACTTGCTGACTTTGGCCTGTGTGCTTCGCTTGCGCACACTGGCCGTAACCTGACAGGTGAAGAGAATCTGGGGCCAAGATTCTGGAGGTCTCCAGAAATGACTAACCGATGCTTAGGTGTACACTCAAATTTTTCAAAAATTAGAAAAACATCTGATGTATTCCAATTGGCTTCAGTCTTTTGGTTCATAGTCAATAAGCGGCATCCCACCGGCATCATTGAAGAGGAAGATTGGTCAGGTGCAAAAACGCTATTTCCTGTATTAAAACGAGCACTCGATCACTGTCCTAAACGTCGTACATTTGACGGTGCCTCGTTCTACAATGAACTGTGTGACGCACTTGCCATTTAAGGGTCTCAAGCGGAGCAAAAATCATCATAAGGGCCCGTTCAATCTTGAACCTCAACACCTTGTAATTGATTACAACGATACACCAATCAACCGAAATATCTCTTGAATCTACTCTAAATCCCACTATAAGACTATCTTTCTCACTTAAATATGAGACGCAGCGTGAACCAAGATGACTTGCCAGCTTTTTTCAGCACAAAATTCGCTCAAGGGTAGATTTCATCGTTAATGGACGTGAGAATTCAACCGAGGAGTTTGGACATCTCTCTACCAACACTCGGAGCCGCATGTGAATATACGACTTATCGGGAACCAATACGATGAACCTAATCGCAGAACTTGACGCAGAACAAATTACGGCTCTTAGCAAGTCGATTCCCGATTTCAAAGCCGGTGACACCGTACGAGTCGGCTACAAAGTAACGGAAGGTACGCGCAGCCGAATACAAAATTACGAAGGTGTGTGCATCGCGCGCAAGAACGGCAAGGGCATCGACGGATCATTCACTGTTCGAAAAGTCTCCTTCGGCGAAGGTGTTGAGAGGATTTTCCCACTCTATTCGACCAACATTGAAAGCGTCGAAGTCCTTCGTAGAGGACGTGTGCGTCGTGCAAAACTCTACTTCCTTCGATCACGTCGCGGAAAATCTGCACGCATTGCAGAAGATACCAATTACAAACCACGTTCACCCAACAATTGAGACGGACTAACATGAAAAAAGATATTCATCCGGACTCACACAAGATCAACGTGAAACTTGTGGATGGAACCGTTGTGGAAATGCGTTCAACGTGGGGATCCGAAAACGACACGCTCTCTCTGGACATCGACCCCTCCGCCCATCCTGCCTGGACAGGCGGCACATCCCGGTTGGTTGATACCGCCGGTCGGGTTTCGAAATTCAAGAAAAAATATGAAGGATTAGGCTTTTAGGTACAGTCTCGACAATCTGTCAAGACAGGATGATACACCCGCACAGTTCCTCAAACACTGAATATGCATCCAAAGGGATTCGCGTAGGATTTCAGGCCCATGCAACAAATTGTTACCCAAGTTTCACAAGTCACAATCTTGCATTGGAAATATGGAAGAGCTAGCCTTCGGAGAGCATGATTGTATCCTAAGCGACGGTTATGCACAAAGGCAATACAGTGTCCAAAATGACCGAAGTTGCGACCAGTTTCGAAACATCTCCATCAACAAGGATCGAATGAAATGTCAGTATCAAGAAATCCAATCTACACGAGCGTGACAGGATTAGCGATGGTGCTTTCCCTTGCCGCATGTCAATCCGACAACGAGGTGGCTGGTGCGCTCCTGGGTGGCACAACAGGTGCGGTCATCGGCAACCAGTTCGGCAAAGGTGATGGAAACAAGGCCGCAATCGCTCTTGGCGCCATAATCGGCGCAAGTGTCGGTCAAGCCATCGGCGCGTCGCTCGATCAAACATCACGGCAAAGAGTGGGCCAATCAACAAGAGAAGCGCTGGCCACGAATCAAGCCATTACATGGGACAATCCGCAAAACGCGGGTGGTGCTGCACGTGGTGTTACGCAGATCACGAGAGAAGGTCGACAGGCCGATGGTCGACTGTGCCGTGAATATCTCAACACCGTCGTCATCGGTGGCCAACAAGAACAAGCGTACGGGACAGCATGCCGCAATGCAGACGGGTCCTGGGAACTCTGATCAGTTAGATTATCACCGCAATACACATCATAAAACCGTTTTCCTAGGCATTGCATTTCTCTCAGACATAATGTGCAGTAGCGAAACAGAGCAATCCATGTGACTGTCATAGGAACACGCTACGGGATATAACGTGTCACAACTTGAGGAGGGAAATTTATGTTTAATCGACACAATATCTTTACAGCACTCTTCGGACTATTCTTCGGCGCGGCAGGAGCATCGGCAGACATGATTGAGGTGAATGGCGCAGAGATCTACTACACGTCCATCGGAGACGGTCCAGCAATCCTGATGATGCACGGCGGACTCGGATTAAGTCACGACTACTTTCGACCCTACTTTGATACCCTGGCACAGACTCACACCGTAGTGTATTATGATCACTTTGGAAATGGGCGTTCGACCAAACCCAAAAACTACGATGAGATGAACTTCGATCGACTCACATCGGACGCAGCCGAACTCATGAGCGCATTAAACCACGACACCTTTACACTTATCGGCCATTCCTATGGAGGATTTATCGGGCAGAAATTTGTCGAAAAATATCCCGATCGCTTAGATGGATTGGTTCTCCTCGCCACAATTCCTGCGTTTGACTATCAACCCGCCGTTGCGGGAACTGAAGAACAGATGCAAGCCTTCGGAAAGATATTTTCCGGTCCTTTGGCTGGTAACGCTGAATGGCAGGAGAACTGGAGCAGGGTTGTACAGATGTACTTCCATAATTATGATGCGAACATCGGTGCGGCTCTTGACGCGTCGACACACTATGAATATCGCGCTTGGAATGCAGCGGGGCCATTGCTGGCAGACTTCAACATGCTCGAAGTGCTTCCAAACGTAACGGTTCCCACGCTCGTTATGGGAGGACGATACGACCCTATTACGCCAGCGACACAAGGCTCCGAACGTATCGCATCACTCCTAACAAACGCAGAATTAGCGATCTTCGAAAACTCGGCACATTATCCCTTCATTACCGAAGAAAACGCGTTCTTTGAGAGACTCAACACTTGGTTGGCTCGCTAGCTAAGTCTTCAAGAAGACACCACATCAAACCATTGAGTTGCCGAACGTAACATCTTTCCCGATGGACGAACGGGACCCGCAAACGAATCAACACGCAGACGATCATCCGTCTTGAACAAAATGTCTCGAAAACAACAAGATTGATGTTTATTGTCCAAGCACGCACCAGTACCGCGAAGGACGGCTCACCGTATGTGACCCACCGTCTCGTTGAAAGCCGGCGGGAAGGCGTCAAAGTGCGGCAGAAGACACTGCTTAATCTTGGCCGCAATTTTTCCGTTGACCAACGAGACTGGCGGCTATTGTGCCAACGCGTGAACGAACTCATCAATGGACAGGCAACACTCAACTTCCTCACCCTTCCGATGGAAATCGAAACGGAGGCCCGACGGATCGTAAAGCGGTTGCTGGAACGTAGGGGCCACACACCGGAGATATCAGATTGGGAGACCGTCGATATCCATTCGGCACAGGATATCGATAGTCGGTCGATTGGTGTCGAACATGCGGCTCTTGAGGCACTCAAGATTCTCGACATTCCCAATAAATTATGTTCCCTTGGTCTCAATCAACGGCAGCAAGGCTGTGCCTTGGCGATGATCATCAGCCGAATGGCCCAACCCGGATCTGTGAGGGCGGCAAATTACTGGCTGCGCACGGCCAGCGCAGCCGGAGAATTACTTGAGATCGACTTTGGTAGTCTAAATGATGAGGCTCTTAATCGTGCATCCAATCATCTGATCAAACATAAGACCGCGCTTGAGGACCATATATCCAGAACGGTTGACGGCCACGTCAACCAACCGCCAATTGTCACGCTTTATGATCTCACAGATCAACATTTCAGGGAGGAGGAAGAGGGACCGAATAAGCCGAGCACCGCACAGGGACATATCCTGCAACAGTGTTCGAATGCATATCCTATCTCGCTCGGGGCGGTTCTCGATAACAACGGCTTTCTCCGATACACGAAGATCGTTCCCGGAAATGTCATCGAAACCTGCACGCTTGAGACGATGCTCACCTCCCTCAACGTTCCAAAAGGAAGTATTATTGCAATGGATCACGGCCTTTCCACGGAGGAGAACCGTGCTTGGATGCGATCGAAAGGATATATTTATCTGGTTGTTTCCCACAATTCAAACCGCACATTTCGTCCTCACACAGAGACGGCGGCAATATCAACCATCTCGGACGGGGAACTAACGGTTTATCTTGAACAGATCGAAAGAGAAGACACTGAAAAGATCCCCTACAAAGAAGTCCTCTTACGATATCACGCGAACGCACGTCAGACCAAGGAAACGGATATCATCACACGCTGCCAAGCACGGTTCGAAGAGGGTCTCCGTCAGTTAAACGCGAGTCTCTCAAAACCACGGACACAAAAGACACTGGCAAAGATACAGCATAAGATCGAACACTTACAGAAAGAGAACGCGCGTATCGCACCGCATTATAATGTCACCATCACCTCCGATCAAGAGAGCAAGAAGGTAGTGGCCCTCACCTGGAAATTGAACCCACCCGAAGACTCCATGATGCACAAACCCGACGTATGCCGCCTGCAATCGAATGAACGGAACTGGGATGCGAACACAATGTGGAAGACTTACGTAATGTTGAAGGACGTCGAATCCGTCTTTCGCAGTCTCAAGCCCGCACTTGGACTACGCCCGATTCATCATCGCACGGAACAACGAGCCGACGGGCATCTGTTGTTCTTAGCAATCGCGTACCATGCGATCCAGATTCTCCGCAAGCGCATGGCGCAAACCAATACGCCTGCGAACTGGACGACAATCCGCAATGTCCTCAACTCCCTGCAGCGGACAACCACCACATTCGCCCGGCCCGATGGCCGCACATTGCACCTGCGCAAGACAGCGCTGCCGGATGCTGATCAAGCAGCCATTTATAAAGGCATGCAAATTGGACTCCCACCACAAGATATCCGCAAGACCATTGTCTGAGTTTGTAAAGCGACGCGACTCCGACAAGATATTCCAACATCAAAGTTTGCAGAATCACTTTTAAGGATTTGATTCTAAATAATTTCTTACACAAGATATCACAAGTAAGAGAAAGTGCAACATCCGTCCTTGAAGAATGAGTGACGCCCATACCGAATCCGGACATCATCGCTTGAGGCCCAAACCCGTCATGCAGAATCATCCTCCCGAGAATCAACATCCCCATCGGACGTCGCATGTTCATCAGCAAATCCCGAAAATGGGCGGCTTTCAAGCAAACCGGCTGCTCGCAACTCCTTTAGTCCCGGTAAATCCTTTACATTTTCCAGCCCGAAATAATCGAGAAACGTTCGTGTCACCACGAAGGTGACAGGCCGACCCGGAGTAAGTTTACGACGTCCAAACTTGATCCACTCCAGTTCTAACAACTGATCAATTGTCCCCCGGCTAACGGATACTCCTCGAATTTCTTCAATTTCCGCACGCGTCACGGGTTGATGATAAGCGACAATAGCCAGTGTTTCCGTAGCCGCCCGCGACAATCGCCGAACTTCTACTCTCTCCTTTTGCAGCAAAAATCCAAGATCAGATGCGGTTCGAAAAGCCCAGGCGTCCCCGACCTGGTAGACCTGAACCCCACGCCCATGATAACGCTCCTTCAAACTCGATAACGACAATGATACGTCGCTGCCTTGCGGCAAGCGGGACTCAATCTCCCTCACCGTCAAAGGTTCCACGGTTGCAAAAAGAAGCGCCTCCACCATCCTTTCTTGCTCTGAAAGAGAAGGCGCTACAACATCACGGTCGTGAATCGATAATCGTTCTCGTTGTGTCACGAAAAGGAATCCTTAACCTTTATCTTTATCGGTGCAAATTCTTCAGTCTGCCGAATCTCAATCTGTCCCATCTTCACCAACTCCAAAGCCGCTGCGAGCGTCGAAGCGGTCGCCGATCTCTTCAAACCAGTGTCCAACTGTGCCTCTTCCGGCAGATATGTCATCAAGTCTGCCCAATCGACTACCTTACCAACAACTGCTTTCAACCGATCAAGAGCCCGTTCAATCGAAAGCACTTTCAACTGATCAAAAGACAATGGACGGAATTCCTCGCGCGTTCGGATACGCGCGTATCCTTGCGTGAGATCCAGAAGAGTTGCCGTGTACTGAATACGCCTCAATTGCCGAATAGTCTCCGGCATACCTCGCACGAAAAAATCGCGGCCCAAGTGATCACGCGCCATCAATTGGGCAGCCGAATCGCGCATCGCTTGCAAACGCTCAAGCTGAAAGGCCAAATGATGAACGAGTTCTTTGCCCGTCGGTCCATCTTCGTCCGCCTCCGGAGGAAGCAGGAGCCGCGACTTCAAGAAAGCCAACCAAGCCGCCATAACAAGATAATCTGCCGCCAATTCAATCCGCAGCGCCTTCGCCCTTTCGACAAACTGCAAATACTGCTGGGCTAAGGCTAAAATGGAAATCTTCATTAAATCAATCTGTTGTCGTCGAGACATCGCCAACAAGAGGTCAAGTGGACCTTCAAACCCATCGACGTCGACGATCAAGGTCTCTGCTACGGGCTGTTCGGAAACGGCAGTATCATGTTCAAAACTGAGATCAACCATAGGGCCACGCACGTACAAGAGAATTCAGTTCTGTCACAAGATCATCTATGTCAATGTCGACTCGTGAATGACGCAATCTCAACGCGGCTTCTGCGCGCATCTGAGAATCTTCTGACATGTCACCGCAGGCCTCTGCAACGCAAATCCGGTCATCGAGACACCTGTTGCAACACAATACGACGTCGCAGCCGGCGGCAAGTGCTTGTTTTGATCGATACGGCAAGTTCCCCGAGAGGGCGTCCATTGCAATATCATCAGACAAGACTAGTCCCTTATATCCAATATTCGTACGAATGTAGTGCATCGTCGCACGCGATAATGTCGCAGGCTCCTCATCAAGCGCAGAAAAAACCACATGTGCCGTCATTGCCATTGGAGCCTCCGTTAAGGCCCGAAACACTGCAAAATCAGTCTTTTTCAAGGTATCCAATGATTCATCAACACATGGTAAAGAATAATGACTATCGATTACCGCTCGACCATGGCCCGGAACATGCTTTATGACAGGTAACACACCGGCCTCCAAGTGCGCCTTGACCGCTTCAAGGCCCAGACGCACAACTTGATCAACGGTCGTTCCCAAGCAACGATTATACAGGAACGCATGGGTATTCTCATGTGCCAAGTCAACAACGGGTGCACAATTGCTATCAATCCCCAGTCGGCGAAGTTCGGCTGCAATGATACGATAACGCAACCATATCACGCGCGAAGCTAAACTGCCAGAATCCGTGACATGATCAAGAGGTGATGGCCACACTCTTGCGAGCGGTGGACGTAAGCGTTGAACGCGACCACCTTCTTGATCAATTGTGATAAGAGCGTCATGGCCAACAGCTTCACGCAACTCACCACACAAGAAACGCACTTGCTCAGCACTTTTAATGTTTCGGGCAAACAAAATAAAGCCAAAGGGATTGACATCTCGAAAGAACGCTTTTTCGTTCTGTGTGAGAGCGAAGCCCTCAATATCAAGAATCGTGGCGCCAAATCTCCTCATAATCGTTTCAACGCGTTACGACTGGAATACAATCCGCCCCTTCGGCGACGAGCGCGGAACAAAATCTTCGACCATCGCTCAAGTCATCAAAACCCAGTGCTCGAAGTCTATAAAACGTGCGACCACCACTGACAGCAATTTGTACAATACGTTGCTTCCCAACCAGATAATCACCAAAACGTCGCCGAAGACGGTCCCACTCGGCTCGCGCAACTTCTGCGGACTCGAAAGCGCCCAGTTGCACAACTTGCGTTCCGGCCGGAACGTCTGCAGCCGAAACTTCGAGTGGCTTCTCAACCTCGTATGTTGCATCAACGGTTGATCTCACCAATTTAGACGGACGTGATCTGGGAAACAAAGATACAGCTATCCCGGGTACATCGCTGCCAATAATATTGATAATCTTTGACTGTTCGGTTGGTTCCTCGACCACTGTAGGCCCACCACGAGAAGATACCGGATTATCAGCATCAAGAGCTACCGAATGGATTCTACTCACACGCAGACTGTCCGCCGATTGATGAACCTGCTTCATTACAACCGGAACTGACTCCCCAATAATCTGCGGTCGTTCCACATCATCCGCACCCTCCGCTATATTACGAGGTCGACCATTCATCTTCTCCGAACGAAGTTGGCTCATTGACTGATCTTCGTCAGAAAGCGTAATCGGTGTTGGCGCAAAGGTCCAACTGTCCGACGGTGCAGCGGCACCTCCTTCAGCTGCAATCCGATTGACAGCAAAACCCTGATTGTCCGCGAGGCGGCCACCTGGATTTTCGGGTTGCACCCGCATCGGCCCTTCGGGAGCCCGGACCACCGGGATTTGAGAACTGTCTCTCTCACTCAAGTCACTAACCCAAAGAAACAAGAGACATAAACAAGCAAGTAACGTGGTTATATTGAAGAGGTTTGCCGATATCGTCAACCAACTGGTGCGCTTTATAGCCGGCGATTCCTTAGCTTCCAACCCTGATATGAATTCAGCACTCTGCATACACGCCCCATTCCCACTTTCGACCGATCCACATAGTGTTTACCAACAATCACAAAGATCCTAAAGTCTTCTACCGCATCTCCTGTGCTGGCGTCACACCAAGAATACCAAGTCCCAAGGCAATCACAATCGATACCGCGCGCCCTAATGCAATTTTTGATTGACTCAATTCCACATTGTCAGGCTGAACAAAACGCAAAGTCGGATAATCATTGCCACCGTTCCAAAGCCTATGAAACTCGCTCGCCAATTCATTGAGATAAAAAGCAACTTTATGCGGCTCATTCGCTCGCGCAGCGGCCTCGATCAACCGAGGCCACTCCGCCAACTTGCGAAGAACCGCTAATTCCAGATCATGCGTCAATGAAGATAATTCAACAGATTGAAGAACCTCATCATCGATCGGAATCTTTGCCTCCCTTGCACGCCGGAAAACGCTCATCACTCGAGCATTGGCATATTGAACATAAAACACGGGATTATCTCGACTTTGATCAAGAACTTTAGCGAAATCGAAATCCAGCATTGCGTCATTTTTACGTGTAAGCATGACGAAACGTGTCACTTCCGGTCCGACGTGCTGCAGCAAATCCCGTAAAGTAACGAAGCTTCCGGATCGCTTCGACATCTTGAATGGCTCTCCGTTCTTAAAGAGCCGTACCAACTGAATAAGCTTTATATCGAGTGGCACCTGGTTATCAGAGAGTGCACTAACCGCGGCCTTCATGCGCTTGACATATCCTCCGTGATCAGCCCCGAAGACGTTAATCAACACGTCAAACCCTCGTGAAACCTTATCAAAATGATAGGCGACATCCGGCGCAAAGTAAGTCCACGTTCCGTCAGATTTTTGCAATGGCCGGTCGACATCATCTCCATGCTCAGTTGACTTGAAAAGCATCTGTTCCCGTGCAACCCAATCTTTGGAGCCTTTTCCTTTCGGCTGCTCCAGGGTTCCACGATAGATGAGGCCCTTGCAATCTAAACTCTGAAGTGCAGCCTCAATTCTCCCAGTACCGTAGAGAGATTTTTCACTGAAGAAGACATCCATCTCTATCCCCAGCGCAGACAAATCTTCTCGGATGATATCCATCATTGCGTCCGTCGCAAAATTACGAATGTGATCCAACCATTGATCTTCCGATTTATCAACCCATACGTCACCCCACTTTTTAGCAATTGCCTGACCAACGGCAATTAAATAATCTCCGGGGTAAGCAGTGTCTTCAAGTGCAATGTCTTGCCCAAGAGCCTGTAAATATCTCAAGTAGGTCGACCGCGCCAAAGCATCCATCTGTGCGCCACCGTCATTGATGTAGTATTCGCGCGTCACGGAATAGCCGGCAAACTCGAGAAGATTGGCCAACGCATCTCCAAAAATGGCACCGCGGGTATGTCCCACATGTAGAGGGCCCGTCGGATTTGCCGATACAAATTCAATATTAACGTTCTGATTGGCGCCGAGTTTGGATTGACCGAAATTGACGTCCTCTATCAAGATGGCTTGCAAAACATCGTGCCAACATGACGGCCTTAACCATAAATTCAAAAAACCGGGTCCCGCAACCTCGTAGGCCACAATCCGCGAATCGACACCAATACGCTGACCGAGTTGCTCAGCAAATTCTCGCGGATTTACTCCAAACTTCGCACATAAGAGAGCTGCATTTGTTGCCATATCACCATGTGCAGCCTCTCTCGGAGGCTCAACTGTGATATGATCAACATTCGAACCAACCGGCAAGATACCCTCCTGGCGCATTGCCGCCAATTCTGATCGAACCAACGCCTCAATGTCGACAAACAAATTCATGAGAAATAATCCTTGTCTCAGCTAACCGGATTCGATGGGTACCCTCGCTTGATCACCGAGAATATCCGACTATCAAGCGTCGATGTTCCTGAAGAGCAAATCGGTCCGTCATGCCTGCAATATAATCTGACACAATACGCGCTAATTCAATTTGACTCTTTACAGCTGAAATGTCCTTCTGCCAACGCTCTGGCAGAAGATGCGCATCTGAAAGATAAAGTGCAAAGAGATCTTCCATCACACCACTTGTTTCTTCACGTTTCTTCATGACACTTGGCGCACGATACATATGTAGGAAAAGAAACTCTTGAATGTTTTTCATTTGATTCTGCATTTCCTTCGAAAATGCGACAACAGGATGCCCGAGATCTCGAACATCTTCCACCGCACGCACACGGATTTCTTCGAAAGTTTCGCGTGATGACGCGATCACATCGGAAACAAAAACGCCAAACACGCGTCTCAAGACTTCATGCCGACGTCGCGATCTTTCAATGTCTGGATAGCGAGCGTCAACGTCAAAGATAGCCTGATCAATGATAGGCAAATTCTTGATATCCTCATCCGAAAATAATCGTGCGCGAAGCCCATCTTGAAGGTCATGACAATTGTAGGCGATATCATCTGCGACAGACGCAACCTGGGCCTCCGCACTTGGATAGGTTCGAATATCCAAGTCTTCCAACCCCTCATATTCCTGCAGCGCATAAGGCACCGGATCTTTCACAGGACCATTGTGCTTAGCAAGCGCTTCCAAAGTCTCCCAAGTGAGATTCAAGCCATCAAAGCGTGCGTAACATTTTTCGAGACGAGTAACTATCTTGACAGCCTGGGCATTGTGATCAAATCCTCCAAACGGCTCCATCAAGATGTTTAAGGTGTCTTCTCCGCCGTGACCAAAGGGAGTATGACCAAGGTCGTGTGCCAACGCGACCGCTTCTGTCAGATCTGTATTCAAACCAAGAGCACCTGCAATTGTACGCCCAACTTGTGCCGCTTCAATTGAGTGAGTAAGGCGGGTACGATAGAGATCTCCTTCATGTTCAACGAAGACTTGCGTTTTATGCTTCAAGCGTCGAAAGGCACTTGAATGAATAATTCTGTCGCGGTCGCGCTGGAAAGCAGATCGATAATCACTCTCATCTTCCGCAATGCGCCGGCCCTTCGAGTGCTCAGGATTTGAAGCATAAGCGGCGAGCATTTCACAACCTACATCTTGAGTTAACGCGCCTCTTCTTCTATATTAACACATACATACTTTCAAATGACTGAAGAAACACAGTGAAGATACCGCCTCGCGTAACAGAACGCGCCTTCAAGAGACTCGCCGAAATTGGTGCGGCTGATCAAGGCCAGGCACTCCGTATTGCTGTGCAAGGCGGTGGCTGTTCTGGATTTCAATATGAAATTGCACTTGATACACCCAAGAATGACGACCTGGTTCTCGACGGCAACGGACAAATGGTCGTTGTTGATCCAATCTCTCTACCATTTCTGGAAAATGCGACCATTGATTTTTCAGAAGAGCTCATCGGCACCCGCTTCGTCATCGATAATCCAAATGCCAGTTCTTCATGTGGATGTGGAACCTCATTTTCCATGTAAGCCTATCTTATCACCAAACAGCACAATTTCATTTGAGAACACGCCGTATCGATTGATTGCTCATTGATTAAGGTGAGAGCAACACCTCTTTACCCGTTAAGAAATCTCAAAAAGACGCACCACCATCGCTGTTGCCACGCAGCAGGTTAATGTAGGAACCCTCCATTGGACAAGAAAAACCACAATGAAAGTCGCGACATTCAACATTAACGGCATCAAGGCGCGCGCTGAAACGCTCAAATCCTGGCTGGACGAGACGTCACCCGAGATCGTTTTGTTACAAGAAATCAAATCCACGGATGAAGCTTTCCCTCACGAGTTTTTTGACGATACGGGTTACATGATTCGGACTCACGGTCAGAAGAGTTACAATGGCGTCGCGATCTTCTCAAAATTATCACTCGAAGACGTCCAATGTGGTCTTCCCGGAAACCCGCAAGATGAACAGGCAAGATGGATAGAAGCGACCGTCATCGGCCGACGAGCGCTCAAAATATGCGGACTCTATCTGCCGAATGGGAATCCCGCACCCGGACCTAAGTTTGACTATAAACTCGACTGGATGGAACGAATGTTAACCCACGTTCGTAACCTTATGTCCGATGAGATGCCACTCCTATTGGCAGGCGACTTCAACGTCATTCCTCAAGATGAGGATGCGAAAGATCCAAAATCATGGATTGATGACGCGCTTGCGCGACCCGAAACGCGTACTGCGTTCAGACGCATTTTGAACCTTGGCTTCACAGATGCGTTTCGTGCGCGCAATTTTGAGCCCGACCACTACAGTTTCTGGGACTATCAAGCGGGTGCATGGCAAAAGAACAACGGCATCCGAATCGATCATATCCTGTTGTCCCCCCAAGCTACCGATTTACTTCAGGATTGTCAGATTGATACCGAATTGAGGGGACGCAACAAACCGTCCGACCACGTGCCGGTTTGGGTCGATCTCGATCTTTAATACTGAATGCAGAACACAGATGCGAGGCATGTCTTGGTGTTCCACATGAAATTGGTGCCTCCAACCATTTAAACCTCATTTTCCGACACAAATCATACATCACTTTTTTCCGAACGGTTGATGTTATGAATGACGCCCCGATCTTGCACCTCAACAACTCAACCTCGTCATGCATCGGACGCTCCACATCTGTACACATTTACCAGCACTTATTCTTAAAATTTCCCTCAAGAGTAGAATCGGAAAACTCCCACGGTCGTGCATTCCCTCTCATCCAACTGGACAGAAAATCAAAAACATCCCTTGTGTCTCCCCTCTTAAAGAACTCACCATCCGGAAAACCTCTCATCCGCTCTTCATCCTGTTCCGACAGCATTTTTTCATTCAAGAATGTACGTACGGACAAAATCTGTTGACGCTCCTTCCCGCCGTTGTTCATGTTTGGATCCATTTCCATGAATACCAAGACGAGTGCCCCTTTATTCCAGGGTAACAAAAAACTTTGCATTTCTGAAAAATCAATTTCGGTCGCAAATGCAAACATCGCAAAGTCGGAACACATCCGTAACAGGTTCGGTATCGTAGCGGACAGTTGATTCACATCCACTGCACCTCGTTCCACCATACGTGAAATTGCATGATGACTGACCGCTGCATAGTTGGTTGTGTGTGTCTCAATGCAGTCAAAAGCCAAATAATCGAAGTATAAGGTTGTCTCAAATACAGCCTTCTCCGAGTAGAGAGGCTGCATATCATCCGGCATTCGAAAAATATAATTTTCGGTCGCCGCCGTATAGCCGAAAGCCTTGACTGAAACTTCATGCTTTGTCCAAGACCGGACCAGAGGATTAAAGAACATCGGCCGCAGTGTCAGTGCAAGACGCTTCAATACCCGACCGGGTTTCTTTGCCGCACAAGAGCGTTCAAAGGCCTCAAGTGCCTTCTCACTTCTCGGTCCATCAAACCAAGCTATGAGATCGTCGTGTGCCGGCAAGCTGTTCAAATACTGTGTGGCATATCCTCGCGCAATTCTATCATATATAACTGTCATTCACATAACCCTGTGATGATGCTGTGCCTGAACCACCTACACTTTATCCAGGCAATAAAATTTCACTCGTGACTACTTTTTGGCGTCTCCGATTTTAACATATTTCATTCGCTCTTCAACGTCTTGCCCTTTTGCGCGTCTGAAATAGTAACGAATTATTATCGAGAGTAAACATGATTTTCAGATGATTTGCCATGCGACAATCACCGATCTGTAGATATAGCCAGAGATTTTTCATGCCACCTTTTGGCATTCAAAAGACACGCTCCGAAGTACTCAATCGATATCGGCACAGTCTCGGGAACAGAACGTTTCATCTCGCACAGGTTAATGAATCTCAAGAGATCTCGTTTCGATAACTATCCTTGAATACAATCCGCCGGTCACCTGAAAATGATCGCGTTGCACTCAAATCATCCTGTATGTAAATGCGACGCGTGATTCCTCCATTGTAACGTGATGCATTCACGGTGCCCGGTAGTTCCCGCCATACCACGGACACAATGCAATCGCATTATGCCAATGTAAGTACATGACCCGTCTTATTGAATTTACGCATCCATAAGAGCTATTCATGTTTGTTCTGCAGCGCGTTGCCCCGCGATGCGTCCCAATACCACCGCAGAGAGCAAGCCGTTGCCCGACAAATATCCGCTATCTCCAGTTCCCGATACGCCCACAGCGGCCCCACCGGAAGCGTAAAGGTTTGGTAAAAGATCGCCATTTGCGAGTTTGACCCGGGCGTCCTGATTCACGTTCAGCCCGCCCTGTGTATGAAACAGCGCACCGATCACCTTAACAGCCATATAAGGTTGGGTTAGGCCAGGGCTAATGAACGTGCGTCCGAACTCATCAGCCTGCCCGGAGGATATCGCTGAAATAGTTTTGTTCAGGGATTGGGCTGATAGATCACAAAGGTCTGCAAGAGCATCAAGGGTGTCCGCCGTGCGCAGAGCACCGGCGGCTTCAGCATCCCTGAAGTCCTGAAACTGCCGGGCGATTTCAGCGATGCGGTTATCGAAAATAGTCCAGGCAATGCCACCGGGTTGCGCCATAACAACACGCGCCGCTTCGGAATAACCCTGACTTTCATCCCAGAAACGACGGCCTGTAGTGTTCACCTGCACTCCACCTTCCGTTATTACAGCCCAGGTAATCAAGATGCCATGAGGCGTCGCAACATTTCCGTGCCCCTGATAGGCACCAAGATGCAAGCTTTCGGCACCCAACGCATCGCCCCACATTACCGCGTCGCCCTTGTTGCCGTCATGTCCGAACCAAAGTGCCTTTTCGACTTCTGGAATATAACGCGCGATCATCTCACGATTTCCGCCAAAACCATTGCAAGCAAGGATCAACGCTTCGCATCCAATCCTTTCGCAACCCTCAGGACCTTGAACCTCCACGCCCATAATACGGGTGCTGTCGCGAAACAGGACCCTGGCACGACGGTTGCAGACGATGTCAACACATTCTGCCTCACAAGCCGACCGGAGCCAATCCACAAGTTCGCGGCCCGCACGGGTTGGTAGGCCATGCATGCGACGCCGAGAATGTCCGGGATAATCGAAATCCGTAACAACCGAGAACGGGAGATGAAAACGATCGGACAACCATTCAATACAGGATCCCGCATTTGCCGCCAGCGTATCCACAAGCGTCTGCGAATTCTCCCAATTGGCCTTATGCTGGATATCAGCAGCCAGTATCAATGGATTATCCCGGATGCCAGCGGCCTTCTGAAAATATGTGCCCGCCGCCGGGATCAAACCGGCCGAAAGCGCGGTAGATCCGCCGGGCGCGGGATCAGCCTCGACGACAAGTACCTCACTACCAGCGTCATTTGCAGACAGCGCAGCGACCATTCCGCTTGCGCCCGCACCAATCACAAGAACCGATACATCAAGGTCAAAACCCGTAGACGGTGTCGGTGCAACGCATATCATTTTTTATCTTCGTAACAGCGACCAAGCTTGAGCATCTCACTCGTTCCAATGTAGTCATTCAAACCATCAAAATCAAACATATGCTTTGCAAAAGGCCGGTTTGAACCATGGGCTTTCAAGCTGGCGTAGTAACCCACGGCGGTCTTAACCAAGGCACGAACAATACCGCCTGGAAAGATCACAATGGAATACCCGATCTTCTCAAGATCCGCCGCGTCATGCAGCGGTGTGGCACCGCCTTCGACCATATTCACAAGCAGAGGTACGCGCCCATCAAAGTATTTCGGGACGTCACGAAGCTCAGCACCAGACCGCGGAGCTTCAATAAAGAGCACATCAGCCCCCGCTTCAACATAAGCGTTGGCGCGTTCCAACGCCGCTTCAAACCCTTCAACGGAGATGGCATCGGTGCGGGCGATAATCAATGTCTCATCATTGGAGCGGACATCTGCCATAGCCGAGATCTTACCGACCATCTCTCCTACCGAGATTAACAACTTGTCAGACAAATGCCCACAGCGCTTTGGAAACGTCTGGTCCTCGACCTGCAACGCGCTTGCGCCGGCACGTTCGTAAAGCCGCATCGTACGTTGAGCGTTAAGCGCGTTACCAAAGCCCGTATCCGCATCCACAATAACTGGCAAGTCCACGCAATCACGGATCAGTGCCATCGTCTCGGTCATTTCAGTAACGGAGGTCAGTCCAATATCGGGACGTCCAAGTCGGGTATATGATACGGCCGCGCCCGAGAGATAAAGCGCTTCAAACCGGCTCTTGGCAGCTATTATTGACGTCAGACCGTCAAAGACGCCGGGCGCGATCAGGATCTCAGGCGCTCGAAGACGCGAACGAAGACTCATCTCAAACTCTTCCGCATCTCGATGCAGGATTTAATCAGGGTGATCGAGCTGAGCGATGTCAGCGTCGCATCATGAATCTCCTGTTTGAAGGCGGCACAACCGTCGGACAGCAAAATCGTATGGATATTGCGAAGATGCGCGTCACGTATGGTACTCGCCACACCACCATTGGTAACGATCCCTCCGACAATCAACATATTAATGTCGAGAAACCTCAGGATGTATTCCAGCCGGGTCTGGTAGAATGCCGAATAAGCGACTTTTTCGACGGTGAAATCCGCCGGCGACAACGCGTCAACAAGACAATGTCCGAAAGCGCCCGGTGCGAAGTCACCCTTACCGAGGAACGGACGAAGCTCTTTAAGGTGCTTTGCGATGAGAGGCTGACCATCCGGTCCCGGAACCAACGTGAACTGCGCACTGATGTAGATACAGCCCGCAGTGCGAAACATATCCACCAGCGGTTTAATCCTCTTTGGCAACGCAGAGAGTGCTTCCGACGTCTGTCCTGCGCGAGCATAGGCACCGTCTTCATGCAAAAAATCGTTCTGCAAGTCGACAGTCAAAAGCGCCGTGCGTTCTGGTTCAATTACGTGGATCATATCATACTTCACTCAACTCGATTACGGTATTTCCAAAGGCATCTACGCGACCCGTTAGTCCCGGATCGATCAGGACAGTCGTGTCGGGTTGCACAAGAATAGCCGGTCCCCGGATTTCCGATCCAACCGGCAATTTGAGACGATCGTAAATGACCGTCTGATACCAGGCATTGCCAAAGTGAACCGGTCGGCTACCGGTCCTGGCGGTCTCAACGCTGCCACCTATGGGAGCAAGGGCGCTCAAGTCAAATTTTGGCCGCTTACCAACCACGGCAGTGCGGAGGTTCATGATACGACGGTCACCGTTTCTCAAAAGCCTGCTAAAGGTGGCCAAATAGGCCTTATCAAAGGCCGCTTCGATCTCGGCTTGCGTTGGCGTTGCTACCGTACCGTCTACGACCGTCACGGACAGCGGCACAGCTACAGTATGCGTCTGACCAACGTAAGCCATATCCAGTTCAACCACGATATCACGGGTTGTAAAGCGCGATTGCGCCGTGTCGAGCGCCGCCATACCAACATCGATATGACTCTGCATGCAATCGCGCAAACCTTCGACATCAAGTGTCATCGTTCGTGCGTTGATCGTTTGTACGAAGTCCTGACGCATATCGGCGATGACACAACCCATGGCACTGATAACACCCGGATAACGCGGAATAATGGCGCGGCCAATCCCGACATCCCGCAGCATGGCGGCGGTGTGCAAGGCACCGCCGCCACCGAAAGGCATGAAGACGAAACGCTTGGGATCAAATCCCCGCTCAATACTGACCAACCGGATCGCACCCGCCATGCGAGAATTCGCCACACGAAGGATGGCTTCTGCCGCCTCTTCTGAAGATAGATTAAGCTTGGAACCAACATGTTCAGCAATCGCATTCGCCGCGGCCTTTACATCCAAACGATCGAGCTTGCCGCCGATCGGACTGTTTGGATCAATGCGCCCGAGAACGACGTTAGCATCCGTAACCGTCGGCCGTGTGTTACCCTGCGCATAGGCCACAGGACCCGGCATCGCGCCCGCACTTTCCGGTCCAATGTTCAGAAAACCACCGCGATCCACCCAAGCAATCGAACCGCCGCCAGCACCGATCGTCGTTATCTCAATCATCGGCGCACGAATAACCATTCCAAAATCAATCGAAGTCTGCTGCGACAGCATCGACTTACCATCGGCGATAATGGCAACGTCAAAACTCGTACCGCCCATGTCACCCGTAATGACGTTTTCAAACCCTGCGGTTTGCGCGATACACCCTGCAGCCATCACACCTGCCGCCGGACCTGAAAGCGCCGTACGCACAGGCTGACGGCAGGCGGAGTCCGTTCCCATCACACCGCCATTCGACTGCACAATCATGAACTCACCGCCAAATCCATCGCCCTTAAGCGCAGTATCAAGACGATTAATGTAACCGGACACTTCCGGCTGAAGATAGGCGTTTAGAGCGGTTGTAGAAAAACGCTCAAACTCACGGATTTCCGGAAGAATCTCAGATGAAGAACTCACATGCGGATTAGGCCAGAACTTCCGAACCGCTTCAACCGCTGTCTGTTCGTTCTCCGAATTAGCATAGGAATTTGCGAAGAGAATAGCGACTGCCACACATTCCAGATCAAGAAGCAGTTGTGCTGCCCTAAGCACCTCATCAAGATCAACAGGCGTCCGTACCGTGCCATCGGCAAGTGTCCGTTCCGACACCTCGAGACGAAGATCACGCGGGACGATGGGCTCAAACGCTCCACGCAACCCCCATGTCTGGGGTCGGTCCCGACGGCGCATCTCAAGCACGTCCCGAAGCCCGTGCGTCGTGATAATTCCAATTTTAGCGCCCTTCCGCTCCAGAAGCGCATTGGTGCCCGCTGTGGTACCGTGAACAACGACTCCAACCGTCGACAGATCGTCCACCTGACGCGCGATTCCGTCCAGAAAACCATCAGACTGGTCCGGCCATGTGGTTGGGACCTTGGAGACGCTGGCCGTTCCCGACTCCTCATCCAGAACAAAGATATCCGTGAAAGTCCCACCGACATCGACGCCAATCAGACGGGTCACGACGAGACTTCCGCCCAAGCTGAACCATAAAACTCGGTTGCCTTCTCCGGAGTGAGATAACCAAGGGCAACGTCCCGCGCAACCGCTGCGGCTATACGCTTGCGTGGCGGGCCGTAACCGCCGCCACCCGGTGTCTGGAGACGAACAGCCTGACCTTTCTTGAGCTTAATGCCGAGCATCTTCGATACCAACGGCGGTTCATTCCAACCATCGCTCTGCTCGAATTTAAAGACGTTCATTGCACCGCCTTCGCCGCCAGCCACGCCGTTTGGAGAAAACCGACCGCGTTCACCGAAGAGAAAGACGTCCGCCTTCTCTTCGAGAAGTTCGATCTCATAGGTCGCACCCAACCCACCGCGATGCTGACCCGCACCCGCACTATCCGGACGCAGAGCCCACACCCGGAACATCACCGGATACGTTGCTTCGAGAATCTCCATCGGCGGAATCGTCGCAGTCGAGATCGGGGCATTTCCATGATTCAATCCATCGCCTTCGATACTTCCTCCATGACCTCCACCATAAAAGCTGAACATCACCCAAGATTGGCCATTCGCACGCTTGCCAGCGATAGAAAGTGCGTTGATCGTACCATAGGCGTTCGCAACAACCCGCTCCGGGGTGGCTTGCGCCGCTGCAGAGAAAATTACATCGATCATGCGCAAAATCGTCTCGGTATATCCACCTACCGGAGCCGGAAATTCTGCAGCGAGGAGAGATCCCTGGGGCACACGGACATCAACTGAGCGCATCACACCGGCATTGGCGGGGAGATCTGGAAAAATATGTTTGATCGCCACATAAGCCGTCGCCACAGCGGTGGGTAAAGCGATATTAACCGGGCCCGCCGTCACGGGCGCTGTGCCGTCGAAATCAAGTGACATCTGATCGCCCTGGATTTCGAGCGCAACCTTGATCGGCAGGGCCTTGTCGGTAATCCCGTCATTATCAAGATAATCGACTGCCTCCCAGCGACCGTCGGGCAACGTGGCTAGCTCACCCCGCATCAGCGCATCAGCACGATCTCCGAGCGCATCCAGAGCCATCTTCACAGTCGCGACACCATAGTCATCCAAAAGCTCGTCTAGGCGCTTCTGCCCAAGGTCCAGGGCTCCGAGTTGACCATTCAGGTCCCCCATGGCCGACTGCGGGATCCGTGTATTGCGCACAAGAATGTCAACAATGTCCTGCTGCATCTCACCACCGCGAATCAACTTGACGGGTGGCAGGACGAAGGCCTCCTGAAACGCCTCCGTCGCAGAAGGATTGTAGTTTCCAGGCACGGCGCCACCGACATCGTGCCAATGACCGACACTTGCCAAATAGCAAAAAAGTTCGCCATCCCGGAAATAGGGACGCACCAATCGCATATCCGACAGATGCGTTCCACCCAAATGGGCGTCATTGAAGATGTAGGTATCGCCCTCGATCAGATCTCCGACCTCAGCGGCTTTGTCAATCACCGCCTTAACAGCAAACGCCATCACGCCGACAAAAATCGGAAGTCCGGATTTACCTTGAACCAGGGTGTCACCCGTATCCGCATGATACAACCCGTGGGAAGCATCATGAGCTTCTGCGATGATCGGATTAAACGCCGCCCTAAAGAGAGTCGCGTCCATCTCATCGGCGATCTGTTCCATACGCCCAGTCAGGACGGCCAGTGTTATCGGATCAATCGTATCATTCACCGCCTCAGCTCCTCGGCGATGTCATTCCAGACATCCTGAAAGATCAGCTTGCTATCCTTGATCTTGAAGCGATCAATAAAACGGATATCTTCAAAAGACGTACCGTCTAACCATTCCCCTGACAGTGTGCCGATAACATAGACAACCGCGCAGCCTTCCTTGTGGAAAACGTCCGTTGAAGCGATCGTCTTCTTGACGAAACGATACCGATTTTTAGCCCAATCGATCAACTCGGCAATCGTTGTCATCGGTTTTGCACCCGGAAATGACATCTGAAAGTCCGAAGCCAACATGGCCTCCGCCGTCTTGATGTTGCGTGCTTCCAGAGCTGACATAAAATCAAGTGCGATTTTCTCCGGATCAGGCCGTGCGGGCGCTGGAGAACGAGATCGTCCGCCTCGCGCATAGTTTTCGGGCGCCATTTCATGAACCATGACAACCACCGCGTCGTCGCTTGCAGGAACGACCAAGCGGACGGCATCCGTCAGGGCTTTGGTCAGGCGTGATTTTTCCTCGGACGAATAACCTTCCAGTATATGTGCCTCGACGATCGGCATACATCCTCCCAAATTTTTGTACTTTTCTTATAGCAGATTTTGTACTAATTAAAGATCAAATAATTGCAAAAATATACCAGATTATTGTAACCGGCGGCACCTAAAACCGATGGTTCCGACATCCAACAGGAAATGTGCGACGGTGATGATCCACGCTCAGACATTGCTTCCCAAGGGCGGTAAAGCTCACCGGATATACCTATTGCTCTGCGACGACATTTCCAATGGACGTTATGCCGAAGGAGAGTTTTTACCGGGTGAAAACCGCCTCGCGGATACACTTAATGTAAGCCGTATCACGGTGCGTCGGGCACTCGACGCTTTGGCTGCAGACGGTTGGATTGAGAAAAAAATCGGTGCCGGCTCAATGGTCCTGCCTCAGCGAAACCATGACCAGAAGATTGCGGCGAACTTTGCGACGCTTATCCCTCAACTTGTTGAATTTGATCAAAAAACGACAGCTCGCCTCCTTTCCGTTTCTTATAATTTTCCGTCCAATTCTATCGCTGTTACGCTCGGACTTACAAAAGATCAGCGGGTTCAGACGGCCGTTCGAGTACGTCTCTTTGACGGAGAACCTTTTTCATTCCTGACCACGCACGTCCCAGAAGATATCGCACGCAATTACGACGAGGCGGATCTTGCTACACAACCACTTTTTCGGTTGCTCGAACAAAGTGGCGTAAAAGTAGGCGGCGCCGATCAGATGGTGACGGCAACCCTGGCCGGTCCTGGCGCGGCGGAATCGCTCGACGTTTCCGTTGGCTCCCCGCTGCTGTCCCTCGAGAGAATTGTCCGCGATGCGAACGGACACGGAGTCGAGTACTTGTCTGCTTTGTATCGGCCAGACAGGTTCCGTATTGAGATGAGTATGACTCGCATTGGAGCCGGTACATCCCGCCATTGGGAACCGGTGATCGGAGCACGAGACCCATGACAACACTTCTCGACAAACTCTGGAGTGCTCATGAAATTCGACGCAGCGAAGATGGTCGGTCACTCCTCTGGGTCGATCGTCATCTGGTTCACGAAGGATCGAATCATGCGTTCGCAAAGCTGGCGACAAGAGTCGCGTCAATTGCTGAACCGGGACTCACATTTGGTGTTGTTGATCATTATGCGCCGACACGCGGTACAACCGCCAGTCCCGCCATAGCTCAGATGATCAAAACACTCGAAAGCAATGCCAAAAGACACGGTATGACGTGTTTTGGCTTAAATGACCCACGGCAGGGTATTGTGCATGTGATTGGACCGGAGCAGGGTCTTACGCTCCCGGGTCTTCTCGTCAACTGCGGTGACAGCCACACCTCGACCCATGGCGCGTTCGGCGCACTCGCCTTCGGAATTGGTGCAACCGAGGTCGCCCACGTTCTGGCAACCCAAACCATCTGGCAAAGCCGGCCAAAGTCAATGCGCATTACGGTATCCGGAAACCTTCAACCAGGTGTTGGCGCCAAAGATCTGGCACTGGCATGGATCGCAAAACTCGGAGCAGACGGAGCACAGGGACATGCCATTGAATATGCAGGTGATAGCGTACGCAGGCTTTCAATGGAAGGTCGCATGACACTTTGCAACTTGTCGATAGAGGGTGGCGCACGATTCGGGATGGTCGCTCCCGATGAGACAACGTTCGCTTACGTAAAAGGACGCCCTTACGCACCGTCCGGTCAGACCTTTGAACGGGCGCAGGTTTATTGGGAAACGCTAAAAAGTGAGACAAATGCAGAGTTTGATCTTGACATCAGCCTCGACGCTGCAGAAATCGCACCAATTGTCACGTGGGGTACTTCCCCCGAGGACGCCCTTCCTGTGACCGCAACCGTTCCGAGCCCCGCCAATTTGTCGGGCACAAACGCAGAGCGTGTGGCGGCTGCCATTGACTATATGGGCCTTGTTCCAGGACGCGCACTGACCGAGATTCAAATCGATCAGGTGTTCATTGGATCATGTACCAACGCTCGGATTGAGGATCTTCGAGCGGCGGCCGCGATTCTGGTGGGCCGACACGCGAAGGTACCGGGGCTGGTGTCACCGGGCTCCCAGCAAATTAAAGTTCAAGCCGAAGCCGAGGGACTAGACCATATATTCACGGATGCCGGGCTTGAGTGGGTCGGCGTTGGTTGTTCGATGTGTGTTGCAATGAACGGCGATCACGTTGCACCGGGCAAACGCTGCGCTTCGACCACAAACCGGAATTTCCGTGGCCGACAAGGCCGCGATGCGCGAACACATCTGATGTCACCAGCCATGGTGGCGGCCGCCGCTGTGACAGGGTACCTCACCGATGTCCGCCCCTTGCTCACAGAGCGTAACGCAATATGACCGGATGGACCGAACATAGAGGCCTCGCCGCTGCACTCGACATTGCGAATGTCGATACCGATCAACTGATCCCGGCGCGCTTCATGTCAACGCCGCGATCCGGCGACTATGGCCAATTTCTGCTCCATGATCTCCGCTTCGACAGGAATGGTGATCCGCGCCCAGATTTCCCCATCAATCGCCATCCAGAGGTCAATATCCTCATCGGACGGCGCAATTTCGGCAGCGGATCGTCCCGCGAAGCCGCCGTCTATGCACTCATCGATTTCGGTATCCGCGCTGTAATCGCGCCCAGCTTTGGAGATATCTTCGCCGCCAACAGTATAAACAATGGTCTGTTGCCTGCACTGATGAGTGAACGAAAGGTGACGGATATCATCACTTGGCTAGACGGCGATTCGGCCGTGTTCTATCTCAATATAGAAAAAAGAAAAATAATGTTCGATGATCAGACCATTTCATTCACCCTCAGTGACGCTTCGGCACAAAAGCTTATCAACGGATGGGATGACATCGACCTTACAGAACACCACCGACCAGCCATAATGGCATATCGGGCGCAGCGCGCAAAGACGCAGCCGTGGGTGTTTCCGGCACAGGAAACCGCTGGATGATTACGAGCTTCACAAGCTCACCTTATTGAACGCCAGGGCACTGGCACAGGGGATAGGAGGTACTACCCATGAAAATGCAACTCACGGCCGGTGTCATTGCCGGCTCTTTAATGATTGCCGCTGTAGCGAAAGCACAAGAAACCGTTACAGCTGTCCACGCGTTCCCGGAAACGTTGATCTACACGAAGAGCTTTCTTTCCTTCGTTGACAAAGTAAACGAGGTCGGTAAAGGCGTCGTGCAGATAGAAGTGCGCGGCGGCCCGGAAGCCATCGGTATGTTCCAACAACCTGACGCGGTACGTGACGGCATTGTCGACCTGGTTTACACCCCGGGTTCATTCTACGGGGGAGCGCTACCGGAAAAGGACGCACTTGTCGCTTCGAACCTGACCGCGATCGAAACGCGTGAGAACGGCGGGATCGCGCTGATCGACGACATCCATCAGGAGAAGATGGGTCTAAAGTATCTTGGCTGGTTCGACAGCGGTGTCTGCTACAACCTTTGGACCCGCGATGAACCAACCTTCGACGCCGATGGTAACCTTGAAGTCGAAGGTCTGAAGCTTCGCGGCAACGCGGTCTACAACGCGTTCTTCACCAACTATCTTGGTGCTCAGGTCATCGACTTGCCAACCGGTGAAGTTTACGCAGCGCTTCAGCGCGGAGTCGTAGACGCAACAGGTTGGACGCAAATTGGTCTGATCGACCTGAAATGGAATGAATTCCTGAATTACCGGATCGAACCGTGCTTTTTCTCGACAGATCTTGGCGTAATCGTAAACCTCAATCGCTGGAACGAACTCTCTGATGAGGCCAAGCAGATCCTTCAGGACGTCGCGATCCAGCATGAAATTGATAGCGTAAACACGCTCCGCGCAAAGCGCGACGAAGACTTTGCCGCTCTCGAAGAACAGGGCATGAACGTCGTCTCCCTCGAAGGAGATGCCAAAGCAGCTTATCTGCTTGCTGCACGCGAGAAAAACTGGGAGCGGATGCAGAACCTTATGGCAGAGCACCCGATGGGGACCGGAAACTACGATCGACTGATTGAGTTGTTTTACGACCCGTCCGCCGACGAATAAGCTCTCCAAAGACAGTGGCCTAGAGCATCTATGCTCTGGGCCACCCTTTGCTCAAAGATTGTGATGCGCCCATTCATCCGGTTCTATGATGCCATCCTGGTCTCTATGGCCCTGGTCGCAGCGGCAACACTCGTTTGGCTTATGATCTCGGTCGTGCTCTCGGTCATCATGCGGAACATCGGCATCCAGCCCTGGGCGTGGCTCTTTACCTCTGCTGAATACGGAATTCTTTACATGACGATGCTGGGTGCACCCTGGTTGGTGCGGGAACGCGGTCATGTGCACATTGAACTGGTTACTGCGGCGCTGACCCCCGGTCTGCGCCGTATCGTAAGCCGTACTATTGCAGTGGCCTGCGTCGCCGTCTCATTGATCCTGGCCTGGTACGGACTCGATCTGTTTCTCACCAACGTCGAACGCAACGACTATGATGTCCGCGCCTACTTCTATCCGCGATGGCTGTTAACGATCACGTTTCCCATCGCCTTCAGCTGCATGGCCATCGAGTTTGCCCGTTTCGTCTTCGGGCGCACGCTCATGCACTCCGGCGAAGCAGGAATCCACGAATAGTGGCGTGGTTCGAGGCGCTCACCCTGCTGATCGGCAGTATCATGTTTCTGATGGCGCTCGGTATGCCGGTGGCGCTTGCGTTCCTTGCGGCCAATATTTTGGGTGCTTGGATTTTCATGGGCGGCGAGAACGGTGTTGTCGCCCTTATGAACAATGGCTGGGGCTCGCTCACAAAGTTCGCACTGGTTCCCATTCCACTCTTTCTGCTTATGGGAGAGATTTTCTTTCACACTGGCCTCGGTGGACGCATGTTTTCCGCCATCGATCGACTATTGGGACGTCTTCCAGGTCGCTTGAGCTATGTAACCGTACTCGGTGGCACGGGATTCTCGACCTTGTCAGGATCATCCATGGGCTCCACGGCACTGCTTGGGTCGCTGATGGTTCCTGAAATGACCCGACGAGGATACAAGAAACACATGTCGATTGGGCCAATCCTTGGTACCGGTGGATTGGCCATCATCATTCCTCCATCGGCGCTTGCCGTCCTATTGGCCACCTTGGCACAGATCGATGTGGGCGCTCTGCTCATCGCTGGTGTTATTCCCGGACTAGTCCTGGCTGCTTTCTATATCGGAACGATCTTCTTGCAGACGCGGTTCGACCCATCCTCTGCGCCTCCCTACGAAATCAAAAAACACTCTTTGGCAGAAAAGATCCGGTTGCTGTTTCGTGATGTAATCCCCATGATCGGATTGATGGTTATGATCGTTGCCATGATGATCAACGGTATAATCACGCCGTCCGAAGCAGCGGCATTTGGTGCGCTCGGCGTTCTCCTTCTTGCTATCCTTTACCGCTGCCTCACATGGCAAGCCATTCAGGCGTCGATCAAAGGCGCACTTCGGGTGACACTGATGGCCTATCTGATCGTCTTTGGTTCCGCAACATTCAGTCAGCTACTCGCCTTCTCTGGCGCATCACGAGGATTAATCCATTGGGCAACGAGCTTTGATCTCGACCCGATCTACATGCTGATCGTGATGTTTTGCGTGCTGCTGATTCTAGGTATGTTCATGGAACAAATCTCGATGATGCTGCTCACGGTTCCCATCTTCTTCCCGTTGGCGCTCAGCTTAGGGTTCGACCCGATTTGGTTCGGATTAATCATGCTTCTTGCACTGGAGATTAGTTTCACAACACCGCCCTTCGGGCTTCTCCTGTTCGTCATGAAGGGCGTCGCGCCATCAGATACGACGATGCGCGACATTTACGTCGCTGCAATTCCCTTCATTATGTGTTCACTGCTTCTGGTTGCTCTTCTCATAATTTTTCCACCGATTGCACTTTGGTTACCCAGTTTGGGTCGATGAGCTGAAATCAAGTGGCCGCGCTATGTCAAGATACGGGGGCAATACCTGTTTACAATCCAACCTGTCCCGAATACGGGCCGGGACAGTGCCGGACAGACTCTCAGTCCAGATTGTCGTACTATAACTCTCTTTATCCTATCATGCGGGGATTATTTCGTCCATTGTGAAAGAGTAACCGGCCACATAAAAGCTTCGAACCACTCATTCCTCATCACCACTCCCAGTCGGAATTCAAAGAACATGTCGTCAATTCCGATCAATAGATCACCCAACATTGCAGACTTAATCAACAATCGAGGCCTCAGCGAGACGATAGGATACGGGTCGCATCGTAAACATAGACCCACTCCAATCTTTGCGACACTTTGTCCGCACCAATCTGCATCGCCAAATGAACGCCGTAGGACCAAGGTCGCGGCAGGTGAAATAAAAATGCATTGCGCCGCGCCAGAGCAACAACTTTGGACACACGCTGATAACGTGCCTGAACGTAAAGCGCCAAGCCTTCATCCACATTACTTGAACGCTCCAGCGCATCGACCAAGACCCACCCATCTTCTAATGCCAAACAAGCTCCTTGGGCAATAAATGGTAAACTCGGGTGTACCGCATCGCCGAGAAGTACGACATTCCTGACGTACCAGCGCTTTGCCATCGGCCGCACATGCAACCCCCAAACGTGAACTGTTTCAACTCTCTTGAGCCAATCTCCGGCCGCACCGTTAAATCCACCAAAGATTGATCTGAAATCTTCAAGACATCCTCGGTGACGCCAAACGTCCTGCATCCATCGATCGCGGCTTTCAACCGCCACAACGTTGATCACTGATCCTTCACCAATTGGATAAGCAACCACATGCATGCCACGTCCTAACGCCAGCAACGAAGATCGTCGCAACATCAACGGTTCATCCAGAGTTATCAAGGCGCGCCATGCCACCTGACCCGAAAAACTAGACGAAACCGGCCCATCGACCCAGCATCTCCATGTACTCTCACATCCATCTGCTGCGACAATCAAATCTGAATCATGCTCACAGTCGCTCAATGAAGGAGATAGATGTTTACCAAAAATGAACTGAACACCCGCAGCTAACGCGGCCTCATAGAGAACCGTCAGCAAATCGGCGCGATGCACGTACCAAGTCGCCCCGGCCTTCGGTGAAGGCACACGCGCGAGGAAACGGCCCGTTGAACCCACAAAAACGTCAGTGCCACCCGATACATAGCGTGACAAGCCATCCGCAACGGACAGCGCGTGCAGCACCATCTGACCATTCGCACTGATCTGAACACCTGCACCAACGGCGTGTACGCTTTTGGCTTGTTCGTACAGGACAACATTTGCGCCACGTTGTGCTAAAACCGTTGCAACGGACAGGCCCCCAATACCTCCTCCAACGACTTTTACCTCAAGTCCTGCGAGAGACATACCGTGCCTGTCTACTCAAACCGGATATCGTGGTGCACCTCCGATCACCATTACTAACGCAGTCAATCAAGGACACATACGACTTACAGGCGGCCGTCAAGGATCACGATGCACTTTCTCGCTCCGCTCATGTTGCTCCTGAGCCGCAAGACTCATCGTCGCGATCGGTCGCGCATCAAGACGCTTCAGGGAAATTGGGTCCCCCGTAACGGAACAATATCCGTAATCACCATTATCAATGCGTTGTAAGGCTGAATCAATTTTCGCGACCAATTTACGCTGCCGATCACGTGTTCGAAGCTCCAACGTTCGATCGGTCTCCTCACTCGCACGGTCCGCCTCATCAGGAGCATTACGGGTACCATCTTGCAACCCCTCAGTTTTGCCTCGACAGTCCGACAGCAACTCTTCCTTCCAGACAAGCAATTTACGTCGAAAATACTCAAGCTGGCGATCATTCATGAACGGTTCGGACTCAACCGGCCGATAATCGTTTGGAAGAGACATTTCCTGTTTCATCTCGCTCCTATTGGCATTACGACCGCGCTTGAACAAGCTACTCACGCGGGTGTGGCGTCAGAAGGTGTCTAAGTGCGGGTCCCATTAGCCGATGATCGAACAATTGTCACTACACAATACGCGGAAAATACAATAAATGCACAAGAGCGCATTTGCAGGGAGAATCGTCATATGAAATTTGAAGGGACGACCGACTATATCGCAACCAAAGACTTAACCATCGCTGTCAATGCAGCGGTGACTCTTGAACGGCCTCTTCTGGTCAAAGGTGAGCCTGGAACCGGCAAAACAGAGCTCGCACGACAAATCGCAACATCACTCGACCTCGAACTGATCGAATGGAATGTTAAATCGACAACACGAGCTCAACAAGGACTTTACGAATATGATGCCGTTTCTCGGTTACGCGACAGCCAACTCGGAGACAAACGCGTGCATAACGTGAGAAATTACATTCGAAAAGGTAAGTTGTGGGAAGCTTTCGAGAGCACAGAGAAGGCCGTTTTGCTGATCGACGAAATTGATAAGGCCGATATCGAGTTCCCAAATGACTTGCTGCAAGAGCTCGATCGTATGGAATTCTATGTCTATGAGACAGGTGAAACCATTCAATCCCACAAGCGACCCATCGTGATTATTACCTCCAATAATGAGAAAGAGCTCCCTGACGCCTTCCTACGCCGCTGTTTTTTTCACTACATCCGGTTTCCGGACGAATCCACACTACGACGGATTGTCGAAGTTCACCATCCAGGCATTAAAGACGCCTTACTCACAACGGCTCTGACGCAATTCTCGGAGATTCGTGAAACCACCGGCTTGAAGAAAAAGCCCTCAACGTCCGAGCTACTCGACTGGTTGAAACTGCTCCTGGCTGAGGATCTCACCCCCGCCGACCTAAGACGGAATAATGTAAACGCCTTACCAAAACTCTATGGAGCCCTCCTAAAAAATGAGCAAGATGTTCACTTGTTCGAACGACTTGCATTCTTGGCACGAAATTAAGGTCACGGCTCGTCTCTCGACACGACAATCATCCGACAAGACCTACGCACCGTACCGCGTCGTAACAGTGAACATCAACAATTCTGAGGGGTTTCGGTCCGCAGATCGTTGATCAACTCCAGCCTGAAACAGCCTTTACCTCAAGGAAATCCTCTATTCCCCATACCCCACCTTCACGTCCATTGCCCGATTGCTTCATCCCTCCAAAAGGCGATCCCGCAGAACGCGACGTCCCGTTCATCTCAACCATCCCGGACCTAAGGGCTCTGGCCATACGATTGGCACGTTCACCATCTTGCGTCTGAACGTAATTTGTCAAACCGTAGTCTGTATCGTTCGCCATCGCGATCGCTTCCGCTTCCGTGTCAAACTTCATAATCGTCAAGACTGGTCCGAAAATCTCTTCTCTTGCGATTGTCATGTCATTTGTCACGTCGGCAAAGATAGTCGGGCGGACGAAATATCCGGTATCCTTGCCGTCAGGGCGCCCAAGTCCCCCGGCAACAAGGCGGGCACCCTCGGAAAGACCGGTTTCGATCAACGCTTGAATTTTCTTCCACTGAACGTCATTCACGACAGGTCCGATATGACGCCCGCCTTCGCTTGACATTCCCACTTGAACATTCTCAGCGACATCCTTCGCAATTTCGACCGCCGTATCGTACAGGCTGGCCTCAACCATCATACGCGAAGGTGCATTGCAACTTTGACCGGAGTTGTTCATCATATGCAAGACACCACGCTTCACAGCCTTGTCATCGGCATCCGCAAAAATAATATTTGCACCCTTCCCGCCCAGTTCCAGATGGACTCTCTTCAGTGTGTCCGCTGCATTCTTCGAAATCGCAGTTCCGGCGCGAGTCGATCCCGTAAAGCTCACCATATCGACGTATCGATGACCCGATAACTGGGTTCCAACACCCGCCCCATCACCATTGACAAGGTTGAATACGCCGGGCGGAAAACCGGCTTGATCAACGCACTCGGCAAATAAAAGTGCATTAAGAGGGCTTTGTTCCGATGGCTTAAGGACCATTGTGCAACCGGCTATCGCGGCAGCGCCGACTTTCAAAGCAATCTGATTGAGTGGCCAGTTCCAAGGTGTGATTAAAGCGGCCACGCCGACCGGTTCATAGATTATTCGATCGTGTGGTGCATGATCATCAAGCGGTCGATCAAACGCGAATGCCTTTGCGGCACGCAAGAAATTCTTGAGGTGCCACGCACCAGCGGGAACCTGCTGAGTGCGGGCCATGTCAATTGGGGCACCCATTTCCAATGAGGTAACACTGGCGATTTCCTCTAACCGCGATTCATATATAGTGATAAGTTCTTGTACATACTGAATCCGTTCATCCGGCGATGCCATCATCCAGTCTGCAAAGGCATCTCTTGCAGCATCCACCGCGGCATTTACGTCCTGCTCACCACCCAAAGAGATAACCGCAACGGATTTTTCGGTAGAAGGATCAACAACCTCGAAATCATTCCCGTGAACCGGGTCAACCCATTCCCCATTAATGTAAAACTGGCGTTTCTCGAACATATCTCACTCCCTTAACCCACATCATTCCATTGTTAAAAACTGTGCTCTGTCATACCACCCTTGACTTGGCAAGAGCGTTTCACATCCACAGAAGAGTATCAAAGCACATCAAATACAGCGTCATAGAAAACATGTCGATCAATCAAAATATGACGCTATACATTATCTGATACACAACATAATGTATCAACTATTCAATATAAGCGCCATCAAAACCCAAGCTTTAGACAAAACGTCAGACTGCTGTCACTCTCCGGACATTTCATGGGCATTTCACGGGCATTTCAATCGTAATCGCTCTGAATGCAGCACAAGTCTCGAAAATTCGCATGTGGCTACCGTGCATAAAGCGGATCGAATGGCCAACAGCTTGCATATATACGCGTAACAGATAACTCCGACCCGTTACAGGAAAAAGCAGTACGCGGCTTTCTCCCGTGTTTCACGACAACAATCGTCACTTTGTAAACGCCACACATCCACGTTCATAATCGACTATTTGAAGAGGTCGATTTAACCTATCAGAACGTAATGGGACATCAATTTAACCCAAACTCGACGGCATCGGGTCCCACACACGATCCATGTCCTTTTTACCCAGCGCATTTCAATTATGGACAGATTGCGCCGCGCAAAGGGTGTTGTCCAAAGATTATTACACGCGATGTATCACAATCCAGCCAATGAACCAATCGTACCTCTGGAAAGATCGGTTTCAACCGTTCCAAAAGACAATCCGATCTATTTTTTGCCACGCCCGGGCCCCAACGGCGGTCAGTAAGACGCCTTATCTTCCATTTGAGTATTCAGAACATACATCGACCGGGAATCGGGCACAAATCCGTCCCTTTCCCATCCGAAGCCAAATCACTCCCGAGTAACATCCTTATTCTTGGCTCATGACCTCCCGGACCCGACAACGCAAAACAGGTATCAACTCTTCTTCAAACCATGGATTGGCTTTCAGCCAAGCATTATTGCGCCATGACGGATGCGGCAAAGGGACAATACTCGGTGCATAACTTTGCCAATTCGCAACGGTATCCGTCACCCTTGAACGACACGCCAAGTGCCAACGGTGTGCGTAACCTCCAATCAGGATCTTAAGCGACACATTATCCAAGACATTCATGACTCGCGTGTGCCACGTACGCGCGCATATCGGAGGTGGCGCAAGGTCGGCTCCACCCCCGTCAGTTCCAGGAAAGCAAAAAGCCATCGGAACAATTGCAACGCGCGCACGGTCATAAAACTCCAATTCATCCATACCGAGCCAACATCGCAATCTGATCCCTGAAGGATCTGAGAACGGCTTTTGAGATTGATGCACCCGTACACCCGGAGCCTGACCAGCGATAAGGATGCGAGCTTGGGTTTGAAACCACACCACCGGGCGTGGTTCATGCGCAGTCACCGTTTGTGCGAAACGTTCGCTGCACAACCGACACCTTCGTATTTCATCTGACAAAACTGTACTCGACAATGTATGGCTTGCTCCTACTACATTTAGGTTTGTACAAGCACTCCCCTTTCGTTATTTGTCCGTGTAAGGCAAACAAGTAAAGCATCTGAAGATCGCCCGAGGAAATCTCATGTACCGCGCCTGGAACCTATTAATTGAATATTCGCTGCTCCTGATCATCGGCGCACTCACGGCCCTTATATGGGCAAACCTCGATCTCTTGTTCCCCATTGAAGGGAATTCACATTATTGGGCCGATACATACCATCACTTTGTCGATTTTAAAATCTGGGATCATGCCCCAATCGGACATTTTCACTCTGGACATCGGACTCTGACTCTTCACTACCTCATCAATGATGTCCTCATGGCACTGTTCTTCGCCATCGCAGCAAAGGAAGTTTGGGAAGCTGTCATCCTGAAAAATGGATCATTACGAGGACGAAAGGCCGCCACACCATTATTTGCAACCGCTGGTGGCATGTTCGGACCCATTGCCGTCTACTTGGGCCTCGCGGCGCTTCTGGGCTCCGACACCTACAATGCTGTCGCCAACGGTTGGGCCATTCCAACCGCGACCGATATTGCGTTTTCCTATCTTGTCGGACGAATCGTCTTTGGTGCCGGCCATCCAGCCGTTCGCTTTTTGTTACTTCTCGCCATTGCCGATGATGCCGCTGGGCTGATTATTCTCGCCGTCTTCTATCCATCGGCCGAGTTAGCCCCCATTTGGTTGCTGTTCTCCTTCGCTGTTGCCTTCATTATTTTCCTAATCTTCAACTGGTTCCCCCGTTATCTTGATCGATCAAACCCGAAACAGCCGAATACAAGTTGGGTGCGCAAACGACTAAGTTTCTGGCCCTACCTAATTGGGGCCTGTGCAAGTTGGTATGGTTTTATGATGTCCGGCTTACACCCGGCCCTTGGACTCTTGCCAATTGTACCAATCATTCCCCATGCCGATCAGGAATTTGGAATTTTCGCCGATACAGAAAAATATCTAAACGACCTCCTGAATCAAATCGAACACGCCTTGAAAATTCCTGTCGAAATCATTCTGTTTTTCTTTGGACTGTGCAATGCCGGTGTTCAATTCAGTGCAATCGGCGACGCGACATGGCTCGTTTTGGCCGGCCTGATTGTTGGCAAGCCCGTCGGAATCCTGATTTTTGGTTGGTTCGCGGCAATCCCCCTCAAGCTTGGAATACCCGATGGAATGCGCATTATCGATCTCGTAGTGATCGGCTGTGTCGCCGCGATTGGCTTCACCGTTTCACTTTTTATTGCCGCAATTGCCTTTGAACCCGGGCCAGTCCAAGATGCTGCGAAAATGGGAGCGCTGTTCTCGTTCGGAGCTGCAATCATAAGCATCCTCGCCGGCAAAATATGTCGCGTGGACAAACACACTCTCTAGTGCAGACGTCTGGCACAACCGACATAAACGTCAACAAGAATTCCACTGATTCCCTTAATTTGATGCTTAGTCTTTTCAATCATACAAAGGCACCCTTCGGTAAAGATTATAATTGAGATGAAGAAAATTCGTGTCAAAGACCTTACCATCGCAAATGATTACCCACTGACCATTATTGCCGGTCCTTGCCAACTCGAAAGCGCAGACCACGCCCAGATGATTGCAGGTAAACTAAAGGAAATCTGTACAAAGGAAGGCGCACAATACATTTTCAAGGCGAGTTTCGATAAAGCCAACCGAACATCACTGAGAGGGAAACGCGGGCCGGGAATGGAAGCTGGACTCCAGATACTCGAAGAACTGCGTCAAAAAATCAACGTCCCGGTTCTCACCGATGTTCATTCCGTCACGCAATGCAAGCCCGCGGCCCAAATCGTTGATATTCTACAAATCCCAGCGTTTCTATGTCGGCAAACCGATCTTCTTATTGAAGCTGGCAAAACGGGAGCGGCCATCAACGTAAAGAAAGGACAATTCCTTGCTCCATGGGATATGCCCCCTCTTGTCAACAAAATCGAATCAACAGGTAATCGGCGCATTCTCTTGACTGAGCGCGGAACTTGTTTTGGTTACAACACATTAGTCGCTGACTTTCGGTCCCTACCCCAGATGATGCGGACAGGATATCCTGTCGTTATGGATGCAACGCATTCTATCCAGCAGCCTGGAGGACAGGGCATCTCGTCTGGTGGTCAAAGAGAATATGCGCCGATACTGGCACGCGCAGCCGTTGCACTTGGAATCGCCGCCATTTTTGTCGAAACCCATCCGAATCCGGACAATGCGCCCTCGGACGGGCCCAACATGATTCCTCTGCACCAGATGAATCATCTAATTTCCACGCTCATGACCTTTGATCAAATCGCAAAGACCCATCCAACATCCATTGAGAGCCAGTAAATGTCGATACCCGTCTCCACTGTGACTCCAAACACTTGGGAATTTTTGCGTGACCCTATGATTGTCCCTACGGGCTTTCGTGAATATGATGCCCGTTGGCAGTATCCAGAAGACATCAATTTGCCTGGGGTAACGGCGCTCGGACGAGGTCTCGGCACACAAATTCATCGACGAGGACTAAGACCGGCCATTGTCGTCGGCAACGATTACCGTTCCTACTCACTAGCGATAAAACACGCTCTAACGATCGGATTAATGCAGGCGGGGCTCAAGGTCATCGATATCGGACCGTGCTTGAGTCCAATGGCCTACTTTGCCCAGTTCCATCTCGATATCTCTGCCGTCGCCATGGTAACCGCATCACACAATCCAAATGGCTGGACAGGCGTAAAGATGGGAATTGACCGACCGCTCACTCATGGTCCTGACGAAATGACTGAACTTAAAGAGATCGTTCTCAAAGGCCTGGGCGAAACGCATACGGGAGGCTCTGTGATCTTTGAGAGTAAAATCAAAGACGCCTACCTGTCCGACTTAATTGGTGATTTCCGCTTATCTCGACCGCTCAAGGTGGTTTGCGCTACTGGAAATGGAACCGCTTCGGAATTTGCACCGGAACTTCTTGAGCGCATCGGGGTAGAGGTTGTCACGCGTCACACGCAACTTGATTATACATTCCCACATTACAATCCCAATCCAGAAGCTCTGGAAATGCTGCATGATATGGCTGAGATGGTTCATTCTTCACAAGCCGACTTCGCTTTGGGTTTCGATGGTGATGGTGACCGATGTGGCGTCGTTGACAATGAAGGCGTCGAGATCTTTGCGGACAAGATGGGGGTGATACTCGCCCGTGATCTGGTGAAACTTTATCCAAAGGCACAATTTATTGCCGACATCAAATCGACCGGTCTCTTTTCCTTCGATCCGGTTCTGCGGGCCAGCGGAGCCACAATAGACTATTGGAAAACCGGTCATTCTCATATCAAGAAAAGAATCCAGGAAATTGGTGCTCTAGCGGGGTTTGAAAAATCCGGTCACTTTTTCTTTGGAGAACCAATCGGCCGTGGCTATGATTGTGCCATGCGTGTTGCAATTGAAATCTGTAAGCTCATGGATCGTAATCCGACCATAAGCTTATCAGACCTGAGAAAGCAACTCCCTCTCACCTATCTCAGCCCGACGCTTTCACCCTATTGTGCCGACGCCGACAAATATGGTGTTGTCGAGAGACTTGTGCGCAAATTTGTACGCAAACATCGGGCCGGAGAAAAAATCGCCGGGCGCAGTATCAAAAATATCAATCTGGTCAATGGAGCCCGCATAACTCTCGACAATGGGGCTTGGGGCCTGCTTCGAGCATCTTCCAATACACCCAATTTAGTCATCGTCTGCGAAAGTCCCGACAGCGAAACCGAAATGCGAGAGATATTTGCCGAAATTGATAAAGTTATCAAAACCGAGCGTTCTGTAGGTGACTACGATCAATTCTTCGCATAACATCCGGGGTCCCTCAAACGGAGCCGTTCCAGAATTTCCATCTACGAATCCTTGAGAAATATCGATCACGCTTATTTCATCATATTTCGGAAGTCGCTTACAGCATCAAATCAACTTGTTCTCGAAGAACAAGAAAGGTCATTTCATTTTATTACTTCCCCGATAGAAGACAATTTGAGGGGATTATGACGAAAGGTCAACCATTCATTGGTGCCTTGACGCTTATGTAAGCTGACCGTTCTCTAACCGAATAATTCTGTTCATACGGCAGGCCAATTCCACATTATGCGTTGCAATCATCGCCGCCATGCCCGTGTCAGTAACCAATTCCAACAATATATCAAACACATGTTCCGCCGACGCTGGATCAAGATTTCCAGTCGGTTCATCCGCCAGCAAAACTCTTGGTTCATTCGCGAGTGCGCGGCAAAATGCCACACGCTGCTGCTCTCCTCCTGATAATTCAGCGGGTCTGTTATGAACGCGATCCGACAGACCGACGCGACCCAATAATGAAACAGCGCGTTCATGCGCATCCGCATGGCCACGTCCCATCGCACGTTGAGGTAGGCTTACATTCTCAACTGCGGAAAATTCGGGCAAGAGATGATGAAACTGATAGACAAAGCCAATGTCTGTCCGTCGAACGGCCGTTCGGGAGTGGTCCGACAAGTTATTCATAGAATGATCGTTTATGAACACATCGCCTTTATCCGGAGTATCAAGCAACCCAGCGATATGCAGCAAAGTGGATTTTCCAGCACCAGACGGCGCAACCAAAGCTACGACTTCGCCGGAACATATCGCAATTGACACGTCTTTAAGAACATGAATTTCACTTGGTTTTCCAAGATTATACGACTTCGACAAATTTATAAGACGAAGTATATCCTCACTCATAGCGCAAGGCCTCTACAGGATCTAAACGGGCCGCGCGCCGCGCTGGAAAAATTGTAATCACGAGCGACAACCCCAAAGACAGCACAATCGCCGATATGACATCAGCAAATTGCAACTGCGCCGGGATGCTATAGATTCCACGAATAGCCGGATCCCACACACCACCTCCGGCAACATAGTTCACAAAGGAGAATATTGGGTCAATGTAAATCGCGAAAAGACACCCGAGAATAACGCCAAAAGACGTACCAATAAATCCGGTAAACGCTCCACATATGAAGAACACCCGCATGATTGTTCCTTGAGTGAGGCCAATCGTACGCAAGATTCCGACGTCACGCCCTTTATTCTTCACGAGCATGATCAATCCCGAGACAATATTCATGGTCGCGATCAAAACGAGGACAGACATCAACACAAACATAACATTGTCCTCGACCTCTAGCGCACGTAAAAAACTTCTGGATGCGTTTCGCCACGTCCATGCCGCAGTCCCATCTCCGGCTGCTTGAATCAAAGGGTTGATGAACACATCAATCGATTCAGGATCATCGACCATGACCTCCAACTCATCGACCACTCCCTCCCGATTGAAAAAGGACTGAGCTTGGTCCAACGGCAAGTAAATCCGAACACGATCAATATCGTAGCGTCCAGCTGTGAAAATGTAGACCACTTCATAGATGTTAACACGTGGGCTGGTGCCAAATGCCGTTCGAACTCCGTTCGGCGAGATCAATCGAAGCCGATCTCCAATCTTGACACCAAGTTCGCGAGCGACACCTGAGCCAATCGCAACGCCCTTCTCAAATTGACGAATGTCACCCGAACTTGAGTCCGGGCTTGCAATTCCGGGAAGAGAAAAGAGATCCAAGGGTCGAATTCCAAAAACTTCAACTCCCGCATTTCGGTCTCGTGAATTGGCCATCACCTGACCACGAACCAGCGGCGCGACCCGATTGACGCCAGGCACATCCGCAATCTGTCGAGCCATATCCCCGTAATTTGAAAGCGTACGAACAAACTGTCCGTCCTCATTCGTCTGTCCGGGGTTATAAATTGTTACATGGGCATTCGCACCAAGAATTGTACCAACAAATTCAGTTCGAAACCCTGATCGCACAGAAAGCGTAGCAATCAACGCAAAAACCGCTAGAGTAATGCCAATGAGACTAATCCATGTCATTGTGCTGATGCCGCCGTCCGCACGTCGGGCTCGCAAGTACCGCCATGCAATCATCCATTCAAATGGAGCAAAGGGAGGGGGCTGTTTTCTCATACGTTATCTCATTTCCAAGTGCAAAAGCCAATTTTGATGCCGATGTGAATGCCATTTCACATCGTCCAAACCGACCATTGACCATGAATGACACCAAAGTTATGACCAACGGTCACCGGTTCCACCACAGATCTGTCCTCATTGAACGAGAGCATATTGCAACAGATACAAACCCCGACACAGCACAGATGCGAAAACGTCACGGAATATTGCCAATAAAAGGCACGTCAGCACGTCACCTTACATTCGTCGTATAAAGTGATTAGACCTATGCGCTCGGGTGATCATCAGTTCTCTTATATATTTTCGTGAGTTTATCCGGTATCATCTCTGGCGGACATTCCTCGCTTTTTCCGGTACGCCGAGACGTCAATTCAACCACACTGTTCTTTAGTCCACGAGGGCCAACAGTAATTCGCCACGGTAAACCAATGAGATCAATCGTAGCAAATTTTGCGCCGGCGCGTTCCACACGATCATCATAAAGAGGCTCAAGTCCGCATTGTGTAATCTTCTCATACAACGTTTCACAGGCCGCATCCGTTGTCTTGTCGCCTTGCTTGAGATTCACAATTCCACAATGAAACGGTGTCACGGCTTCCGGCCAGATTATACCCGCTTCATCATGGCTGGCTTCAATGACAGCAGCCGCCAGACGGCTGACGCCAATACCGTGCGAGCCCATATGAACGGGAACCGTTTGACCTTCAGCGTTTTGTACGACAGCCCTCATTGGCTCCGAGTATTTCGTACCAAAATAAAATATCTGCCCGACTTCGATACCACGTGCCGAACGACGCCGTTCCACGGGAATATGCGTAAATTCCGCTTCACTGTGTGTCTCTTCCGTCCGCGCATAGAGTGCCGTAAACTCTTCCAAGATCGATTTACATTGATCGACGTCATCATAATTGATTTCACGTTCACCGAGACGTATCTCGGTCACCTTGCTATCGTAATGGACTTTGGACTCTCCCGTTTCGGCCAAAACCAAAAATTCATGGGTATCCTCTCCACCAATAGGGCCGCTATCGGCACGCATGGGTATCGCTTGTAAACCGAGACGCTCATAAGTGCGAAGGTAACTTACAAAATGCCGATTATAGGCATGCAAAGCATCTTCTTTGCTAAGATCAAAATTATACCCATCCTTCATGAAAAACTCACGACCGCGCATCACTCCAAAGCGTGGACGAATTTCATCCCGAAATTTCCACTGAATATGATAAAGGGTCAGTGGCAATTCCTTATATGTTGACACATGCGCCCGAAAAATATCTGTGATCATTTCTTCATTCGTCGGCCCATACAATAAGTCTCGATCATGTCTGTCACGCATTCGCAGCATTTCCGGGCCATATGCTTCATAACGATTGGACTCTCTCCAGAGATCGGCTGACTGTATTGTGGGCATGAGCATTGGAAGATGTCCAGCGCGCAACTGTTCTTCGTGAACAATCTGCTCAAGTCTACGGAGCACCTTAAATCCCATAGGCAACCAGGAATAAATGCCTGCGGCTTGTTGCTTGATCATCCCCGCACGCAACATCAATCGATGACTGACAATCTGCGCCTCAGACGGAATCTCCTTAAGTACCGGCAAAAAATATCGTGAAAGACGCATAGTCTCATTCAATCCCCAACCAACGACACTGCAGAAACATCCTCTATGTCATCCACAAAATCTATGCAATCAGACAATAAAATTCTCAAGCTTTGCAAATATCACTTGAACCGTAAGTGTCGTAGAATGAAAGATCGCAGCAAAATATGAGACAGACCGATCCCGTCGTAGACGTGTTCGGACGTTCATTCAGTCTCCTGATTATAGAACGTTGTTTCCCCACCCGATACATCCGAGGCTCGATCCGCAAAAGCATATTTATTTCCCAATAATTTCAGTATATGCGCGCGATCTTCACCTCAGGTGAACGGGCAGCTAGAGATAGTTGAAGTATGGTTTCAAGATGAACATATGTCGGCAAAATACAGATGTTGACGCATATATGGACGCACCGAAAAACTCAGAACTTCTGATATCGAAGACTTATATTGGGTCAAATTTAATCTGCACAAAGAAGTCGCAAGATTGCATTGTGAGAGAATATGTCCGAACAGAAACCCTGATACTCTAACGTTGCAGAAGTTCTCACTGTTCAGAGCGAAGCAATCATAAGCCCTAACTGGTCAATGCAAGAACGGATGAGATCTCATTTTAACGGCCAAAGCATGAGTATGAGCAACGCCGAAATTAGAGAGTGGACCAATGGCGACTAAGGCGCACGTCCAAAAATTGAGAAATACTTACGTAACTCGGCGAGCCTGTTTATATATGGTATGATGATAACGGATCAATTTTTGAAGTATCGAAAAATCACAGCACCTTGAAACGGAACTTGAACCCGTCTTTCACTTCCAATTGCCTTGAACGGTAATGGTTCCGCGTGACGTCCTCGAATCCTTCTACGCGGACGATCAGCGACGAAGCTCCAATTGCTTAATCAACTCCTTATAGCGCCCCTCATCCTTTCTCTTAAGATAATCAAGTAATTTCCTGCGCTTCGCAACCATCCTCAACAATCCCCGACGACCATGATTATCCTTCTTGTGAACTTTAAAATGCTCCGTCAACGTTACAATACGAGACGTCAGAAGAGCAACTTGAACCTCCGATGAGCCTGTATCTTTCTGTTTAGTGGCAAACTGTTCAATCAGTTGCTTCTTCTTACTTGCAGTAATCGACATCAATCTCTCCTTGAAATTACTAAAGATTGAAACTTAAGCCGAGATGTCGGTCAGCAAAAGTTGAGAATAAAGATTCGAATATGTCGTCATCAAAATCGCAGCCTTGTCGTCTAAAACAAATCTCAAGAAAATAAAAGCACTATTCTGTTATTGTTTCCATTCCCGTGTAAGGAAATGACGCGGAAGAATGACCCAGCACCTCGAACTGCGACCCAGATAACAGAATGAAAATCATAAATCGCAAAGCCGTTGCACGATCATTAAAGATATTAGAGGACTCATTTCTCCGACCTTTTATCATCGCTTCGTTAAATTTGGCTTAAGCGCGCACACAAATCTCTTAAGCACAGGTAAATTTGCAAACCTGAATGAGACTAAGGTTGACATCGGTCACGAAACCTTTCAAGCTCAATGAATTGAGAGATGCATTTACGTCTTGCCGGAATCGCGAAACGTCTCGGGAAAGTCCCAGCCGCTTTGATAGGAGTAAGGCCTTTTAGCGGGCAGAGGTCCCGAAACAAGATAAACTTGGTGCCCATCCAAGACAAGACACGGAAGAGAACTCCGGGCCATGCATCAAAGAAAGGGGACATGTTAAAAATTCTAGGTCGATCAACCTTACCATTTGCCTTGGGGATAATATGGGTGACTCCACCCTCCCTCTCAGCCGAGTTGGGCGATAGAGAGAGCGGTCGAATACTGTATCAGCAGTGCATCGATTGTCATGCAATCGGGAACAGAGCCGAAAGTGCAGACGGGGTCGGACCCCACCTGAATGCGCTCTTTGGACGCAGAGTGGCCAGTGTCAAGAACTACCCGTACTCAGAAAGCTTGGCACACCTTGGTGCGGCCGGGGTCGAATGGCATGCAGATACTCTGTCAACGTTTCTTAAGAACCCTCAGAGCATTGCGGCCGGAACGCGTATGACCTATATGATCGAAGATCCGAGGCAACGAAGCGATCTTATCGCGTATCTAAGGATTTTTTCCGATCATCCATCCGACATCCCGGAAGCCGATCCTACGGCCCGACCATCCGATCACGCACTGGATCCGGAAATATTGGCGTTATCAGGAGATGCCGAATACGGCGCATACCTCTCCTCGGAATGCGTGGCCTGTCATCAGCCCGAGCATCAAGGAACTGGTATTCCGTCAATCATCCATTGGCCGGAAAGACAATTTGTTCGTGCAATGCACTTATACAAGAAAAAAGTCCGGCCAAATCCAGTCATGCAGATGATCGCTGGTCGCCTTTCGAACGAAGAAATTGCCGCACTTGCGGCCTACTTTAATAATTTCAACGACTGAAAAACAAAGGAGTCACAATGAATCTCAATCGACGCTCATTTCTAACCACCACACTTGCGGCCTCCGTGTTGTCGGCACCGATGGTACGTGCTGCAGGTCACGGGAAACCAAGGGTGCTCGTCGTTGGCGGCGGACCGGGAGGCGTAACGGCAGCAAAATATATTGCCAGAGATAGCAACAGTGCCATTGACGTCACGCTCATCGAACCTACCCGAACGTACTACACCTGCTTTTTTTCAAACCTTTATATCGGTGGCTTCAAGGACATCGAGGATCTCGGTCACAGTTATGGCAATATTGCGGCAAACTATGGCGTAAATGTCGTCCATGACTGGGTCGTCGCTGTGAACCGCACCACAAAGTTGGTCGATCTTGCGGGGGGTTCAACACTCCCGTATGACAAATTGATCTTGGCACCGGGAATTGACTTCATCGAAGACTCTGTCGATGGCTGGAGTATAGACGCGCAAAATGTGATGCCACACTCCTACAAGGCGGGTTCACAAACCGAATTATTGCGGGCGCAAATACAGGCGATGCCAGAGGGAGGCGTCTTCGCTATGGTCGCTCCGCCAAATCCCTATCGTTGCCCACCGGGACCCTACGAGCGCATTTCAATGGTCGCTCATCATCTCAAGCAACATAATCCAACAGCAAAAATCATCGTTGCCGACCCAAAGGAAAAGTTCTCGAAACAGGCACTCTTCGAAGAAGGTTGGAACACGCATTATCCCGGGATGATCGAACGAATTGGGTCGGATTTCGGCGGAGATATTGTCTCAGTGGATCCAGGGGCCATGACCATTACAATCGATGGAGCCGTAACAAAGGTCGATGTATGTAACGTCATACCCGCCATGAAAGCCGGTCGCATTGTCCAGTTGGCCGACATCAACGATGGCAACTGGGCACCTGTAAACGCGATCGACATGTCATCGAAGGCAGATCCGAACATTTATGTTCTTGGTGATGCGTCACAGCAGGGCGATATGCCAAAATCCGGGTTTTCAGCGAACAGCCAGGCAAAGGTCTGTGCTAACGCGGTGCGCGGGGAGCTGACGGATAGCCGAGTGTTTCCCGCCAAGTATTCCAACACCTGCTGGTCACTGATTGAAACCAATGATGGCGTCAAGGTTGGTGCAACATATGAAGCCACCGATGAAAAAATTGCCAAAGTCGACGGCTTCATTAGTGCGACTGGTGAAACACCCGACATCCGAAAAGCAACATATGAGGAATCCGAAGACTGGTACAGTGGGATCACGGCTGACATGTTTGGTTAAATATGACACATGCCCGCATGATGATGCTGTCTCATGCGGGCCTCCTTTACGCGACTGCCCGCCGACCAGGCTGCCGAGGCTGGCGTCGGTCTCTGACGGATTCAGAACAGGCGTCAAGAACTTATCCGCGCTCAATGACATGGGTCACGAGAACTCCGCCCAATATGATCATCACCAGTGCAAGAGTCGCCGAAATACTACCAAGCGCGATTCCAGACAAGCCTGCACCAATAGTGCAACCTCCGGCGAGAACACCTCCCACACCCATCAACGCACCGCCCAAGAAATAGCGCAGCGTCTGCGGAGCACTTCCAAACGACATTAATCGAAATTTGCCACGAATCGTTGCGCTCAGCAAACTCCCCAACAAAGCCCCACCAATGAATCCAACTCCAAATCCGGCAGGAATTGATGTTGAAGCAAGAACCCAAAATAAGCTGTCGCTCCACGGAAGGGTGAATGACGCCGACTGAATAGGCAGAGGGTGAAAATCATCAACCAAGAGTGTGCTCGTTGCCATCCAGCCACCAACAGATACAAGCCCGATAACACAACCAAATGCCACATAGCTCATCTTTGGGCGTGCAGACAGGATCGCCAACGCAGTCGCCACACAGAGAAGAACCAAAATACTCCAGAGAATGACCGGTTGATCAAAAATGGAAGACAGTGGAACGTCGAGCGTAACATTCCCGACCGCGAGACGAACAGGTGCCAACACACCCCTAATCGTTGCATGGGCAAAAATAGCAAACACCAGAAGTACAAAAAGGGCCCGCAAGTTTCCGCTGCCAAGCAGAACCGTGAGACGAGACACACAGCCACCGGTCAGGATCATCCCCATACCAAACATCAAGCCTCCAAGCGAGATCGCCAGAATAGGTAGGGGAGGCGTCACGAAACGGTGCGTCTCAATCGAGAGCAAATTGAAGGAATGAGCAAGAGTTGCGCCGAGCACAGCGCAAACGAGGGCGCTTAACCAGATTGCTATGGCCGAACCACGCTGGCCACCTTGACCACAGATTGCCTGCCGCAGACAGAACCCGGATATCTGCGCAGATACACCAAAAATCAGTCCGAGAATCCATCCAGCCAACAGGTGGAATGTCCGAACATCCCCTTCAAAATTGAGAATTTCAAGCCACAAGATCAGCCTCCGCTTCGATGTGACAGCCGTTATCGACAAACGTTGTTTAGTGAGTCGCAACCCATAACCCATACAAGCACAGGCTACAAAGATTTACTGGAAGAACGAAAGAATCAGATACGATTAATAGTACCGAACAAACCAAAAAAGGGCCGCAAACAATGCGGCCCCACGCACCGAATCACCAAAATTCAGGCAAACTTGCTTGGATTATAGAGAAATCGTCGACCACCTGCGATCGCCGAACGTCTCGCTGATTTTTTTGCGAGCAATGGAAATGGTAAAATCTTTGTTGATGTAAACCAGCCGCTTGAACCCGAACGGCGACTGCGATGTTCCGTCAAGAGTTTCCAACTCAAACCATCCGAGGCCAAACCACGTGTTCGTCCTTTATCGGGCCCAATATCCATAGAAAAGAAACGAGGATGATCAGAAAGAATACTCAGAAACAAGCTGGAATTGACGGCTTCACGAATATGAAGATTTGGATATTGAGCTCCCACATGCAGCGAACTGACGTCGTCCATAATGGACATAGCCGCCCGAGCGGCTCCAAAGGGATTAACGGGAGCTCGGACAACAACCAGCACATTGCCCGTTTGCATTTTTTCTGCATACGTCACGGCGTCATTTCGAGTCACGCGAGTCTCTGCAATTGCACTTGCATTCGCCTCGGTAATTACACTTACCATATGATCAGGAAAGTCAGCTTTCTTCAGACTCTCACAAACACTGTTTGCGCTTCCCTCATCGGCATAGAGCCTTGATACTACGGTAGTCATGTTTCCTCCTTATGATAGCGTATGAAAATGCAATGATGAAATCATTACCGAATCGCCTCAAAATTCCGTCGCGATGGCGAGTCGAAACCAAGTGGCATTATAGACTGTTCAGTTTTCATGTCCAGTCTTTGAACATTCTTTAGGCGCAACGTGATCACCAGTACGAATGCAAGCACAAGTCCCTCAAGCGTGAAAACAGTGATATACGGCATTTCCGGGGCCATCGCGGTCACCGTCGGCACGTGCACGACAATATCGCGCAATAAACCACCAAGCGCGACACCGATGCCGGCAGCGGTTGCTTGCACCGCCCCCCAAGCTCCTAATGCAAGTCCAACATGTTCCTTCGGCGCACGGCGCATAGTTTCGGTCAAAGTTCCATGCCCGAACAATCCGGCTCCCAATCCAATCGCACATGTTCCACCAACAAACAACAAAACATCACCGATATGCGCAGCAAAAATAATGGCCAAAAAACCTGGAACACCAATCAAAGCACCACTGCGAATCAATCGCACCGGAGCCAAGCCACGTCCCAATGTGAATGACGCGATACCAAATCCAAGGAGCGTCCCACCGGCCAATACAGCGGTAAGCTTCGTGGTATCCGCAACACTCATTCGCAATACCTCACCACCATACGGTTCCAACAGGACATCGGCCATTCCATAGGAGAATGTTCCCAGACCGATAATGACCAAGAGACGAAACGCACCATCGTACCGAATAAATTGCTTCCAATGATCAGAAAATCTTGGAACGGTTCGACGTTCCAAGATTTGCGCCGCTCGCTCTCTGTCACGTGGCTCCTGTTTCCACATCGCAATAGCATTGAGAACAATGGTAACGACAGCGCAACCTTGTATGACCTGAATGAGGCGCCCGGGACTGTAGTTTTCCAACAAGACCCCAAAGATAAAGGCTGCGGCCACCATTCCGAACAGCAACATCACGTACATTAACCCGACAACTTTCGGTTGATCTTCGTCTTTGACAAGATCCGTCGCAAGCGCCAGACCAACGGTCTGGACCATATGCATACCCGCACCGACAAGCAAAAATGCGAGGGCCGCAGATCCCAGTCCAAGCCAGCGTGGGGCATCAACGGCATCCCCATACCCTGATAAGACAAGAAGGGCGAACGGCATGATGGCAAAACCACCGAATTGCCACATTGTACCCTTCCAGATAAAGGGTGTGCGTCGCCAGCCGAGAGCGGATGAGAAGGTATCAGATTTGAAGCCGATGAGCGCGCGAAACGGCGCGACAACAAGTGGAAGGGCAATCATGCCGGCAACAAGCGACGCGGGCACCTGCAATTCGACAATCATAACACGGTTCAACGTGCCCGCCAACAAGACAAGAGCCAATCCCACCGTGACTTGAAACAGAGACAGCCGCAGGAGTCGCGAGAGAGGTACATCCTCGGTCGCAACATCTGCAAAAGGGAGATAGCGCGGCGCAATCCTCGAAATTTGATTGTATGCGAAAGCTCTGTAGTCAAACATCACATTCCTTCGCCTCCTGAAGAATCGACGAGGGGCTGGTCGCTCCGCAGATCATCCCATTGATCAGCCTGAAAACATCCAGAGAAGGGTATGGTACGACCCACACTTTCGCATGGGTCAGACCTTTGACTTTTGAATTTGAGTATCCGTGAAATCAGCTATCGGGAAGTCGACTCGAACCCGCCGACGCAACGGTTCTCGGGACTTCCAGGATCGCACGCGCTTGCGTACCATCAGGCAATGTCACAAGCACGGCTTTGCCATCCATCGCTTCGGCGTCAAAAGATGCGTGAGACGTCGTTGCCTTATCTTCCAACGCTGCCATACCTGCGGCGGTGCCCATTGGATCACCCTTGAGAAAATCCGCAACCCAAGAGGTATTCGAGAGAACCGCAACATGCACAGCAAATGAACCGACAGCCACGGCCGATAGGAAAATCGGCACACCAACAGTCGGTTTCACAACAAGCCAGATTTTTGAGTTGTTCATGACAGCCCCCTAACCCAGCCAAGGCGTGGTCACGGCCACCAGGACATGCGCAAGCAACGCAATTACCCCGAAGACACGCGTACCATCGATCAAATAGCTGTGCACTTCTTCAGCTTCCCGCAATGTCAAGCCGGTCGGCCAGACCTTATCGGGATCATTATCGGACATAGTTATTTCCTCCGTGTCCTTAGACTGTTTCTGACTCCATTTGAGGCTTCTGATCGGTTCTCGCTCATTGCCGTCGTGCCACACTGATCCAACACAGACAGCCAACTGTGTATATGCGGATACAGTGTGTGTCAGTGTAAATCGACAATTTTAATTGTCAATAATTTATTACATAAATCCAGAAGAATTCTTTTGTTGGGTCTGTTCAACCAATGATTTCCTATATTTTCTTGAGTTTTGCATCGATTCCGGTCCGAAGTTACCAACTCGAACGACTCATTCCGGACAACAAAGCCACACACAATTTCTAACATTACGTTTTTCAAACACTCAGCGGTCAATAGATCAACATGAATACTCACAGCATTGCGAATCACACAGACAAGATCGAAACCTTGCTTTACCGCCGCGTTCCTTCGTTACGGGAGGAGTTTCTGTTCCAATAAAGCAACCTGTCCCAACCAGGGTATGGTGCGGTGCGTTGATTCTACCGTGCCTTTGACGTCATCATCAAAAATCGCCTAAAGATCAGAGCTGTGGGGTAATCAATTTCAAATCATCAGCACACCACCGCTCAAACTGCTGCGCGTACACGCCACCTCACCGTGCGACGTGACAAACCTTGGATGCAACGACGATCAATTTCAGGAAGGTGGCCCCTTTCCAAAACGATCACAGAAGAATAATCACCAAATCGACTGAGATTTTCCTGCTGGGACGTGATAGTCTACTTAATGATCTGGATATCACATCCGTGGTCAAGTGAGTCCACTAAGAATTAGGAGCATTGATAAATGGCTCTTCCGGTTCGTGATCAGCTCAAATATTGGGGTGTCTTCATACTTATCTTGATATTGGTTCTCTGGCTCTTGGGCGATGTACTGATGCCTTTCGTGATCGGTAGTGCGATCGCTTACTTTCTGGATCCCGTTGCTGACAAACTCGAAAATCTCGGCTTGTCTCGCGCCGTTGCGACCGCGATCATTTTTGTTTCGAGCTTATTGGCTTTCGTCATCATGGCATTGCTAGTGATTCCGACCCTTATCACACAGGCCGCCCAACTTTTTGATACCGCACCACAACTCTTTAGCGATCTGCAGGCATTCCTCACGGCGCAATTTCCAACGTTGCTCGAGGAATCATCGTTGCTGCGTCAAACGCTGCTCTCCATCGGAAGCATAATCCAAAACCGAGGAGATGCACTCCTTAATCCAATTCTCAACTCGGCGGCATCTCTGATCAATCTCTTTGTTCTCATGATTATCGTGCCTGTTGTCGCTGTCTATATGCTACTGGATTGGGATCGACTGGTTGCTCGGGTCGACGCGCTCCTACCACGTGACCACGCCCCGACAATTCGGGAACTGGCCCGCAAAATCGATTCAACAATGGCATCATTTGTACGTGGAATGGGAACAGTGTGTTTGGTTTTAGGAACCTACTACGCAGTTGCGCTGATGCTTGTTGGACTTGAATTCGGATTGGTGATTGGATTTGTCGCCGGCCTCATCACCTTTATTCCGTACTTAGGGGCCTTGCTTGGCGGCGCGCTCGCAATCGGACTCGGTCTATTCCAATTTTGGGGAGACTGGGTATCATTGGGCCTTGTCGCGGGAGTTTTTGTTGTCGGTCAGATCGTAGAGGGCAACATTCTCACCCCCAAACTTGTCGGAAATTCTATCGGTCTCCATCCCGTTTGGCTGCTTATTGCCCTCAGTGTATTCGGAGCCTTATTCGGATTCATCGGCCTCCTGATTGCCGTACCCGTTGCCGCGTCCATTGGCGTCCTCTTAAACTTTGGATTGACGCAATATATCAAGGGCCGTCTGTATCGTGGTCTATCAAAGGACAACACTCCGTGATGTCTCGGCAATTAACCTTTGACATCCCTCATCAAGCAGCCTTCAAGCGCGAAGACTTCTATATCTCGACATCAAACAAGGTTGCCTTTGCGTTAATTGATGACGTTCTAGAGAGTGATGACAGACGGCTGGCAATCTCGGGCCCCCGCGGCTGTGGAAAAACACATCTTGCCCATATTTGGGCCACGAAGTTCAATGCCCGGATCATCCAAGCTCACGACATTGCCGACTATGATATTCCGAATCTATCACTGCAAGCCATTGCCGTCGAGAATGTTCCACAAATCGCAACAGATATGGACGCACAAAGAAACTTGTTTCATTTACACAACTTAACCTTTGAGTTTGGGCAAAGACTCTTGGTAACAGGTCAAGAATCCATAAAGAGATGGGGGCTGAGCTTGCCTGATTTACAAAGTCGCATCGAATCGTTTCCAAGTGCAACACTCGAAGAACCCGACGATCTCTTGTTGTCGGCCATTTTAGGCAAACTCTTTCACGACCGTCAAATCATTCCCAAAACGGATGTCATTCCATATCTTGTTACCCATATGGAACGCTCCATCAATGCTGCGCGTCAGATCGTGAAGGACATTGATCATGCATCACTAGCTCAGCGACGCAACGTCACACGATCCCTCGCACGTGATGTTCTTGCCGAAAATGAACACACATGACACGAACAAACACGTCAAACTTGATTGTGTGCGAAAGGCATCCGTCATCATCCGCATGATGTGAAATAACCCTATTGAGGTCTTGAGATGATTTATCCAGAACACCGAAACCCAGTGGAATAACGATCCCACCCGTTAACGACATCATTTACGGCACACACCCGATAATTCCCATGAATCATGCAGATTTCCTAAAATCTCCATTCCCTGCGGCCACCGAATTCGATCGCCTTGATCAACAGGGTCCCGCACGATTTTTCAATCGCGAGTTGAGTTGGTTGGGTTTCAATTGGCGGGTGCTCGAGGAAGCTAAAAACAGCCGTGTACCGCTCTTGGAACGATTGCGATTTTTGTCAATTTCAGCGGCAAATCTCGATGAATTCTTTACAGTCCGTGTCGCCGGATTACGCGAACTTGCACACGCTGGAAACTTTACCCCGGCCATCGACGGCATGACCGCAGCAGAGCAACTTGTCAAAATCAATGAAGATGCTCGAAAGCTGATGGCAAAACAGCAAGAAGTTCTGTCAACGCTTACCGCTGACATGGAACGGGAAGCTATTGCAATTTTGCAGGCAGAGAGACTTACTGAAAAGGATCAAGATTTTCTTGATGACTTTTTCTTACATCAGGTTTTTGCTGTGGTATCGCCTCTCGCGATCGATCCTGCCCATCCATTTCCGTTCTTACCCAACGGCGCCTTTTCACTTGTTTTACAACTCGAACGAAAGCGGGACAAACGTCCACTACAAGCTCTATTACCGATTCCCGCTCAAGTGAATCGCTTTGTTCAACTGCCCTCCAAAACAGGTCAATATCGCTTCCTACCGCTTGAGGACTTGCTCCTGGTCAAAATTGATCACCTGTTTCCAGGTTACAGAGCGAAGGCGCACTTTGCCTTTCGCGTGTTACGGAACAGTGACCTTGAAGTTGAAGACGAAGCCGAAGACCTGGTTCGCGAATTCGAAGTCGCTCTCAAGCGTCGCCGCCGCGGCGAAGTCGTCCGAATGACCTTTTCCCTTGGTGCCCCTCCAAAACTCAAATCGCTTGTTCAACGCCAATTACAGGTTAACGACGATGAAATGGTCGAGATCAATGGTATGATCGGACTGGCCGACCTTGGTGAACTTGTACTTGATCAAAGACCTGATCTTCAATGGCCACCCTTTTCACCACGTGTGCCCGAACGTGTACAGGATCATGATGGTGATATCTTTGCCGCTATTCGTCAAAAGGACATGCTTCTACAACATCCCTACGAAACCTTTGACTTGGTCATTCGGTTCCTGCAACAAGCGGCCCGTGATCCCGACGTCGTTGCCATCAAGCAAACTCTCTATCGGACATCGAATGAATCTCCGATCGTCGAAGCTCTCTGTGAAGCAGCCGAGGATGGCAAGTCCGTAACGGCTCTCGTTGAGTTGAAAGCCCGATTTGACGAAGCGGCGAATATTCGTCAATCACGACGATTGGAGCGAGCCGGTGCGCATGTTGTCTACGGATTTATGGATCTCAAGACACATGCAAAAATCTCAACGGTTGTAAGACGCGAGGGTGGCAATCTCGTGACCTATACGCATTACGGAACCGGAAATTATCATCCCATTACCGCTCGCATCTATACCGATCTCAGCTTCTTCACTTGCGATCCTGTATTGGGCCGAGATGCGACAAAGGTCTTCAATTATCTGTCTGGTTACGCGAAGCCGAACAGTCTCGAAAACCTGACGATTTCACCTCTCTCACTCAAGCCGCAATTGATCAAACTGATTCGGGTCGAAATACAGCACTCTCAGCAGGGTCGACCGGCTAAAATCTGGGCAAAAATGAACTCGTTGATTGATCACGCCGTTATTGATGCACTCTATGAAGCAAGCCAGGCTGGGGTGGAAATCAGTCTTGTCATTCGTGGAATATGCGGCTTACGTCCTGGAATAAAGGGAATGAGTGAAAACATTCGAGTCAAATCTATTGTGGGACGATTCTTAGAGCACTCACGGATCGTCTGCTTTGGGAACGGATTTGGACTGCCCTCAAAAAAGGCCCGTGTCTTCATATCGTCTGCCGACTGGATGGGACGCAACCTCAATCGCCGGGTGGAGACGCTGGTTGAAATTCATAATGCAACAGTCAAGGCCCAGATTGTCAGCCAAATCATGGCGGCCAATCTTGCCGATGTTGCCCAAAGTTGGGTTATGTCCCCCGATGGTTCCTTTCAGCGCCTCCCGATCAAGAAAGGAGAATTCGCCTTCAATTGCCATCGTTTCTTTATGGAAAACCCATCATTGTCGGGACGTGGCTCTGCGGGAGCATCCGATGTACCAAAACTGACCCACACCGACACTTAAACCCGTTCACGCACGACACCCACTGAGTGAAACTCAACCAACCAGGTTTGCTTTCAATTTGACGTACGAAACATCACGCGACTGGGAACCGTTTGGGCACCCATTATTTGATGATCCCTCTGTTCGAGCGTTGTCACGGGTTGGTGTCATTGATGTCGGATCAAACTCCGTTCGTATGGTGGTCTTTAATGGCGCGGCTCGAAGTCCAGCCTATTTCTTTAACGAAAAAATAATGTGCGGATTGGGCGCCGGAATGACCAAAACCGGTTATCTGAATCCAGAAGGCTGTAGTCGCGCGCTCGCAGCGATCAAGAGATTCCAACTCCTTGCCATCGGAATGAAATTGACGAATTTGACCGCCATCGGGACCGCTGCGGTTCGTGACGCCATTGACGGAGAGGCATTCCGTGACAGAGTGAAACGTGAAACGGAACTTGATCTTTGGATCATCGGCGGTGAAGAGGAAGCCCGACTTTCCGCCCAAGGCGTCTTGTTAGGATGGCCGGGATCTTTCGGGTTGGTGTGTGACCTCGGTGGTTCCTCCATGGAATTGGCCGAAATCCGGGACGGACAAGTTGGTCGACGCACATCCTCGAATCTCGGGCCTCTGAAGTTGCAGGGAATGAAGGGAGGCAAAAAGGGCCGAAAGTCCTACATCAAGGACAGCATTGAAAACCTGGCTCTGAGTATGGGCAGACAAAGGGACCGTTTGTTTCTTGTCGGCGGCTCGTGGCGAGCAATCGCGCGTATCGACATGGAACGGCGCGGATATCCCCTGCACGTCCTGCATGAGTATCGTATGTCAGCCAAATCCGTGTCAGCGACAGCAGAATTCATCACCAGTCACGACATTGAAAACCTTCGGATGATATGCGGAATTTCCGTGACCAGACTTTCACTGGTTCCTTATGCAATTGACATACTCAAGCGGATGATCCGCACCTTTCGACCAAAGGATATCGCGATTTCCAGTTATGGAATTCGTGAGGGTATGCTGTATGAACAAATGCCAGCACAATTGCGCGACCGCGATCCCTTGATCGAGGCGTGCCGATTTGCAGAGTCAAAGGATGCACGCGTACCCGGCTTTGGACGCGTACTGTACCAATTCGTGTTGCCTCTTTTTCGAAATGCACCGCCCACCCAACTGCGTCTCATCAAGGCAGCCTGCTTGCTTCACGATGTCAGTTGGCGTGCGCACCCCAACTACCGTGCAGAAACCTGCTTTGATAATGCAACGCGGGCAAACTTGGGTGGCCTTAAGCATTCTGAAAGAGTTTATTTGGGCCTCGCCTTGTTCCATCGGTACCGGAATCGGCGTGAAGGTACACGCTTTGATGAACTATCCGACCTGCTTGATTCCAACAGGCAACTGGAAGCCGAAGTCCTCGGAAAGGCGATGCGGTTTGGTGCCATGTTTTCAATGCAACCCGATATCCCCCTCGGAGCATTGCGTTGGTATCCCAAGAAGAAAATACTCGAATTACGTATTCAAAAAGCGGCGACTGCGCTCTACGGAGAGGTCGCCGAAGCGCGACTTCTATCTCTGGCCAGCTCACTCGATGCGCGTGTCAGCGTCACAACCATGCGGGAGCAACAGACCCAATCCTGATATGATGCGCACAACAACCATAATAGGACCATAACAGTCCGATTATTCCCAAATTTTGCAGTTCGTTAAAACGCTCATGTTCATCTTCAGCTCTCACGTATTTCGACGATCTTACAGCATTGTGCAAAGGAAGGTTCATCGTTAAATTGGACCAATGTCCAGAAGACGGTTCGACGCCAAAATACTCCAAAATCACTGAAAATCATACAGAATCCAAAATCCTGGATTGTGACACCATGTGAGATTGATATGAGAAAAATCTGGAAATTCTACGGACGTAAACCGGACCTTCAGGTCGTTGACCGATTCGTAAACGCTCGGACCCGATTTTCCTCTTTGGCGATTTATGGTCGACGATATGTTGGCAAGACCGCCCTTCTCACCCACTTTAAATACAATACTCCAAGACCGTCGAATCCACAAAAAATCATCTTCTGTTCCCTGGGTGCACCCGTTGGACTTCGCCATCGATTCGATTCCGATCTTCGGGATGCCATCCAGAGAACCGATTCATCTCTCCTTGATGACTATATCCCGCATGAGGACACGCATACCGATGTTGCAAAAATCGCGCATCATATTCTTGAGAAGGGACACATCCTGATCATCGATGAATTCCAACGGATACGACTAGACGAATCAGGAGGATTAGAATCGAATTTTCAACATCTCATCGACGATCTGCGTATACCCGGCCGCAAGCGCCCCGAGAATTGGCAGCCCCGTCTCATCGTAATGGGATCAGAACAACAGCGGCTGGTAGAGATGTTCAAGCACCCCATGGCGCCGATGTTCGGGCGGGTCAACCATTTCCACCATGTGAAACCATGGACCTTTGCCGAGTTCAAGGAAATGGCGCAGGATCAGAAATGGGATCAAAACCCTGATCGACTCCTCACTCTTTGGACCACCTACAATGGACTACCCGGGCATTGGGAGCGATTTTGGGAAGAAGACCATCTGAGTGATTTCGTGCAGATACGGGACAACGCCGAATGGACACGCCAGTTCCTGGAGATGGAGGAAGTCTATCGGACATCTCCTGGCGGAGAATTCAAAGACCAGATGGAGGTCCAATTGAAGTCACCTGATGTAGAACTTATTCGTTGGTTGGCCGAAAAACCAGAGGGGCGCGATATTTCGGACGCCCTTGGGAGGCAAAAGACAAAAAAAGACCCTTCTCTTATCTTGTTTCAATCCGCATTGAAATCAAAGCAACCGGACAAACCGGTAAACAATAAAGCCATCGAAAAGTATATCTATGACGCGATCGATCGACGTCTCGGGAGTGCACATCTTGGTTTACTGAATTCCCGTGCGCCACTTGATTCAGAGGACAAGGTCAAATGGTATGTGTCGGACAACTTCACACGGTTTCAGATAAAGGGACTGGAACCGTTTACGAATATCGCTCACGTTGAGGAAGGTGAAAAAGATGTTCTTGAACTCGATCGTGTCGCCGCCGTACGAAGTCTTGAGGGATATGGCCTTGAGACCTTCGCCGCCGCAGGTCTTCGTCATCTCTTTGAGATCGGTACGAATGTCCTGCCCTCGGGACAGGCTGGACGCACACGCATTTACATAGGTCTGGAGAGAGAAGAGGTAAGGGGCGATCTCGACATTCTTCTTATTCACCATCAGAGGCATCCGACCTCTCCAACGAACCATGATGGTGATCGTCACTTTTGGGTCGGATCCGTCAAGCGGAACGCCCGCGCATTCTATCAAGTACGAAAGAACAAGGATGGACGCCCACCAAGCACGATCCGAAACGATATCGAGCGCTTGAACGCCCTTTTGCGACCGCTCTCGATCGGCGACGCCTTAACCAAAGCGCATTTTCGCGAGAAGTGGAAAAAGGCCGTGAACTATGTCATGATCTCCCGCTCTTTCACCGCCGAGGAGACAGTAGCCCTCGCGCAGGAAGTATCAAATACGTTCACATCCTGTAGAGATCATGGCATCACAAATACCTACATCATGGATATAACGGACATCCTGTCTGGACGCGGGCCACGACCTTTACATATTCCTGCTCCGCACATCGACCGGTGTCCTTGATACGGATAAATATCAGGTATGCTGTGCCGAGATCCCCATGCATCCTTCCATACTTGTCCACCCACGTAGAAATGGCGATTGATCAAGAGGGCATTACGCACGCCCCGAAAGTTCACACCAAACGCGACGGCGCATCGCGAATGGCCTCCCAGGCCTGATGGATGTCAATTACACGCTTTTTTGCCAACTGGATCGCCTCTTCAGGCACGCCACGTGCCATCATTCGATCGGGATGATTGTCCTTGATGAGCTGTCGCCAAACCGCGCGAATGTCTTCGATTGGCATATTCGGCGAAACGCCGAGGACCGTATACGGATCCGGAACGACATCCGGCACAAATCGCATTCGGAGCGCCTGAAATACCGAACTTGAAAGACCGAAGATCTCCGCAACATTTTGCAAAAAATCATCTTCACCCGGATGGTAAAATCCATCCGCCATCGCAATGTGAAACAACCCTTCCAACAAATCGACCAATGTTTGTGGATCATCACGAAACATTCGCGCGATCTGAGAAGCATAATCTCTATATCCGGCAACATCTTGTCGTGCCAAATTGAAGACCCGAGCAGCACCCGCTTCATCTTCGCGGCGAATGTCAAAAACTTCTCGAAACGCCGTCACTTCATCACGGGTGACAAGACCGTCAGCCTTCGCCATTTTTGCCCCAAGCGCAATAACGGCAATGGCAAAAGCAACACTGCGTTGTGGCGGCGAGCGAAGCTTTTCAAATATTGTCGCTAAGCTTTCCCCTTGAGCCAGAGCTGAGAGTGCCTGAGATATGCGCAACCAAATAGACATCGATTTACCTTGCTCGTAACTTTACTCTCCAATACCAACTTATGTAGAGGTTGACACGAAATTTCTCGAATCACGTCGACTCATGATACAGCACTCAGCACATTCTCCACTTTATTCGGTCGCTCACTCCTTCTGTTCCACGGAAATTCCCGTTTAAGAACCGTCTTATATCCAGATCACTGCAGTGTACCGAATAAAGAGGGGTCTGTTGAAACTCATTCGCAACACCAATCGCAACCAATGCAAATCCAGCCATCACAGTTCGCAAACGCGGTTCATCATCAGGGACGATTGACCTCCCGGATCGTGCGCCTTTCCGTTCTCATTTTCTCCTCCTGCCTTTGTTCAAACGCGGCCAGCGAAACATGGCGCGGACTCACAATTGCTCCGGAACACCGTTGCGCGCCTTATGACCGCAAGTCCGATTATCGATACTCCCAATCCGTTGAAAAGCGCATTGTTCATCAAATCGGTGCAATTTACGGACCTTATACTAAGACATGCTTTGATTCCACGTCCCAAACAGACATTGAACATATCGTGGCTACAAGCGAAGCGCACGATTCAGGCCTTTGTGCTCAAAGTCGTGACATACGAAGACAGTTTGCAAACGACATGCGTAATCTCACTCTCGCGTCACCAAACGTCAACAGACATGACAAAATTGGGCATGACGCCGGTGAATGGTTACCGGGGTTCAATCAATGTTGGTTTGCGGGACGCATCGTGGAAGTGCGTCAAGCTTATAATCTGACAATCGATGCCCGTGAAGCACGAACCCTCGAAGCTGTCCTCTCGCGTTGCAGCAACACAAGAATGGAACCTCTAACGTGCCGGATCCAAGTATCTGCCCCTGCCATTCATGGCGATAATACGGATCGTTTCGACGTGTTGGAAAAATATGACGACAATCGAAATGGTCGCATTACCTGCAAAGAGGCCCGACGCCATGGAATTGCACCTGTTCCAAGCAGCCATCCGGCCTACCCATACATGCGAGATGGTGACGGTGACGGGATTGTATGCGAATGACACGTATGTATCCCTGTATGCCACATTGTCCTATCAAACCTTTACCGATCGTTTATTCCCTTTCGATTCTGCCCACCCGAGTAAGGGCGCGCTCCGCCTCGCCGTCCGCACCGCCCGCAACTAAGGCATGGGCGACGACCCAGCGCGCGCCTTCAGGCACCTGCGCCTTCGCTGCAGACATCTGGGCTACGATGACATCTGCTGGCGCGCTGATTGTTTCATCCTCAAGTACCTCCCGCGCGGCGTATTCATAAGAAAAGGGCAACGCGAAAAAAGCGGTCTTGCCATGTTCGTCACGTAGTGCAAGCGGAGTTTCGACCACGTCGACGATTCCACGCACCAGCACTCGCAACGCAGTGAAGAAGACAGACATTGCCTCAATCCGGTCGCCAGGTCGTGGTTACCCGAGATCATCACCACTGCGGCTTCGGTTTCCTCTGCCACGCGTTTCAGGAAGCGATATTGATCACATTGCCGTACCAGTGGAAGTGTGCCTCGCATGCGTCGCGGCTTGGTGCCTGCCACTTGCCGCGGACTTCTCCCTAGTGGTGCGCAAAGTTTCGAAGCACCTTTATCGCGACGAACTCCGCGATTTCGTGAAGATCGCGACCGACCGCTGTTTCAGCCGTGTCCCGGTGAAGCTCTACTTCCAAACCACCCTCTCCCATCCGAACTTCTATCCTCTGCATTGATGTCATTGGTCTTCAATGAGGCGACCCTATATGTGCGCTTCGTTGACACGATCCTGAAGGTCGGAAAGCCGTTCCATCAGGGTTCCGAAACCAACGGCGTCCGATTGAAAGAGGCCAACGTCAAGCATTTGCCAATAATCGTTGCCAAAAGCGTCAAGTACCTCCCCAGACGGTATGAGGCACAATGCCCCGGACACCGCAACCTGGTAGTCGATGACATTACCGTCGCGATCAATTTCTCGAAAGAAATGCTGCTTGTGACTCGCCACATCTTCGGCGAGGTCGCGATCAAAGATCGCATTAGCGGTTATGTCGGAGTGATCAAGGCAGTCAAGATCATACCAATGCCAGGCATAGTCAATCACCTCCGCGAAACGCGCCCCTCAAGCAATAAGCATGAATGGCAGTGGCCTTCTCCCAGAAAGTGCGCTCCACCCGCATGACGCGTGGATTGGCGATTGGCGTCTGCAGGTCTATAATCGCTTCTGCGATATCGCAGGTGATCTTATGGCGGTTGGCCGGTTCGCCAGTTGTGCGAGCACTAAATTCCAAGAGCACGGCCAGCCCATCTTTAACATTTTGCAAAAAAGATCTTTTAAAAACAAATATTTAGAAAACT
>JAPORU010000109.1 GCA_026710045.1 Aestuariivita sp. | reverse complement strand
AGTTTTCTAAATATTTGTTTTTAAAAGATCTTTTTTGCAAAATGTTAAAGATGGGTTAACACGGTAGCTCTGGCGGAACTGGATACCGTCGAAGGGATCATCGCGTTGAAGCTAGATGTTATGGACTCCGAAAAACTTACCACTTTTCTGATACGAACCGGTTCGTTGGGTGTGCTGTTTAACTGTGCTGGATTTGTTGATGCGGGCAGTATCCTTGATTTTACTAAGGAGGAGTGGGATTTTACTTTGACTTGAACGTTAAGGCCAGCACCGGATGTGCAAAGCCGTGATCCCCGACATGTTAGACAAGGGCAGAGGATCGATCATTAACATGTCGTCGGTGGCCTCTTCCATGAAAGGTGTACTGACCCGATTTGCCTATTGCGCCTCAAAGGCGGCCGTCATCGGGCTTACGAAATCCATTGCCGCCGACTTTATAACCACCGATTCAACAGCGAAGTGCACCACCGAACTTCTCTCCGGACCCCGGTGTCTTGCTGAGGGCATTATACGAGATCTGTCCGGGCATGTGAGCGACAGGGGACATACTGGGTGATGAGGGCCTTGCCAAGATCACTGCGCTGGATCTGTCTCTACTGCTGAAGGTCGAGGTTGATCGCTACGGTCCCTGTGTTTCAGAGGTCGGTAAGTTTATTTGAGTCGGCCTTAATTACTCTGACCACGCTGCGGAAAGCGGTTTGTCCGTTCCGTCCGAGCCTGTAATCTTTGCCAAGGCCACCAGCGTGATTTGCGGTTCCAATGATAATATTGAGATTCCCCGTGGTTCCACTGCAATGGATTGAGAAGTCGAGCGTGGTGATTGGAAAGGAGGCCAAATACATCGATGAGGTAAATGCGCTGGATTATTTCGCGGGCTATTGCGTGATCAACGATATTTCCGAGCGGGACTTTCAAATCCAACGGGAAGGTCAGTCGATCAAGGGCAAATCCGCTGACACCTTTGGACCGATTGGCCCCTGGCTTGTCAGCCGAGACGAGGTGCCCGATCCGCAGGACTTGGCAATGTACTTGGATGTCAATGGCCAACGCATGCAGGATGATCGGACCGAGACGATGGTTTACAGTGTTGCCCATGTGGTCACCTATTTTCCCCAGTTCATGTTGTTTCAGCCGGGTGATATCATCGCGACCGGCACGCCTTCGGGTGTGGGTATGGGGATGAAGCCTGAACCTGCCCATCTTTAAAGAGGGGGACAAGATGGTGCTGAGTATCGAAGGACTGGGATGCAGCAGCAAACGGTTGTGCAGGGTTGAAGGCTGCTCTTCGCCTGAATTCGTGTTATGTGCTATGGCTGGCTTGGTACATTTCAGTCACGGTTTGCGCGACTGTCATGTCGTTTCCCTTTTGGGCCAGCACGTTGTGCCGATAGATCGAAAACGTCGGTCTGGAACCTAATATTGCCGTTATCGCGTGGCCGCATTGTCGATTGAAGCAAAGTCTTGATCGAGTTGTGATAAAAGTCGCGGCGGGCCTTGTTTGCCGTGTCATCTGGCCAAGCGCACTACAAACCAGGTTGACCGTCATGGGCGGAGATAAATCCGGCGTGCACGTCTGGGGACAAAAACCACAACAGATGATCGCGCATTGCATTACACACTTTCGCCCGCACTAAAATTGCGATGTCGGTTCCGCCGATGATTGAGCCTGGATAGTCGTCATGAATATGTGGAGTATCCATGAAGCGCCCGGGCCTTTTGAGAGTGGGATCTCTTTTTTGGGGGCGTCATACTTTGAGTTATTCTTTTTCTGTATTAAATTCTGACCATCAATGTCTGCTCATTTTTGGAGTCTGGAATGATCCTTAGAGAAGGAACTCACGTGAAACTTTTGCAAACCGTCACCTTTGGGGCGGGCACTCTTGATCGCCTCGCTCACTTGCGGGCCGACAACGATACGTTATCCAAACTCATTCAAGATTCGCGCGTGAACTATCTTCCTATATGGCGTGGAAAACCTCTTTTTCGCGGACAAGTCCTCAATGAACTGGGATTCGTCACGGCCGATCATCCCCTCTTCCGAACTGAACCCCATGAAACTAGATCAACCGCTTTTCTGGGCCGTGATCGCCATGATACTCTCTACGTCGCGTTTAATTGTTCGTCTTGGCAACCTGAAGATTTCGATGAACATCAGTTGCATCAATTCTACGACCCTACCGAATATCGTCATCCCACATTACCAGACGATTATGCCTTCGTCGAATTGCGAAAGGTCATGACATGCCTCTCGCCGACTCACGCTGAAGTGGCGGCAATCGGTAAGGCTCTCATCGGGTGGCATCAAACGCATGGGTTTTGCCCCAACTGCGGTTCAAAAAATAAGCCGGAGATGGCAGGTTGGCAGCGTATGTGTTCAAGCTGTGGAACCCGTTCTTTTCCAAGGGCTGATCCGGTCGCAATCATGCTGGTTACTTACGGATCTGCTGTTCTTCTTGGTCGATCATTCTTTTGGCCAAAGGGAATGTACTCGCTTCTCGCTGGATTTATTGAACCCGGTGAGACACTTGAGGGTGCGGTGCGTCGAGAGGTTTTTGAGGAGGTTGGAGTCAAAATCGGGTCGGTAAGATATCTTGCCAGTCAACCTTGGCCTTTCCCGGCCTCTCTGATGTTTGGCTGTCATGGCGAGGCGCTTACCAAGGATATAAATATTGATAGGACAGAAATCGAGGATGCGCTTTGGATTACGAAGGACGACTTGCTGCGCGCGTTCGCCGGTGAAATCCCAGAGATCAAACCGGCACGCGAAGGTGCAATTGCCCGTGATTTGTTGCGTTATTGGCTTGCCGGTTACCTCGACTAGAAGGAGCCTTATATTCCCTGTCGATCGGTCAAATCGAAGGTGATCTGTCCCGTTTGAGACAGGTACGGGGCAACCCGCTGAATGGATGCAATCCAGAGTGTGCACTCTCCTCCGGATATAACTGTGTCTGCATGGAACAAATTTAATCGCGGGATGGCGTTACAAGGCCCTTTTGGACCGCGGGTCGCGCGAGAAACCGGTCGAGATAGCGGACCAAATTCGTGTAGCTGCCCCAGTCAAGAATTTGTCTTGCATCATAAAAGTCGAGAGCCCTCAACCATGGTGCAATGGCCATATCCGCAATCGAATATTGTTCTGCAATCCAGTCTTTTCCGGTTAGTTCTTGTTCCAGAACCGCCATCAGTCTTTTTGCCTCGTCAATATATCTTTGCCGTGGCCTGATATCTGTGATTTCACGACCTGCAAATTTATGGAAGTAGCCTAATTGACCAAACATTGGACCTAGACCACCCATCTGGAACATAAGCCATTGAATAATTTTCAATCGGTTCTGCGGCGATGAACCAAGAAATTGATCTGTCTTTTCCGCGAGATACATTAATATGGCACCGCTTTCGAACAAACCAATCGGTGTATCATTTGGTCCGTTTGGATCGATCAGGGCGGGAATCTTGTTGTTAGGGTTCAAGGATAGGAAGCTCGGACTCTTGACGTCCGAATCAGACAAAGTGACCTTATGAACCTCGTAATCCAGTCCCATTTCTTCAAGTGCGATTGAGACCTTGACTCCATTCGGTGTCGGAAAGGAATAGAGTTGGATGACATCGGGACGTGACGCGGGCCACTTCTCGGTAACTGGAAAGTTGGATAAATCGACCATTGATACCTCCATGATATTCGAAACTTTTAAACCTTAGTATTTTCAAACATCTGGTAAATGCAATTCAGTTATCGTTCATGAGTCGACCCGACATCGTCTTGATCACTGGATAGGACATCTTGGGCGGCGGCATTTTGATTAGAGGATCAATCCCTGAAATGACAAACCTTCGTTTTTTCGAGATTTAGGCTGCTTGGGTATTCTTTGATTTCAGGTTCTGAAATTGGGAGGGGCTCAATCAGGGCTTGCGCAGATGAAGAAGCCCGATAAAGTTGGGTAGAACTTATGCGTACTTTTTGTATTGAAGCGGTATGCGCCGGCGTAGATCTATATCCGATGGGAATAGCAAATTTGAACGTCATATAACAGTTAGGAGATGATCTGCGTATATGGAATGGGACTTTATCATTGTTGGAGCCGGAAGCGCCGGTTGTGTGCTCGCCAAACGACTTGGTGAAGACGGGCACAAAGTTCTTTTGCTCGAAGCGGGAGGGTCGGACCGTTATCTCTGGGTGCATATTCCATTTGGATATCTTTATTGTATCGGGAATCCGAGAACCGATTGGATGTTTCGCACGGAATCGGATGTCGGATTGAATGGTCGATCGCTTCTTTATCCGAGAGGTAAGTTACTAGGTGGGTGCTCATCGATCAATGGAATGCTCTATATTCGTGGACAGTCCCATGATTATGATCGATGGAGGCAATCGGGGCTGGTTGGTTGGGGCTGGAGCGACGTCTTGCCGTATTTTCGGAAATCGGAAGATGATGCGGATGAGACATCCGAGTGGCATGGCCAAGGCGGTGAATGGCACGTGGATCACCAACGTCTTCGCTGGGAAATTCTGGATCATTGGGCGGACGCAGCGATCGCATGGGGTGTGAAATTGACGCAAGATTTCAATTGCGGTGACAATGAAGGTGTTGGCTATTTTCGTGTTAATCAGAAACATGGAAGGCGGTTGAATACCGCGACGGCATTCCTTAAGTCCGCTCGCGCGCCGAAACTGAAGATTGAAACCCATGCTCACGCTCGAAGGTTAATTCTTGAACAAAAATGTGTCGTAGGTGTTGAATATGAGTGTGCTGGGCAAAGAAAAGAGGCTCGAGTCGGCAAAGAAGTCATTCTGAGCGCAGGGGCAATCGGTACCCCGCAATTATTGCAAGTCTCTGGAATCGGTGATGGTGAACATCTGAGTGATCTGGGAATTAATGTTGTTCATCATCAGAGTGCCGTTGGTCAAAATCTACAGGATCACTTGCAGCTTCGCTGCAGTTGGCATCTCTCACACGCGAAAACGCTGAATACATTGTCTCACTCGCTCTGGGGAAAAACCAAAATTGCCTTGGAATATGCCTTCCGACGCGCGGGCCCCATGTCAATGGCTCCTTCTCAATTGGGTGCCTTTACCCGTTCCGGTCCAGACGTTGAAACACCGAATTTACAGTATCATGTGCAACCCTTATCACTTGACGCTTTTGGTGAGCCACTTCATGATTTTCCGGCCATCACCACAAGTGTCTGCAATTTGCGTCCTCTCAGTCGCGGATTTGTACACATTGTCTCACCGGACCCGATGCGTCCACCGACAATCAACCCTCGATATCTTTCGCATCCAGCGGACCGCTCGGTCGCCGTGACGGCCATTAAACAAGCGCGTGAGATTATGGGTCAAACGCCTATGCAACGGTACAATCCCAAGGAGATGAAACCCGGTGATGATATTGTGTGTGATGATGCACTCGTCAAGGCAGCAGGAGACATCGGGACAACCATATTCCATCCGACCTGTACGGTGCGAATGGGCGCAGACGAATCCGCTCCGGTTGATGCTCGGCTCAAGTTTCGCGGATTAGCAGGATTGAGAGTTGTTGATGCAAGCGTTATGCCGAATATTACCAGTGGCAACACGAATGCGCCGACAATTATGATTGCTGAGAAAGGCGCCGAAATGATACGATACGATGCGCGACACTAAATCTCTTGTTTGGCCACCCTGCCAAACCTGCTAGTGACAACGAGCGGTGATTTATCGCTCGAAATTGGAATTGTCCATTCATTATAATTTTATCTTGTTACACCCATTCCATGAATTGTTGATGCCGTAGGAGGAGGATGAGACGTTATGACGAAAACAATGCGTGCGGTCGAAATAACGCAGTCCGGTGGACCCGAGGTCTTGCGGTTATCAGCCCTACGGCCGATCCCAGAGCCGCAATATGGGCAAATTGTCATTAAGGTTGCATGGGCGGGTGTGAACAGACCCGATGTTCTGCAGCGTGCTGGTTCTTATGCTCCTCCGCCGACGGCAAGTGACCTTCCGGGACTCGAGGCTTCCGGGGTCGTCGCAAAGGTTGGATCGGGTGTCTCTGAATGGTCGATCGGAGAAAAGGTCTGCGGATTGCTTCCGGGAGGCGGATATGCTGAATATGTGGCAACCCCTGCATCCCATTGTCTTCCTGTTCCCACAGGAATGGGGTTGCGAGAGGCTGCCTGTCTGCCCGAGACGTATTTTACGGTATTTTCCAACGTTTTTACCCGTGGGCAATTGACGGCGGGCGAGATCTTCTTGGTGCACGGTGGTTCCTCGGGGATTGGAACAACCGCGATCCAACTCGGTACCCTCTTCGGTGCGCGTGTGTTTGCCACGGCTGGAACAAAACACAAATGCGATGCGTGCGTTGGTCTTGGGGCGGAACGTGCCATAAACTATCGCGAAGAGGATTTCGTTGATGTTGTAAGGAAGGCGGGCGGCGCGAATCTTGTTCTCGATATGGTCGGCGGAGATTACATTCCACGTAACATCAAAGCGCTCGCAGATGATGGACGATTGGTGCAGATTGCTTTTTTGAAGGGCCCCAAGATTGAACTCAATTTCGCACAGATCATGACGCGACGTCTTACGTTAACCGGATCAACTTTACGTCCCCAATCTGATATTGCGAAGACGCGAATCGCTCAAGATGTGCGGGAAGCGGTTTGGCCGTATCTGAATAAGGGACGCATTAAGCCAATTATTGATTCGGAGTTTTTGCTGGAAGAGGCATCCATGGCCCATGCGACGATGGAACGTTCGGAGCATATTGGTAAAATCGTGTTGAAAGTGTTTGGTGGTTGATGTGTCAAAATTTACCCAGAGGTGCAGAGAATGGTTAAATCCGTCATCATTCGTGGACCCGGAGGTCCCGAGGAAATGGAATTCGTTCATGTAGATTTACCGGAACCAGGGTCGGGAGAAGTCCGCATTCGACATGAAGCGATTGGTCTAAATTATATCGATATTTATCACCGGACCGGGCTTTATCCGTTGGATTATCCGCAGTCGCTGGGAATGGAAGCTGCTGGAATTATCGAAGCTGTCGGAGATGGTGTGCCGCATCTCGCCGTGGGTGATCGGGCGGCTTATGCGTCCATGCCACCTGGTGCCTACAGCCAAGCACGCATTATGCCGGCATCGCAGGTGTGTCCACTGCCGGATGGCATTGCATTTGAAACAGCGGCGGCTGCAATGCTCAAGGGATTGACAGTCGAATATTTGTTTCATCGGACGACACCGTTGCGAGAAGGTGACATGGTGTTGTTTCATGCGGCAGCCGGTGGTGTCGGCTTGATTGCTTGTCAATGGGCAAGATCAGAGGGAATTCAGCTTATTGGTACGGCCGGTGGGGAAAGGAAATGCACGCAGGCCGTGAACCGTGGCGCAATCGGTTGCATCGATTACCAAATCGATGATTTTGTGAGTGTCGTCATGAAACTGACCGATAACAAAGGTGTCGATGCCGTGATGGATGGAGTGGGGGCGACCACCTTTGAAAAGTCTCTCGATTGTCTTCGCCCTCTTGGAATGATGATCAGCTTTGGAAATGCCTCCGGGCCGGTACCACCTGTTAATCTTGGACTGCTCGCTCAAAAGGGTTCTCTCAAGATCACGCGACCGACTCTGTTTACTCATATAGCTGATCATTCAACGTGCCAGAAAATGGCGGAACGATTGTTTCAGAAAATCCTCTCGAAGGATGTCACGATATGCATTGAACAAAGATTTGAGCTGGATGAGATCGCTGATGCACATCGAGCTCTTGAGGCACGAAAGACGACCGGATCAACGGTTCTCATTCCATGATGTTCCGAGTTGGAAATCGGGCCTTTCCCGTGTGTTTCGTTGATAAACGTAGGATATTGCAGATCTCTCGGTTCGCGATGATGGTGGACCATGCGGCCGTCTAATGTGAATTTCTGAGGGCCCACTATCCCATCTTTTCATTTTCTCTTGAGTTGACTATACATCAGCCGAACTTCCCAAAAGATAATCTGTTGCGTGACGTGGGCGCGTCAATTTTGGGTGATATGAAACTTCCCAGGCAAGAGGCTAATGGCAATGTCAAAACCACTCATGGCAAAAGCGACCGCAATATGGCTCGTCGATAACACAACAATTACATTCAAGCAGATTGCCGATTTTGTCGACATGCATGAATTGGAAATTCAAGGCATTGCGGACGGTGATGTCGCCTCTGGTATTAAAGGATTCGATCCAATTGCGAGTAATCAACTCACGCAAGAGGAAATCACGTTGGCCGAAAAGGATCCGCTTCATAAGTTGCAGTTGAAGGTGAATCCGGCGACCATTGGAGAAGAAAAGCGTAGAGGACCACGTTACACCCCACTGTCGAAACGGCAAGACCGACCAGCGGCTATTCTTTGGTTGGTAAAGCTTCATCCTGAATTAACGGATCGGCAGATTTCAAAGCTCGTTGGTACGACAAAAACGACCATTACTGCGATTCGTGAACGTACCCATTGGAATATTTCGAATATTCAGCCGGTCGATCCGGTGGCCTTGGGTTTGACGAAGCAATCCGAGTTGGATGCTGCCGTACAGGCGGCCGCTGATCGAAAAGCCAAAGAAGGTCAGGTTATGTCCGATGATGAGCGACGAAAACTCGTTTCAACCGAACAAAGCTTGACAATGTCGACTGAGCCAAAGTTTCCAACCGCCATTGAAAGACTTGAGTCCTTTTCTTTGGGTGGGTCTGCAGGCAAACTTGATGCGGACAAACCCAGGAAAAATGCCATTGCTGAAGCGGAGAAAGTTTTCCAACGTCCAAAAGATGGGATGGAAGAATAGGTCGCGCACATGACGGTCAGTGCTTCTGATTTATTGACAGGATGATGAATCAATCGAGAGCTTAGAAATAATTAAGTCGGACGGTCAACATCATGCTCACCAACGATGATCAAAATTATGACGCAGGTTCAATTGAAGTCCTTGAGGGATTAGAACCTGTGCGTAAACGACCGGGGATGTACATCGGTGGAACCGATGAACGGGCCTTGCATCACTTGGCTGCGGAAATTCTTGATAATTCCATGGACGAGGCCGTAGCCGGTCATGCCAGCCGAATCGAGGTCAAGCTCCATGAGGATTATTCTCTGACGATTTGCGATAATGGTCGTGGTATTCCCATTGACCCCCATCCCAAATTTCCTGACCAGAGTGCCTTGGACGTTATTTTTTGTACACTTCATTCGGGAGGCAAATTTTCGGGCAAGGTTTATCAGACGTCCGGTGGTTTGCACGGAGTTGGGGCGTCGGTGGTCAATGCACTTTCGGACTTGCTGACGGTACAAGTTGCGCGAGAAAAGACGGTTTATGAACAAAGATATTCGCGAGGGGAGCCTTTGGGTACGGTGCAGGAAATCGGCAGCACCCAAAACCGTCGAGGAACGACCATCACCTTTCATCCAGATAGAGAGATTTTTGGCCATCATAAATTTAAGCCAGCGCGTCTCTTTAGATTGGCACGGTCAAAGGCGTTCTTGTTTTCAGGTGTTGAAATTCGTTGGAAATCTGAGATTGACGATGGTGAAACACCAAGCGTCGGGACATTTCATTTTCCGGGAGGTTTGTCGGACTATCTCAATGAAACTCTGGATGGAGTGGCAACCTATGCAGAGCAACCGTTTGCCGGTACCGTTGCCTTTGCAGAGAAATTTGACAGTCCTGGAAAGGTTGAATGGGCGATCAATTGGACTCCGTCAAAGGACGGATCAATGCAGTCTTATTGTAATACCATCCCGACACCCGAGGGAGGTACGCATATTGCTGGTTTTTGGGCTGCGATCCTGAAGGGACTCAAGAGTTACGGCGAACTTGCAAACAATCGTAAAGCTGTTCAGATCACGCGGGAAGATCTGATGACCGGTGGTTGTGCAATGTTGAGTTGTTTCCTTCCGGACCCCGAGTTTGTCGGTCAGACAAAAGATCGATTGGCTTCGATCGAGGCGCAACGACTCATTGAAAACTCAGTCCGTGACCATTTCGATAATTGGCTTGCCGCTGATACGAAGAGTGCGGGCGCCATTTTGGATTTCTTGATATTGCGGGCCGAGGAACGGATACGGCGAAAGCAGGACAAAGAGACTCTTCGAAGTTCGGCTACTAAAAAGTTACGATTGCCCGGCAAGCTCGTGGACTGCACCAAGACATCTCGAGATGGTACAGAATTGTTCATTGTCGAGGGGGACAGTGCGGGCGGTTCGGCCAAGATGGCCCGTCAACGAAAAACCCAGGCGCTCCTGCCCCTCAGGGGCAAGATTCTCAATGTTCTGGGGGCTGCCGCAAACAAACTCGGCTCAAATACGGAAATTGCTGATCTGGCACAGGCCTTAGGTGTTGGTCTGGGAACGAAGTTCAATATTGATGACTTGCGATACGAGAAAATTATCATCATGACGGACGCCGATGTCGATGGAGCGCACATTGCCTCCCTTCTGATGACATTCTTTTTTACCCAAATGCGGCCGATGATTGATGCCGGGCATCTCTATCTCGCTTGTCCGCCACTTTTTCGACTCACTCAAGGGGCCAAGAGGGTCTATGCGTTGGATGAACATGAGCGGGACGAGAAACTCAAGATGGGGCTTGGCGGCAAGGGTCGAATTGATGTTTCGCGCTTTAAGGGTTTAGGTGAGATGGACGCAAAAGACCTCAGAGAAACAACGATGGATCCGATCTCACGAAAACTTATTCGGGTCACGATTGATGACGACCATCCTGAAGAAACAAACGAGTTGGTTCAAAGGTTGATGGGGAAAAAGCCTGAACTTCGATTCCAGTATATTCAGGAAAATGCTCGATTTGCTGAGCAAATTGACATTTAGAGTATATCGGTTTTTGTGCGAGGGTTCCAGGGTAATGATCTGCACGTGTTGTGCATTACGTTTCGGTACCGTTGTCGGGAATATCTGTGTGATGTCACCCGACAGACTATGGCGTATGCGCCGCTTTGACTTAGATTGACACAGCGAACGAAATTGACTTCGATTAAATTAAGGGCCTTGAACTTGGTTTAAATTTAGTGAAAGTCCTTGAACTCGCATGAGTTCGTGTAGATCAAATGGAGAAATTTAAGTGATCCAGGCAGATGACCATGACCAAGATCGAAGAGATTTTCTTTACTATGCAACGGCGGGTGTTGGTGCGGTAACGTCGGGAGCAGTTGTCTGGCCTCTCGTTCACCAGATGAACCCGTCAGCGGATGTGCAAGCCCTCTCTTCTATTCGTGTTGATGTCAGCGACGTAGAACCGGGTACGCAGATTAGTGTGAAGTTTCTGGGTAAACCCGTCTTTATCCGGCGTCGCACTCAAACCGAGATTGACGAGGCACGATCTGCAGATCTCGGCGTTCTACCAGACGGCGATGCGCGCAATGCAAATCTTGGAACGGCACCTGCGACCGATCAGAATCGTGCTCTGGATGAAGCGGGGGAATGGCTTGTTATGGTTGGTGTCTGTACGCATCTGGGGTGTGTGCCGCTTGGGGACGGCGCGGGCGAATTCAACGGTTGGTTTTGTCCGTGTCATGGATCGCACTACGATACGTCCGGGCGTATTCGCCGGGGACCTGCGCCAGAGAATCTACCGGTGCCAATGGCCGAATTTATTGACGAAACAACGATAAAGTTGGGTTAAGGAGACTCGCAGATGTCTGGAATTCCCCACGACCATTACGTGCCCAAGTCGAAACTCGAGAATTGGCTCCATACGCGGCTTCCGGTCATTGGTCTGATTCATTCAACTATGACGATTCCCACCCCCAAGAACCTCAACTGGATGTGGATCTGGGGAATTGTCCTTATGTTCTGCCTGGTTTTGCAGATCGTCACAGGAGTTGTGTTGGTCATGCATTATACGCCGCATACCGATATGGCCTTTGCGTCCATTGAACATATTATGCGAAACGTAAATGGTGGTCATATGTTACGCTATCTTCATATGAATGGTGCTTCTCTCTTTTTTCTTGCCGTTTATCTGCACATCTTTCGCGGTCTATATTACGGTTCCTACAAGGCACCACGCGAAATCACATGGATTATCGGGATGCTGATTTATCTGATGATGATGGGAACGGCCTTTATGGGTTATGTGCTTCCATGGGGACAAATGTCATTTTGGGGAGCAACGGTGATCACCGGTTTGTTCGGTGCCATTCCTTTTATCGGCGATTCCGTTCAAACTTGGTTACTCGGTGGCCCCGCTGTTGATAATGCCGCTCTGAATCGCTTTTTCTCATTGCATTATCTGTTACCGTTTATCATTTTTGGATTGGTCATTGTACATGTTTGGGCTTTTCATACGACGGGTAACAACAACCCAATAGGAGTTGAGGTGCGACGTAAATCGAAAGAGGAGGCTGCGCGGGATACGCTGCCCTTCTGGCCTTATTTTGTTATCAAGGATGTCTTTGCGTTAGCGGTTATTTTGGTAGGGTTTTGGGCTGTTGTCGGGTTTATGCCAAACTATCTTGGTCATCCTGACAATTATATTGAGGCCAATCCACTGGTCACCCCGGCTCACATTGTACCGGAATGGTATTTTCTTCCTTTTTATGCGATCTTGAGAGCGTTCGATGGTGATGTTTGGGTTGTGATCGCCGTAAGTTGGTTGACTGGTGGAATTATTGACGCAAAGTTCTTTGGTGTCTTGGCAATGTTCGGCTCGATTGTTGTTATGGCACTGGCGCCATGGCTTGATACGTCGAGTGTGCGGTCTGGTCGATTCCGTCCAATGTTTAAATGGTGGTTTTGGTTGTTCATTATAAATTTTGTCGTCTTGACCTGGGTTGGAGCACGACCGGCTGAGGGGATCTATCCATATATTGCTCTTCTCGGATCCGCTTACTGGTTTATTTTTTTCCTTGTTATTTTGCCACTGCTTGGTGTGATTGAGAAGCCGGATCAACAGCCGGAAACGATAGAAGACGATTTCAACGCGCATTATCCGGAGCGCCGTTCCGATTCAGCTCCAGAGGGAACGCCAATCCCCAGTCCCGCTGAATAAGAGAGGATGGAAGCTGCCATGATTAAGAATGTCACACTGTGTTCGCTTGTGATTCTCACATTGTCGGTCGCCACGGCATTTGCGGCTGGAGGGGAGGGGTATGTTGAGGATTATGAGTTCTCATTTGAAGGGCCGTTTGGCACCTATGATCAAAATCAACTGCAGCGAGGCTTTCAGGTTTATAATGAGGTTTGTGCGTCGTGTCATGGATTGAAGTATGTTCCGCTTCGTACCCTCGCTGACCCCGATGGTTTGGGACTTCCTGACGAGCAGGTCAGAGCTTATGCGTCAGATCTGGAGATTTATGATCCCGTCATTGACGATTATAGAGCGAGAAAGCCGAGCGATCCTTTTCCAGACTCTGCGCTTGAGACCGCTCCCGATCTTTCCGTGATGGCAAAAGCTCGGGCGGGCTTCCATGGTCCCTATGGTCTCGGATTGAATCAATTGTTCAAAGGTACGGGTGGTGCTGAATATATTGCATCGCTTCTGACGCATTACACCGGGGAGGAGAAGGAAGAGGCGGGCGCGATTCTGTATGAGAATGAGACATTTTCCGGTGGCTATATTTCGATGGCGCCTCCGCTTTGGGAAGATGCCGTTGAGTATGCGGATGGAACCCTCGCTACAGAGGAGCAGATGGCAAAGGATGTCGCGGCTTTCTTGATGTGGGCGGCAGAGCCCAAAATGATGGCGCGAAAGCAGGCCGGATTCAATGGAGTGCTTTTGTTGGCAATTCTGTCAGTGCTATTGTACTTGACCAATAAACGTCTTTGGGCGCCCGTGAAGAGAAAAGGCGTAACCTAGGTTTGCTGCCGCAGAGTTTTTCCAATATTACAGTGGCTTTGCGCGTTCAATCTGTGACAAATGATCTCTGGTTTGGGGGAACGTTGTAACTACGATTTGGTTGAACCAGACCATTATTTGTTGATTTACTATCCGTTCAATGGTCATATTCGTTATCATTTCTTGATGACGTGGTTGTCAGATCTCTCTTTGGAAACGGATGATTGTTATGTTGTTCAGAGTGGATAAGATGGTAGAGGTCCAGTTTGTTCATCGTGCAAACAGAGATCGCCAGATCCTTTTGAAGAAGCCACCATCACTGTTTGTACCCAGTTCGGCCCATCGATCGCCTATTTCCTCCAATATTGGATCGAGTTGATTGCGGCGGAATCGTCTCCATCGCGTCCATAGGGTAAACCAGAGGGCGGCCACGGCAGTCAAAAGGACGATCTTTATCCATGGGATAATGCGAACATCGGGACCATCCACGGACCAAAGATTTACGGCATTTGGATAAATTGACAGGAATTCATTTCTCCAACCGTAATGACGGATGACGATCCATTGTGGATCATCCTTTGTAGAGATCATGTCATTCGCTCTTGCCTGGAGGTTTGCACTGCTCAATTTAAAGTAAGGCGGCCAACCCCAGCCTGTGTCTTCATTCCGATAGACCATCGGACGATCATTGGCATAGAAGGCCTCGATAAAACGAATGTCACGATCCGAGCGGCCGACATCTTGGCCAACATCCGGTTGTGCCCAGAACCAGGAATTTTCGCCCAAATCAACTCGACGCACTTCCGTCTTGATGATGCGCACAATGTCGTGCTGCGGCAGGGTATAGTGAACGAATCCAACGACATATGTCCAGAAGATGACCTGAATGATTATTCGCAAGACCCAAATCAAATTGACCATTCTTTCTCCTTCACGCAAAGTTGGTAAAGTAAATGAGCGCGGCAATGAAGGTTAATGGAATGACATAGACCCCAAGTATGAGCTTACGGCGCATCGCTTTTTCCTGTTTTTCAAGTTCTTGACGGATATAAGTTTCACAGGTTCCTGGTCGACCTTGTAACTCCCACGCTGTCTGAAATTTCTGCCGTTGAACGGAACGGATATAGAGCGATAGGCATATGTAGACGATCGTCAAGAAGATCAGAACTATTGCAATAATACGAACACCCGCGAGCATTTCGTGATCTTCCTTATGCCGTTGATCGTAAGATTGGGTGTGATGACCAAAGAAGGATCACAGTATCCGTGAACACGTATTTGCCTCCCCATGGTATAGGTTGGATCTAAAATTGATCATGTCTTTTACGAATTTCATTCCTTGCTCGAAGCCCGAAGGTACTGTTGCCATTTATTTTGATCGACTTCAACAAATTTGGGTTTTCGTTTTTAATTAAAGATTTGCGACATACAGGACATCTAAAGCCCTTGGTACCATCCTATCTAAAATTCAATTGCCCCGCACTTTGTGGTATGCTCGCACATTGGCCTTCATTCCCTTCAAAACGTCCACAAAGTAATGAATGGTCGATGGACAGGTTGTCATCGCTGAAACGAACGGTTACACTCTTTCCTTTGAGATTGACCTGTTTCTCGACAGAATGAATGGCGCGGCGTAGTTCATGCCTTTGCCAAAATTTAAATGAGGGCGTCATCACCGATGTATAATAAGACATTGGGGGGGGGTATTATGTGAGAATACTCTTCCATGCCGTGTCATTTCTCTCCCCGATTGTACGGATCGGCGGGTCCGGATTTCAAAGGCTTTAAGTGATCTGGGAATCAATTTTGAATTTGTTGATGCCGTGGACGGCCGACAGGGTCTGAATGAAGATTCTGAACAACAGATTGATCGTGAGGCCGCAAGACGCGCCGGTGCGCATATGTCCGATGCAGAATTTGCCTGCGCTCTATCCCACATCAATGTCTATCGCAAGATTGTCGTCGACAGAATCCCTTATACCCTGGTTTTGGAAGATGATGTCATTCCACAGCCAGCGCTTTCGGATTTTCTGAACGGTCAATATTATCAGGATGCGGGTTTCACACAATTGGATATACGTAAACGACCGTATCCCATCTTTAACATTTTGCAAAAAAGATCTTTTAAAAACAAATATTTAGAAAACTGTATGGCACTACAAACTTCAAACTTATCTCTATATTTCAATAAGTTAACGGAATCGTAGGTCACTACAACGAGTTTTCAAAAATTGCTTTATTATAACTTATTGAAATTAAAGAAAAAATATTCCGGTAAATCGCAAAAACAATGAAATTTGACGAATTTTTCGAAAATTTTGTTAAAGATGGGGTATGTCCAACGGAGCGGCACAAGAACGCTCTTTGACAATTACAGGTCATATCTGCACGCACCGCATCTTCCGTGTCGTGGTGCAGGAGGTTATGTACTTTCCTACGAAGTGGCACAATATCTTGTCATGAATGCCGTTCCAGTTCGTCAAGTTGCGGATTGGCCTGATTGTCTGCAAAATCTGATTGCACAGCAAAGATGCCGCGTAATATATCCAACCCTTGTTCGCCACCCAAGACGAGGGGAGGCAGGGTGGACATCCTTGATTGACACAGGTGGCAGAAAATCCAAGAAGGAAAGTCGGCGGTTTTTTGGTGTCTATATTCCACCGTTCCGTAAAGTGGTCCGGAGTTACAAGCGCAGTTGGCGCAAGATAATCTACACTCGCGCTTCCCAGTAATAGGCCCATGACTTAGGAAAAAATATGCAGCCATATACTGTCGCATTGACAAGTTGCGCTAGGTTTGACTTGTTGGAAAGAACTTTGCTGTCATTGATTCCGAAGCTAGGGTCCGTTGACATCTATCGTGCGGCGATGACCCCTGCAACCCGATGAATGCCGGCCGCGAAGCTGGATGCGGTCTTGTCGTATCGCGTCGCAATCGCCCGGAACTCCTTGATTTTGCAGAAGAAATTCTCGATCCGGTGCCGGTCCCGATAGGCGTCTCGGTCAAAGGTGCGCGGAAGCGTGCGGTTTTTCTTCGGGGGAATCACCGTCTTGACTCCGTGTTCCGCAAGCCTATCCCATCTTTAACAAAATTTCTCAGAAAATGACAAAATTCGAGGATTTTCGCGATCGGGCGGACTTTTTTATGCGTCCGTTCAACTCTGAAGTGCACCACGGCGGATGGTGTGGTTTGAGGATTCCGGTTCATGGATGTTGTGTTAGGGTCAGGAGGCGGTAAGA
>JAPORU010000164.1 GCA_026710045.1 Aestuariivita sp. | reverse complement strand
GCAACAATGGCCGCATGACTCCCAACAGAGCCCTGCTCCAAAACGACACCCTTCAATGATCGACCATATTCCAAAAGCTCCGCGGGGCCAATATTTCGCGCAACAAGAATAGGATCTTGAGGAAACTGTCCATCGGAGTCAGAACCTTGTCCGGTCAAAATCCGCAGCAATCGATTAGAAAGATCGTCAAGATCTCTCAACCGCTCTCGCAAATATGAATCCTGAACTTGCTCCATACGGGCCCGTGCCTGCGACTGCTCTTTTTCGACAGCCGCCTCGGCCGATAAGCCAAGACTGATATCTTCGTGCATGCGCCGCATCCAACCCTTGGAATAGGCAAACATCTTATACGCTTCCAAAACCTCAAACTGTTCTTTATCACCTCCCGCTGATGCTTCCAAAATCCGATCTAAATCAAACCGAAGCTGATCCACCGCGTCTGAGAGACGCTTGAACTCGTTGTGCGGATCATCGGCTATAGGTTTGGTGACAACCACTCTTGGCTCGTGCAACCAGACATAACCCTCGGCCGAACCCTCTTGTCCACTCCCACCCCGAAAGAGAACAGATTTCTTGTGTCGCGCCGAGAGTGCCGCACCCTCACCCTGAAAGGCTCCCAGTTCCGCCATCTCCGCCAAAACCATTGCCACAACTTCAAGCGCATAAACCTCGTCCGCTGAATACTCCCGTTTGCTTCTTGACTGTACAACCAGGACGCCCAGTTTCTCCCCCAATCTTTGAACAGGAACCCCGAGAAAAGACGAGTAAATCTCCTCACCCGTTTCCCGCATATAACGAAACCCTTGCACGGACGGAGCGTCAGGGGTGTTGATGACCGTTCCACGCTTTGCCACACGTCCCACCAAACCTTCACCGAGTCGCATACGGGTTCTGTGGACCGCTTCGGCATTGAGACCCTGCGTCGCGCACAGCTCCAAGGTTTCTTCATCACGAAACAAATAAATCGAGCAAACTTCAGCCCCCATGCTGCTGGCAATAAGCTCTGTAATTCGATCAAGCCGTGCCTGTCCCTCAACGGCACTTGCCATAGCATCACGCAAACGGCCCAGCAGTTTTCGACTCTCAGTCTCCGTTTGCTCCGTCATTCGTGTGCCTCCTCCCTACAAGACCACGTTGCATGCGATCCTCTCGTAAGCACCAACTCGAATTTATCACCGATGCCCTTTGCTCAATCTACAATCTCTGACACAGCTTTAAAGATATATTGCAAATCCGTACTCTTTGTTATGCGGTGATTTATTGAACAAAGTCAGCTTATAGAAGCGATCATTCCGGAACATACCGTAAAACGCCCTTATCCTATCCGGAAAGACCAGCAAAGCGGTCCACTCAACCAATGGCAAACCCACATGATACGTAAGTGGCATACTCAACAGAGTCCGGTATCCATTTCGACAGCCGATGCTCCAACATTCTCCAAGTGAAATGCATCATGCAACGATTGCACAGCAAGTTCCATATATTTTCGCTCAATCAATACCGAAATCTTGATTTCAGAGGTTGTGATCACCTTAATGTTTATACCCTCTTCCGAAAGAACCTTGAACATTCTGGCGGCAACACCCGTGTGACTTCGCATTCCAATTCCAACCGCTGACACTTTTGCCACGTCAGTGTCTGCAACCAATTCAGAATAATTCAAGATCCCGTCCTGCTTGATACACTCCAGCGCACGCTGGGCAAAGAACACTTGATCTGTTGGACATGAAAAAGTCATGTCGGTCCGGCCTTCTTCTGAAATATTCTGCACAATCATGTCGACGTTCACCCCTGCCTCACCCAGGGCCCCAAAAATAGTCGCGGCAATTCCAGGTCGATCGGCAACAGAGATCAGAGTCAATTTCGCTTCATCACGAGAATGCGCCACTCCGGCCACAACCTTACTTTCCATATCTTTCTCCTCATCGCAGACAAGCGTACCGCTGGCATCCGATACACTCTCAAAACTCGATAGAACACGTAATGTCACATGATTACGCATTGCCAATTCAATTGAGCGCGTTTGCAATACCTTAGCACCAAGCGATGCCAACTCCAGCATTTCCTCATAGGAAATACGATCAAGTCGTTGTGCTTTCGAACAAATACGCGGATCCGCAGTATAGACCCCATCCACATCTGTATAGATATGACATTGTTCAGCTTGAAAGGCCGCCGCAAGGGCGACAGCCGTCGTATCCGACCCTCCACGACCCAATGTCGTTATTCGACCTTCCGCACTAATGCCTTGAAATCCTGCCACAACCGCAGCTTTCATTCCCTCGGCGAATTTCAGATTGATATTTACGGTTGAAATACTTTCAATTCGCGCTGCCGCATGTGCAGATGAGCAGCGTATCGGAACTTGCCAACCCTGCCAACTTCGCGCTGGAATGTCCAACTCTTGCAGTGCAAGAGCCAACAATCCTGCTGTAACGTTTTCACCAGACGAAACAACGGCGTCATATTCACGTGCATCATAAAATGTGGATGATCCGGTAACACTCGCGATCAATTCATTCGTCTTGCCCGCCATCGCGGATACCACGACAATGGCATCATATCCTTTGGATATTTCTGTCGCTACACGCTCCGCCACAAAGCGTATACGATCAAGATCGGCGACAGATGTGCCACCAAATTTCATAACGATTAAGGGCAAGATCTATCTCATATGTTTGGGATTCATGCGAACAAATGTCAAACCCGAAACCCCACGTTTCCGCTCGTATGTCATCCAGAATGCAAGCTGCACTCACTGCATCAATCTAAAGACGAATACGAAAAGACCGAGACATGATTAGTTTGTTTTTCGCGTCGGCATAAAAGGCAAAGGGGCGACTGGGATACCATCCTCGATTAATTCACGTGCCTCGTCCGCCCGTGCTTCACCGTGTATTGATCGCTCAGGCACATCACCCTGATGCATCGCCCTCGCCTCAGAAATAAATTCCCGCCCAACATAGTGTGACTTCTTTTCAATGTATGTCTTGAGCTCCTTCAGAGCCTGTTCATATTTTGTCTCGGTAGCAGACAAGGGTGCTTTCGGCTGTTCAGACGTTGCAACAGTCGTACGCGTCGTACACACTTGTGGAGCCATAACAGACTTCTTTATCGAGGTTGATCCACATACGGGACATGTGATCATCTGCGACGACGACAACTTTTCAAACGCCTCAGCCGATTTGAACCAACTGTCAAAAGAATGACCTTCATCACATTTGAGAGCGTATTGAATCATAAGACCACTGCTAAAAGAGAAAATAAGAAAATACTCACTTGAACATAATATTCAAGGACAAGATTTCTAACGCAGCAGCTTCGGGTCGAAATCTCGGATGATCCGGGAAAGTTCGGGCTCTGACACACGTTGGGCCGCTTTCTTTGGAGACATCCACAGCCGTTGTCGTTGCGCCTTTTCAGGATAGTCCTTAGCAAGCGACTTAACCTTGACGGGATACACCATTGCCACACATGGATAACTCACCTTCTTCGTAACAAGCTTTGCGTAAGCAAATAATCCTAAGCAGAAGTTTTGTGACTTACCATGTACCCCCGCTTCCTCCCAAGCCTCCTTTAGCGCACATTCGGCTGGTGTCATTCCATCCTCCGGCCAACCTTTCGGCAGAATCCAGCGTCTTGACCGCCTCGACGTTATCAGCAAAATCTGAGGTTTGTCTAATTTGACACGATAGCAAAGCGCTGCAAATTGACTCCGAACATCATTCTTCGAAGACGCACGCAACGATAGTGGCAATTGCTTGATCATGGGTGCGGGCACAAAAGCACCTCTTTCTGTCCTTTTCTTGTGCATAATTTAAAATTCTCTCGTTTGCAGCGATTCGCATCTCATTTGTCACGTATTGTGACATATATGCAAATTCCCACAATTTATTGCCGAGATATCAATAAATTGGCTGGTTTCGTTAATCATGTGTATGTGTAGACTTTGTGATCCGCTGTGTTAAGTCAGCGAGAATTTCATGATACGATTGATCCATTTCAAGTGCCAAGCGTCTAAGCCGAAAGTGAATGTAGGCCATTTCTTGATAGTAGCTTGTATAAACGTAATTCGTTGCTGCCCCCGCCAATGCACCGAGAACAGGAACAGTCTGTGCCGCAAGTTTATGACCAAGTGCAGCGGCAAATCTCGGAGCAACCGTTGCAATTACCCGTTGCATGGTCGCACCTGTAAGTGTGATTCGGGCCGACAAGAAGCCCAGATTAGCCCCGTCATCCCGGGCCAGCGGTCCAGCACTTCCGATAACCCGTATGCAGTCGAACCGAACAGCCTCAGATTCAACTTCAAAACCTTGATCAACAGCCACTCCCTGAATCGCGCGCAACAAAATAGTTGTTGTCACCGGCAATTCGATCAATGAGGACGATATTCCACCAAAACCACCAACCGCTCCCATCGTTGTTGCAACCGCTGAATTTAACCAACCCGCCTGATCCGGTACCGCCCTGCGCGATTCAGTCGCTACTCCTAATGCGATATTCAAAGCTTTTTCCGTAGCTCCCGTTAACCGATCCTGCACCGCTACGGGTAACTGCTGAATCAAATCATCGACGCTGCCACCCAGCAGGTTCAACAATTGCATACCCGGACCTGATGCAGCACGATAACGTGCAATCAGGTCGAGTATTTCATCTTCATAATCCCGAATTTCAATCATCCATACAATGTCACTGTAATTGGCAACAACTCAACATATGTCGAACCCAACTGAGCGTAACAGACGATTCCAGTCAACTCACCCAGCGGGTTACCGTCCCCTTAACGTCGTCCCACGCATTTGGAGACAACGCGCACCCTAGGATTCGCGCCGGGTTTGTGGGCGGTGGCATCGCAACGTCTAACAACTTTGAGAAACCAAATCGTCCGAAATACGACTCATCACCCACGAGGAGAACACGATGCCATCCCATATCGACTGCCCTTCGTAACCCAATCTCGATCATTTGCCCCCCTAACCCTTCACCTTGCTGTGTCGGATGGACCGCGATTGGCCCCAAGAGCAACGAATCAAGAAAACCAATTCGCACCGGCCAAAATCTAAGTGCGGCGGCAAGAACAGCATCTTTATCGCGCACAACCACCGAGATATCTTTCAAACATCCTACCCCCTGCCGCAACCGATAAGACGACAGAGCTTTCCGACCCGGTGCAAAGCAAAGATCAAAGAGAACTTCAATCTCCTCGTAATCTTTGGTTTGTTCAAAGGAAAACTGATACATGGGGAAGACCACCGACTCAAACCAATGGGCGCCCACTATGAAAGCAATTCACGGAAAGCAATTCACGGAAAGAGTTGTGCCTTATAGACCTTTCCAAAAGAGCGTGACAATGTGATAAATAGTCCATGTTCCTCATATCAAGACCGATGTGGATAACATCAAGAACGCAACATCAGCCGATACGGAATGCAACGAGAGGCCGCTGTTACCTCTTGCATCATCTTCAACAACCAACTCGCATGATGTCCATCGCACCTATTCAGATCATTATATGATCACATTTGAAAACCGACACAGAGATCTGTCACGATGCGACTATTTTACATACACGCCAAATGCTGTAGTCATCATTTTCCATTCAGATCTTTCATCCTCTTTGATTCCTGATAGAGGCCACATGTTCTACAAGCCAAGTGAAGGCCATGGGCTACCCCATAACCCCTTCAATGCAATCATCACACCCCGTCCGATTGCCTGGGTGTCATCGCAAGATACAACAGGATGTAAAAATCTTGCACCTTATTCGTTTTTTAACGGTATCGCTTACGACCCGCCTCAAATTATGTTCGCCTCCACATCAACCAAACAGGATCAAGCATACGGCAAAGACAGCATCCGCAATGCGCATGAAACCGGGGTCTTTTGCGTGAATGTCGTTGAATTCAGAATGCGCGACGCAATGAACCATAGTTCCACCAGTTTTCCAAAGAACGTCGACGAATTCGCCCAATGCGGCGTGACATCTGTCCAATGTGAAACAATCGATTGTCCCCGTATCGCAGATGCACCCGCCGCACTCGAATGCAAGCTGGTTGAATATGTTCCCCTGCGCGGTGAGGCGAACGTCATGGTCATTGGAGAAGTGGTTGGCGTACATATCCGAGACGATTGCATCTACAATGGACGATTTGATATCACCCATTTTGAACCATTAGGACGACTTGGTTATCGAGATTACGTAAAAGTATCAGACGTATTTGAATTGCTACGCCCCGATGATGAATTGATATCTACAACCTCGGTCAATTCCAAGTAAATCCGTTCGGACAGCGACTGCGCATCATGCATTTGAACATAATGTCCACCCTATCGGATCATGAACTTACGCGGTTGTCAACGCTCCACGCTTGTCTCGATTGTGATCGCTTACGTTCACCCAACCTCTTTATCCCTTATCATCGTAATAATCACCCGCTTGTTAATCATGTATGATCATCCGTCCGCTTGCGTGCATCGGTGATAGAGCATTTTGCAAATTGATGCCTTACAAAACGGTCGACGCAAACGGAATGGCACAGATGGAATTATACGTTGATTCCTCGAACGTGATCAAGATTTCGGTACAGAGGTCACAGACAGAACAGAAACCCCAAATGACCACGTTGTCCTTTCCGGACAAACCATCGGCACATTCTCAAAGACGTTTTCAATTCACCACCACACATGGTTGCCAACGGTTCTGGAAACGCTCAATACACATCCGAAGTCGGCTACATGTCACGCCCTTGCAGAATCAGCGCCTGACACGAATCGCAGTAGTCTGAGAAGCTGATGGATCCTTTGCGAACCGAAACCACACATCCGCCACAAAATAACCATACCTGACCTGGCGGGATAGAACACAAAACACTGCCAAATTATCCAAAAAGATTGCGGCACGATTGCGCCGAACTGGATATGTCACATTCCATATCTCCCAATACTTACATATCTTGATGTTCATCAAAAACCCAGACCCCTTTATATGCAAGAAAAGATCAACTATCAGGATCCTATCCAGTATAAGAGGGAACCTGATGCCTTAGAACGTCGCGACGATCCCGAGCATGTGATATTCGGTCCCTAAAGAATGATGACAAAGTCAACGGACCACCTGTTGACGCAATTCCCTTCCGCTTCCTCAGACTTACGACCAAGTGCTCAAGACTTCACTTGCACCGAAACATGAAGTACGTCAATTGAAACATGCCCGGTCAACAGTGTTACAACACGTTATGAGCATTTCATGGCATCTGTAATGTGAACCGAACCCTGAACGAAAGGTTTTCCACGAAATGTCTTTCTCAATGCGATCTTTCCACTTGCACTGTTGCGCGGAAAAATCACACACGCAATCCACTATCAACGACACAAGTTAAGAATGACAGACACCTATCTCGGAATTATCGGTGGATCGGGGGTCTATGATATCGACTCACTTATCGAGCCGGTATGGAAATCCGTCGACAGTGCATTCGGCACACCGTCCGATCAAATTCTCACCGGACGATTGGCGAGCACAAAAATCGCGTTCCTGCCACGCCACGGTCGTGGACATGTACACACACCGACGTCGATACCTTATCGCGCGAATGTTGATGCACTTAAACAAATTGGCGTAACCGATATCATCAGCATCTCTGCCGTTGGATCCTTCAGAGAGGAAATGAAACCAGGAGATTTCGTACTCGTTGATCAATTTATCGACCGCACGTTTGCCCGCGAAAAATCCTTCTTTGGGCCCGGCCTCGTCGCCCATGTTTCCTTGGCACATCCAACATGTCCTCGTCTTTCAGAAGCCTGTGAAACAGCGGCAAGAAATAATGCGATCACCGTGCATCGAGGTGGAACATATGTTGCCATTGAAGGTCCGCAATTTTCAACTCTGGCCGAATCAAAAATATATCGTGAACATTGGCGTGCAGACGTGATTGGTATGACAAATATGCCGGAGGCAAAATTGGCACGCGAAGCCGAAATATGCTATGCTTCTATAGCAATGGTGACAGATTACGACAGTTGGCACCCTGAACATGGCGAAGTTGATGTGACCAGCATTATCGCGACCCTCAATGGCAATGCCGATAAAGCACGATCTTTAGTTGCCGAACTTCCAAGTTTACTTGGTGCAGAACGTTCACCCTGCCGCTTTGGTTGTGACCGCTCATTGGAATTCGCGATCTTGACGGCGCCAGAGAATCGTGACCCCAAAATGACCAAGAAACTTAGCGCCGTTGCTGGACGGGTTCTCTGATGGAGGACACGCAATCGCCTTTGCCACTCGTCAATCAAACTGCTTGCTCGAACGTCGCAATTGCAAATCACCCAACATTCCCCTGTCAAAATGATCTTCCGTTCCGTATCCGGAGGTGTTCATGAAAACTGTCAAGGACTACATTCGCACCATTGAAGATTTTCCGAAGGAAGGAATTAAATTTCGTGATGTAACAACGCTATTTTCAGACCCGCAAGGCTTGCGCCTTACAATCGACCAAATGACACAACCCTTTGCTGGACAAAAAATTGATAAGGTCATTGGTATCGAAGCACGCGGGTTCATACTCGCAGGCGCGATCGCCCATCAACTCTCAGCAGGTTTTGCGCCGATCCGAAAAAAGGGGAAACTTCCCGGACCAACCATTTCCCAAGGTTATACGTTGGAATACGGAGAGGCAATTGTCGAAATCCACCGAGATGCCATTGAAGCCGGCGAAAGGATGCTCCTCGTAGACGACCTACTTGCGACCGGTGGAACCGTAGCAGCGAGTATTTCACTCGTTGAAAGACTCGGCGGAGATATCGTAGCCTGCAGCTTCATTGTCGATCTACCGGATCTTGGAGGCCGGAAACTGCTTGAAACAATGGGGATGACCCTGAATGTTCTGTGTACCTTCAACGATTAGGGAATACGCTCAAACGGACAAACATACCTGGTAATTGTTCAGCACCCCAACAGTTAATTTTTTTAGCGGAATATCATCATCCGTGCAACCAACTGTCATGCGGAATGATAACGGGTCGTACCGTGACTCTCGGTACCTGCGATGCTGTGACCGGTGCCCGTGATGGGACGCCACGAGCGGGAAAGGGTTGAGACGTATGCCGGATTATCTCTGGGCGTCCGTGACGAGTGCAGCCGACAGACAATTCGTGCGGGGAACGACGGAGCGTGTCGAGCCTATTCCACCCTTGTTTGCGTGCGGTTCCGAGCACCGTCCGGATGATGGTACGGTTGGTTGCACCGGATCGGCTGCGGAAGCGGCCAGAGATCTTCTGCTGCACCTTTTCGGGCCGCACGCCCTGTTCCGCCAAGTTATTTGTGGGCGGAACTTCGGGATTGACCGTGAAGCGGAGGACCGCGTCCCGATGATCGCGCAGGCGGAGGACGCGATTGTGTCCCGGGCGCCGTTTCCGGCGTCCGCGCCGTCCGGGTTGCAGCGGTGAATCGCGTCTCTTAACACGATCGCCAGGTCTGCGGCTCAGTCTGCGGCCCAGCGTTCATCATCCCACTCCACCCGGTTCTCAAGTTCTCTCAAAATGTGCGCGACACAGAGCGCGTGCTGCACCCCGGGGATCGTATAGTACGGCTTCCAGAAGTCATGGACCGCGCGGCCGGTGGCGTCGCGCATGACATCGCCGCGTCCCGTTCCAATCCAGAAAAAGGTCAGGAGCGTGGTACAAGCGACAGGCAGGCGACAGGCAGCCAATGAAGTTTTCCTTCCACACGGATCCCCGTTTCATCCATATGTTTCACCGGTGCCTGTGCGACCGCATGCTGCACGGTCCCGGCAAAGCCCTGGTCGGTGTCGGCGCACCGTGCGATCCTGTTGACAATGGTCCCTTGGGATACGTGCATACGCGTACACCAAAGAGATCCCGGACGGTCTCCACCCGCCGCTTGGTCGGAATGAGTTGATCGGTGTTCCGATAGACCGCCCGGCTGCTCAGAGTGGGACCGTACTGCCCAGTATCTCTACCGTGGCCTTGACGCCTTCTGGAAACGCCGCCGGCGTTGTCTTCTGACCGCTCGGGCAGACATGAGCTTTGCGCAATGTGATCGGTCACGACCAACGGCAACAACGGCAACGGCTCCGGAAGATCCGGCACCGGACGGATCGCCTGTCCCACCGACAGGGGATCGGTCAGGGCGGTGCCGCAATGGGCACACACCTCCGGATCATGATGGTCGATAGCATCCGGCGTCTCCGTATGTCGATCGTCTATCGCAGCGTCATACCGTCATGCCCCTTCTGACCGCCCACCTTTTTCCGGGGACCGTCGCCACGCTTCGGAGAGGCCGGCGGCTTGCGCAACCCATCGCTTGACGGCGGCTTGCGGCTGCTGGCGCTGTTCAACCCGAGACGCCGCTCCAACTCGGACAGACGTTCGCCTTGCCGTTGCAGCGGCTCCTCCAGCTCCCGGATCGACGCATTGACAACGACCGGAGAATCCCCATCGTCACCGCGGGACGCCGAACGATCTGTACCCGTTTCATCAGAAGGAAACATCCCCGCTCTCACCGGGATCGATCCAGACATCCGGATATCCGGCCTGCTCTCGTATCAACACCCTCAACCGCGGCCTTTGCCGTCTCGTTCGGACACCGAAGAGACCTTGACTCCCAAGATGTCAACATCAAGACTCAAAAAACCCTAAATGTTGCGCATTTTGGGTGCTGAATAGATACCATACCTGAAAGAATATCAAACGTCCTTTCATATGGTTCGGGAGCCAAGACACCCATTTATCCATCTGCACAACAACGAGGAATATCCTGTTCCACGCTATTCCTCCCAATAACATACAACCGATAAACACTGAACACGCGTGACATCAACAACGACCGATGTCATTAATGTCCACATTTACAACCATTCATATTTTCCGGTTCCGACTGCCTCCGCTACTGACTCAAATCCATTTTTTTGCAATAAATCAGCTAACCCATGCGCAAGTTTATCAACAAGAGAAAAACCTTCGTAGACAAGACCAGTATATAATTGTATGGCCGAAGCTCCGGCACGAATTTTTGCATAAGCCTGTTCGGCACTCGCAATCCCGCCGACACCGATCAATGGCAAATCCGTTATTGATGACAACAAAGCCAAAATCCGCGTTGATTGCTCAAAAAGAGGTTGACCGGACAACCCTCCGACTTGATTGCGCTGATGGTTTTTCAGCGCATCGCGTGCGGTGGTCGTATTGGTCGCGATAATCGCACTCACATCATACTTTTCCGCCAACGAAGCAATACTCTCCAACTGATCTGTATTGAGATCAGGCGCAATCTTGAGAAAGATCGGGACCTTCAATGCAAGCTCTGTTCGCCTTTTCCCGACAGTTGCCAAAAGAGCAGACAGAGCATCGGGTTGCTGGAGATCACGCAGACCCCGGGTATTCGGTGAAGAAACATTCACTGTAACAAAATCCACGTCCGACCCACAAACAGCCAGAACGCATAAGAAATCGTCAACTTTACTTGCACCATCTTTGTTGGTTCCGAGATTTAATCCGATGACAGAATTACGCGGACGCACCTTTAACCGGTTTTTCACTACAGCCATACCATCGTTATTGAACCCCATGCGATTGATGATTGCTCTATCTTCAGGCAATCGAAATAGACGCGGTCTTGAATTCCCGTATTGGGCCAGAGGAGTGACTGCCCCCACTTCAACAAATCCAAAACCCGCTCGAGTCAACGCATGTAACGCAATGGCGTTCTTGTCAAATCCGGCCGCAAGTCCGATTGGATTGACCAGTTGGAGTTGACCAACCTGTGTCTTGAGAATCGATAGATCGCGCTGACCAGGCATCGGAACAAAGCCGGACTTTAGAAGGGCAAGTGACGCATTATGGGCAAGTTCCGGATTTAATTTGTGCAAAAGGGCCAATCCGGCTTTTTCACTCAAACGCCTCATTCGGAAACCGGCTCCAGATGCGGGAATTGTAAGGTCATTGAGTGAATATTCATCATGTTAACGGCAACTGAATGGACGCCTGTCAATACGTCTCGCAACCACATCACATCATTCAATTCATTAATTCAATGGTGAAATCCATCACGCATCCATATAGGCATCTGTGGTTCTAACTCCCTGAAACGAATGCCTCTTTTCGATCCATGTCACAGCTCCAGACGCACTCCTACGCGGATTTGTCCATTGCTGCAACCGAAGAGAAGACGCGAAATTCGGAAACACACCGGGGTCTGACAAAACCAGGAACCGAATGTTGTTCTCGATCAGAACTCCATACTGCTGATCCGGTTTCCATCAGGTCCACCGGTTCCTTGTGTACTTATCCATGAGCGCATTGACGACTCCGCTCTGCCAGACGGCCAATTTCCCGGTCAAAGGCCGAACAATACCACAGACCGCAACCCAAGCCCGCCAGACATCAACACCCCAGATAACAATCACGAGGTACACGGAGGAGCGGAACGGACCATTTCCGATTTGTCCCATCATCGGGTAGACGCAACACGAACGCAGTGCGCACATCTCATCATGCAATGGAACGATCTTTGCGCGAAAGCTGGCCGGTTTCACAGAAACACCGTTCGGATGATTATTTCAAGGCAAAGTTCTACGGCCAACGTGTCCAAGAGGTTAACGGTATGTTCGAGCGATACGGTGTTGTCGGAGCGTTCGGGACGCAGCATGAATACCTTGGCAATTGTGCATTGAAATCCTGACTTTATTGTCATTGTTGCGTATGATTGATCGTCCACCCTGCCGGTCTTGTTCGGAGTCGTAGTGGATTTGATACACGCGATCCCTCTTGAAAGGGCCGAGACCATTTTTTATGAATGTCTGGAGATCGGTTCGAAAGGGTCGCATATGTCAAAACTCTACACAACCGCCCAGTATCTCTGGTCCTATTCCAGAGCTGATATCGGTCCAGAGGTCGCGATCAAGGGAATCGGCGTCCGTGGCTTCGGAGATCTTCTGGACACGATGATCGCCCACGGCATCCCATTACCACGGGGCCGTGAAGACCAGGTTGAACGCGAAATCCGCGACGCGCGTCCGCTCGTAAGAGAATTGTTGGGGATGAAGTCTCCCGATCATTCTGACATTCAGATGCCATGATCACCGTTGTCCTACCGGATACCGGTCCTCTGATTTCATTGGCGCGTGCAAAGAGATTGGTCTACCATGTTTAGTAGTGTAACTTCATATGGTTCTGGTTCTGGAAATAAGTCCAGTTGCACCGGTTTTTCTCGTTCACCGGCAAGAATAGTTGTAAGTTTATTTCCTGCTTCTCTTTCTGGTTTATCAGAGACAATGCACAGAATTCGACTATCTTTTCTTGTTTCTGGTGCAACTTGTTTTGGCCAAGATCGGATCATGTCGGCAAGTGGTGGTGCTATTTTAGCTCCAGGACTATCCTCTAATATTGATAAGATAATAGAAAATTTAAAAAAAGCGGGTTATACTATTCCGAAAGACGTAAATGCTATACGTTCTCAATATGACACTTTAGAGATTAAATGCTCTGGCCCTTTATCAGAATTGTCTCTCAGTGAAATTCCTGATTTAGATTTTCGAATTTAAAATTCGGTAAACGGCGTAATTTTGTTCTTTCAATATGATACGATCTGGCCGCCAATCTATCGACCCCTACTCAGATAAATTTCTTTGCCAGGTTCTGTTTCCCTGTTGGATCGATATGTTCCAACTTGTCGGTTTCGGGATAGTAAGATCCGGATACTCTCAAATCAAACTCACCGATATTGACCTTTACGGAATATTCGGAACCATCGCCCCAGGTATCCCGGATGCACCCATGGCAGGTTTCACCCCGTAATTCAAAGGTGAAGGTGCGGTTTTCCGTGGTCACGTTCTTGAGCGGTGCAGCGGTATCCAGCGCGGTGCGCAGCAATGTCTGACTGATGGCTTTCCGCTTTTGTTCTGAAAACATATCTAAAGATGTTTCCTTGATCGGGCCGAACATCCCACTGTCATTCAGGGTTTCGAGAATTTTGCGCATATGCCGTCCGGTGTAGTCGTTGACGAATAAGGACGATCGTGCTCCGTGGGGTTTGCCAAGGATAAAATGTCGAAGGTTCCACCATGTTTCCGCGACCGTTGCTTCGTGGGCGTATTTGACATTTGCTTGCACAAACCACGTCAGTGCGTCACGGCTCCGTATGGTTCCGTCGGTTTCCAATTCAACTTCAATGGCTTCAATCAGTACGGGAAATGCATCGTCCGAATAGAGAGGTTGATCAAGACGTTCCGCATTCAGACTTAGACCCGGTACCCGGTTTATTGTCTTGACCAATTTATCAGCGTTTTCTTCACCATAGGGACAGGTCAACAATCCCCGTACAAATTGACGTGTGTGATCGCACGGACGATAAAGTGGTAATGTTGAATATGATAATGCGTGTCGGTGGTGTAGGGGACGTTCCAGTGGAGCTGTCAGAATCGGGTGCCAGATGGGTAAACTTTCAACAACATTGCCCAGGCGTTCTTGAACGCGTTGAAACGCGTCCAAGCCTTCTGTTGAATTGGACAGGTCTTTTGTGAAGTAATCCGCTGTCTGGCTGTTCAGGCGCGCAGACGCTTGGTTGGCACGAAATTCCATAAGTTATAACTCTTACGTGAAAGTATCAATTTACGTGATATACTATTGTTACGTAAGAATATCAATCTGCACAAGATTATCCGCCGTTCCGCATTATGCAAAAAAAGATTGACAAACATTCATCTTATGAAGAAGATTTCAAATGTAATCATGAACAGAGCGTTTATGGATTACGGCGTTTCGATTTAGAAAGGTTATCTCATGTCACAAACGCAAACGAAAGACGATATGATCGATACGGCCCTTCGACATCCAGTGCGTTTATGCAGTCTTTTGGGAGTATTCTAAGGAATGTTTGTACAGAACTTAAACGAACGCCAACAGAGTGCTCTGTTATATTACGCTGATGCCGTAATGAGAGCGGACAACACAGTTGAAGCCTCGGAACTGATTGCGATGGATATTATCCGTAGCCAGTGCCATAAAGGCGTTCAGCCAAACGAAATACCTATCGACCAACTTCCGAAAATTTTCACGACCCGCATGGGTCGTGTTTCATTTTTGCTGGAACTTGTCGGGATGGCCTATGTGAACGATGATTTTGACAGACGCGAATTCAAGCTCATTTACCAGATTTCCGATGCGCTTGATCTGTCCGAAGACGGGAGTCTCGAAGCAATTTTAAAATGGGTTAAGGACCAGCTTGGACTGATGAAAAGAGCGAAAACATTGATGGAAGAGAGTTGAAGGAATGCCATTACCGCAGATCATGGCAGGCATCGCCAAGTACGTTGTCGCCGCGGGCGTTGGCGGCGCCGTCGGCTTTTTAGCGACTGATCACTATCAAAAAAAATGGGGAGCCGAGAAAAAGAAAAGAAGACAAGAAAGGCGTAAATGGAAAGACTGCTTGAACGAATTTCAATTTAAATCGAGAGGGCGTTGTGATGTTCCTGAACAGGGCCAATCAACATCCACGTTCGAACCGAACACTTCATGTTTGGAAATAACGAATGAGTCAGGAGACGCCATTTTATCGATTGCGAAAATTGATGATCCTGGAAATATCAAATGGGAAGCTGTAACAAGCGAAAAGGGACGGAAAAGCCAGATATATCGACTGGATTCGTTTCTTTCTTCTGTCCCTAATTTGGGAATTGTCGGAGAAGTTCTTACAGGAAATTATGCCAAAGTGAGCGTACCTTTATCAGAGTTAAGCGGTTCAAAAGCTTCTCAAACAGCAAAGTCAGCCTTAATCCATTCAGATGGAACAATCAAAAAACACGCTCACTTGGAGCCCGGTAAACTTCAAGGTTTAGTGACTGGTGCCGTCCTTTGGAATATTGCGTCAGTGGCACTGGCTCAGAAACACCTTCACGACATCAGCAAGAAGTTTGATGACATCTCTAAGAATATTGAGGAAGTCAGCCGCTTTCAGAAGGAGGAAAGATATTCTAAGCTTGAAGGCACGTTGCGTGCTTTTATGAACATGAAACGCGAGATCACTGATCTTGAATTTAGTGAAATGCAGCTTGCAACTGTTAACACTGAATGTTTTCAGCTTGAAAAGATTGAAGCCCACATCGAAAAAGATATGTCTAGAGCGCTACAAGAATTTAAAGATATTGCTGGTCTGGGATCGGATTTTGATAAGGCGATTCACCGTGTGGTGATGCTCTTAAAGGAGTGTATGCTCTGCCAAGTTGCGAAATTATATGGGTACCAAATTCTTCTATTCGCAGAAGAAAATCCGGGACGGTTACGCAGTCGTCTTGATGATGTAAAGAACGTCTTGGACGTGATGTGTGACAGGTACAGGGAGATCGTCTCCACGATTATGGAAATTTTAGATAAAGATAAGCATAGTTCCGACAGTCTCGAAAATCTCGCGGGTTTACGAAAAACGCGAGAACTGGAAAAAAATTCAGTGCTACTTGAGAAGGAGATCGCTATAACTCATCAATTGATCAGCGCCCGGAATTCGCCGGTCAATGTTCTGCTCAAGCTTGATAAAGACAAAATCGAAAGTTTTGCATTTGCAGATGCATAACGGGATCGTTTTGTCCTTGAAAAACTGGATGCCAAAATCAGCGCGGAGGAAGAGAAAATCCATGCGCTGATCGGATGAACGCATTGTCTTTATGAAATGAAAAAGAAAGGAAGGGTCATGAGATCGATCGTCGATTTTGCCGTAACGGCCTTAGCAATTTACGGGGGTTATAAATGGTACAAGGAAGATTTCCCGCTCGGTAAGACCAAGCTTGGGCCGAAGATTCGAGAATGGTTTCAAGAGGACAAAAGTCTCCCGACGGAATCGGACGCAAGGCCGTCCTAGGGAAAAAATCCCCGGCATCGGCCCGAAGATTCAATAGGCAACAGGGCCGATTTTCGGTCCTTGGAATTAACCCTTGCGCTTTGAGATCCCTATTCCGTAGCGTGTCCTTGCTTGGCAGTCCGTAAGGGTAATCTGCAATCTGTCCTCAAGTGTGTCTCTGCGCCGGGCCGATTGAACGTTTTGGATTTTCAGGCTGATTTCCGACTTGCATTTTCAGCATGTCTGATTCACTATAACTGACCTTATCAGACATTTTATAAGGCTGTCAAGCCATACCTGCACCCGGACAAGGCAATCCCACGCTGTTTTTTGCCACATTTTTATTGACAACACGTGTCAGTC
>JAPORU010000129.1 GCA_026710045.1 Aestuariivita sp. | reverse complement strand
ACTTTTTTAACTCATTGATCGAATTGATTTTTTTCAACGAAATGTTAAAGATGGGTAAAGAAAAACAAGACATACCGATTTCGATGCAAACATCGTATGAAGTAACTCATGCTACACAATGAATGCGTGAGAACTTGCATTAGATTGAGCAATCGTGGATACTGAGCATCAATCATCTGGGGCAGCACAATCATATACTCAGACTCTTTCAATACCGCAAAACAATATTGGACCTTCTGTCAAAATCAGCTGTCTTGCTGAATTATCGGATGGTCTGATCATCGACTTCGACTCACATTATCAGTAGACCGGAATAATGCAGATATCGTAGTGAATGAAGATAGAGACTGAATTGAAATCAGACATCAAAGGGGCAGATTTCAGAAGTTTCTCAGTACCATCCAACGCTTATTTAAATGTTGGCGATACTTAACAGATCGCGAAAGAGACCCTTCACTTTTTAAGAAACCACCCCATACACAAGCGTTGGACGGCTATCGACCGACTATTCTCAGACCCGTACAACGATTCGAGGATACTCCGGTCGATCTTGAAATCGGATTCTTTGCCATCTCTGGGAAAAAGCTAACAAAAGGAGACAACCAACCATCACAGGGGCATCGCAACAGGCGTTTAGTACATAGTCTTATGATCCTCCCGCGTAACGGTTTCAATTCAGCGTCGTGCAAACAGCAATTCAGGAAGCCACAAGGCGATCTGTGGGAAAATGGTGATGATAAAAGCTCCCATGCACATCAAGACAAAAAATGGTGCGGCATATAACGCAACGCGCATAATGGGAGTTCCAGTCAAACCTTGAATAATGAAGAGATTGAATCCAATAGGCGGAGTAATTTGAGCAAGTTCAACCATAATGACAAGAAATATGCCAAACCATATCGGATCAAACCCGGCTGCAACCACCAACGGGAGCGTTATGGGTAAGCTCATTACCGTGATCGATATACCCTCAAGAAACATTCCAAGAATCACATAAAATATTGCAAGAATGCCAATAAGTTGCAGTGAGGTTAAATCAAATGCGCCAATAGCCGTCGCAACATCTTGAGGGACATGCAAGAAACCCATAGCGGTCGACAGAAAACTCGCAGAGATAAGTATGATGCAAATCATGCAGCCTGTTTGAACTGACGCGATCAAGCTACCAAAGAACATGTCAAACCGAAATTGCCCCGTGACCAATGTAAGACCCAGTGTCGTCATCACCCCAACGGCGGCGGCCTCAGACGGAGTCGCAATTCCACTGTAAATCGATCCCAATACAACAAAAATCAAAATTGAAATTGGAACAAGATTCCATATTCCTTGCGCGATATCACCTAAACTTGGTGGAACATCGTCCGTCGACACCAATTTTGGCCAAATTAAGGCAATAACGCCAACATAGACAGCGTAAAGACCAGCAAGCATTAACCCCGGCAATACCCCAGCGGCAAAAAGACGAGCAATCGAAACTTCGGCCAAAACTCCATAGACAATCATAACAATTGATGGAGGAATCAAGAGCCCCAAACTCCCTGCACCGGCAAGTGAGCCGTATGTCAGAGATTTTGCATAACCACGTTTTCCAAGTTCTGTCATTGTAATTTTACCGACAGTCGCCGTGGTCGCAGCACTCGATCCACTCACGGCCGCAAAAAGTGCGGACCCTGCGATATTGGTATGCAGTAAACGCCCTGGAAAATAATAGGTAAGCGGCGACAATCCCCGAAATAAACGATCGGAAATGTCCGTACGCAACATAATTTCACCCATCCAGATAAACATGGGAATCGCGGAAAGTTCCCACGTGGTCGAACTACGGATAATCAACGGTGAAATAATGGTTCCGATTCTGTGAAGATCCATATCGATCAGCAGGACAAGTGCTGTAGTGCTGACCAACAGAAGTCCAGCAAAAACCCACACGCCAAGACCGAGAAAAAGAATAACAAAAAGCAGGACCACAAAGGCGACAAACAAACTGTCCACTGGGGTTAACCCTCAGCTGGTTTTGGATCTGGAACCCCGTCACGAACGACCAGAAACAAACTTGTCACGAGTTGTAATAGAAACAACACCAAACCAATGAAGATAACTGAATCGATGATCCAGACTGGGGTTTCGGTAAGTGTCGGACTAACAGTACCACGATTCCAGTCACGTGCCAAAGTTCGAAATACATACCGTGCGAGGAAGGCAGTAATCGCAAAAGTCAATACGATACAAACAACTTCGGCAAAAGTTGCAAGACGCCCGCGAATAAAGGATTGAAGAATGGAAACGCGGACATGTTTGCGTGCACGGAAGGTGTTCGCCAGCGCCAAGAACGTCATGGCCCCAACAGCGTAGCCCACAAATTCATCCATCGAATGTGTTGAAAAATCAAAAAAACTGCGCGCGATAATTTCTATCGAAACGTGGCCCACCACATACATAAGCAGCAGTCCCGAAACCCAGATTGCCGCCGTACCGAGCAAGTCGTTCAATCGGATCAGATGATTGAGGATCACATTCTCATAACTTCTGCAGATTTGTCAGAAACCAAGCGATCAAGATGACCGCTTGGTTTCACGATATAATCAACTTAATTTGTTCGTACAGCGCGATATTCGTCAAGAATCTTTTGACCGGCATCACCGGCCTTTTCCAGCCAATCCGCATACACCAACTCACCCGCCTCTGAAAGCGCGGCAAGAAAATCAGCAGGCACCGGTTCAACAACTGTGATTCCATTTGCTTGCATTTCCGAATAATTCTCGGCAACACGCGTATCCAGCGCTCCCCAAGCCGCTTCACTCGCCGCCTCAGCCGCAGACATCAGAGCCATACGCTGCTCATCAGTCAACGCATCCCAAGCATCTTTATTTACATGCGTCATGTTAAGAGACATTGAATAGTTAACGGCCGAAAAATGTGTCAAACCTTGATCCCAGAAGGCCGCGTTGGTACCACCTTCCGCCGAAGTCAACACGGCATCAATACCCCCCGTTGTCAATTGGGGAACGACATCCGCCCAACTCATTTGAATAGCGGCAGCACCAGCACCTTGGAGAGTCTTGGTTCCGGAAGCATCCCATGCTCGTATCTTTAAACCCTTTAAAGCCTCCTTGGAATCGACCGCTTTTTTTGCCCAGATTCCCGCGGGAGGCCATGGTGACGCGTAAAGTAAAATTTGATTATTACGGGCAAAAACCTCATCATACGCAGGTTTGGCGGTTTCCCAAAGAAGTCTCGCCTCATCAGCGCTACCAACCAAAAACGGCAACGAGGACAACAAGAACATCGGTTCTATTCCGGCAACCTGACCCATTGATGTGTTGGCAATCGGCAATGCCCCATCAGCAACGGCGTCAAAATGTTCCTTCGATTTATAACCGATCGAGCCACCGAAATGATTCGTAATCTCGATTGACCCTCCCGAGGCCGCTGTAGCCGCTTCTGTAAAAACCTGCTGGGCCTGTCCGTGAATTGACGACTCTTGATACTCGTTCGCCATATCCCATTTGACGGTTTGAGCGAACGTACTTGAAGCCCCCATGAATGCAGCCATCACGATTGAAATAATTGAAGTGATTTTCATTTCGACCTCCCAAAAAAATTGAAAAGGCGCCCGATTAAATACTGATTATGTTTATTAGTCCGAGCTTTCAGAAACCAAAGGCCATATTTTGAACTCGACATAAAATAGAGTCGCATGCAGACACGAAACGATATTTGTGCGAAATCTCTGATCGACAGCAAAACATCTGTGATAAATTAGGCGCGTCAATACGTACTTCATAACACGCCTATCAGATTTCAAGCAAGCATCAATTGACCCAGAACCAGATTTCTTAAATCACATCTCGACGTACAATCAGACCCAATGACAACTCACCGCAACAGCGGAATTCGACCAGTCCTGAAATTATGCTATATCGACGGCTTTCGATCTGCCAGCACTGCACACCCTGCAGGCCAACTTTCTCACAAAGACAGCAGCGACCGAAGGCCACAACGATCCGGTCGAGATGTTTATCAAACGTCAGGAATCACAGGGAACCAGACTCTCTTCCTTTATCGATTTGCAAAAAACAATACCGATAACCCCATCCGATATCACTCACGTCGCCTAAAATATCAATCAGCGTACACGTCATGCACCCGCTCAATACGTTCTTTCACATACAGAAATTGAGTACGCTCTTGAGAACCCGAAATCCAATAAAATACTTGGCACGAGGACACATACGTTCACAATCAAGCAAATACGAAAACGAAAACTTTCACTGGAAATATCGCGCTTATGCACTATATGGAATATATCAAAGTTTTCCTCAAAAAAGTTATTTGAATAGGAGCGACCCGTGCCACATTGGACGACGCAATTTCACCTGAGTATTGAAGATGTGGATCATATTGAGGGCGCACTTCGGTGCCAGAAGAAAGATCTCTCGCTGAACAGATTAGCGTTCACTACGTCGGAATCCGATAAAGAACATACGGAAGATGAACTGAACAAAATTGATGCAAAATTGACACGAATTCACGACCTACTCGGGCGTCTTCACAATCAAAAAGTTTTCTATCGTCCGCCCAATCAGCATAATGAACCCTATATCGGCGGCTGACTACAGTTGATCCATTAACTCTTCTGTGACCTTAACATTGGTCGTGACATGCTGAACATCATCGTCATCTTCCAACGCTTCAATAAGTTTCATGAGCCGCCGCATAGCCTCAATATCCAGATCAGTTGTTGACGACGGCTTCCAGACCAAACGGGTCGCTTGACTCTCTCCCAATTCAGTCTCAAGAGCCTGCGCCACCTCATTCAAATCGCTATCGACACACCAGATGTAATGCTCATCCTCCGAACTCCCAACATCCTCAGCGCCGGCTTCAATGGCGGCCATCATTATAGCGTCCAAATCTCCGACCTCAGATGAATACACAACCTCACCCTTCCGATCGAACATAAATCCAACTGAACCCGATTCGCCGAGATTTCCGCCATTCTTGCTAAATATCGAACGGACAGTCGAAGCCGTACGATTGCGATTATCGGTCATCGCCTCGACAATGATTGCGACCCCACTCGGCCCATAACCTTCGTATCGAATCTCTTCAAAGTCAACACCATCCGCAGCCATTGATTTTTTAATCGCCCGTTCAATATTATCTTTCGGCATCGATTGAGATCGAGCTTCCTTGATTGCAAGACGAAGTCGCGCGTTCTTTGCGGGATCAGGATCACCCGTCTTTGCGGCCACTGTAATTTCTTTGCTTAATTTTGAAAAAAGCTTCGCACGTACCGCGTCTTGACGACCTTTACGATGCTGAATATTTGCCCACTTCGAATGACCCGCCATAAAGATAATCCATCCCGTCGAAAATGTATTAAAATCACCGAATTGATGGTTTCACTGTATACCGCATAGGATACCCTCCAAACTCATTCGGCGCCCTAAACGCTGTTGCATACTCTTCTTAGACCATCAAAAGAGTGCACTACGAGTTTTATCATGGCAATCAAGGAACGCACTCAAAAAGACAAGAACCACCCTTTGACGTTCCAAGCCACCAATGCACTTCATATCGTAAACAAAATTGAAAACACCGGCAACAAACACATAACCTAACGTAGAATTCGAAGATAACAAAACCGAAAAATGTCATGCTACAAGCAAATGGATGTCACAAAATAAAAGCAGATCTATCACGATGAAACCATTCTTAATTCTGCAAGCACGACCGGAAACAAATGCATCCGATGAAGAATTTGTCGCCATACTCGAAAAATGTCGACTGTCAATCAACGAGGTCTGCCGAATTCGTCTTGATCGTGAAGACCTCAGCCATGATGTCAATTTAACCGACTATGCCGGAATAATTGTCGGCGGCGGGCCCGGTTGTATATCGGACAACAAAGTCGACAAAGACCCGGTCGAAGCACGAATCGAACATAGAATTCTGGAAATTCTTCCAATCATCACGGAATGCGATCTGCCGTTCATGGGATGCTGTTACGGATTAAGTTTACTTGCGCATCACCTCGGGGGTGAAGTCGGCAAGGCCCATTATTCTGAACCCGTCGGCCCCTCACCCTGCCAATTGACAGAAGATGGAAAATCTGACAATCTAACCAAGTTCCTGCAACCCGAATTTGATGCCTTCGTTGGTCATAAGGAAGCGGTGCAATCCTTGCCCAAAAGCTGTACCGTATTGGTTGAATCTCCGGCTTGCCCCGTGCAAATGATCCGATACGGGCAGAATGTCTATGCCACACAATTCCATCCCGAGGCGAGCGCCAAAGATTTTGAGACCCGCATCAACATCTATAAGAATCATGGCTACTTTCCGCCGGAAGACGCAAAACGACTCATCCAAATCTGCAATGCCGCTTCGGTAACAGAACCCGCCCGAATCCTCAGAGCCTTTGCACAACGATACCGATCATAATGCCACCGTCGTACAGTATCCAGCCAATAAACTGACGTTTGCTTCAGAGTCACAGACAGCCCGCTGATGGCACTGCTGGACATTCTCGGGAATTCTCGTTTCGCGCCTTCAAGATCAAATCTGGAACGTACGCCTTTGAATCCACAACCAAAGCCGTCCTCGGTGAACTCATACTCGTGAGATCACCACTTTATTGAAAAAGTGGCAAATCAATGCTGCAATGGCCAGAAATACGGTATAAGAATGGACGCCAATATCCCCACGCTCAAATTGAGCGGAACTCCGACTTTCAGGAAATCTCGGAAGCGATAACCCCCCGGACCATAGACAAGCATATTTGTCTGATATCCGATTGGCGTTGCAAATGACGCCGATGCGGCAACCATGACTGCAACCACAAAAGGTCTTGGATCAAACCCCAGTGCTCCAGCCAAACTGATCGCGATCGGTGTGACCACAACCGCGACTGCGTTATTGGAAACCAATTCCGTCAACACACTTGTTAACAGATAAACGGCCCAAATGATCAACGGTGGAGGAAAAAATGCAAGACTCGGTGCAATCAAATCAACAATAAGTTGCACAGCACCTGACGCCTCTAGTGCCGCTCCAACGGCAAGCATTGAAAAAATCAATGCCAACAAACGTCCATCAATAAAGGAAAAAGCTTCGTCCGCATCAATGCAACGCGTAATCAGGACAAAAGCAACCGCCAAAACCGCCAGCAAAAAAATCGGAGCGGCGCCAAAAGCGGCCAAAATGACAATCCCCGAGAGCGAAGCCAGCGCAATCGGTGCATGACCTCGACGATACTCTCTCTGAGACGGATGAGAAACATCCACCATATCCATTTCAAGGGCAAGTTTTTGAATGTCCGATGGTGCACCCTCCAATAACAGCGTATCTCCCACGCGCGCGACCAAGTCATCCAATTGCCGGCTAAAATTCTGATTCCGTCGATGCACGGCCAAAACGTAAATCCCGAAACGCCGACGAAGACGAAGCGAACCAAGTGTTCGCCCGATCATTTTGCAACCGGGTGAAATCAACACTTCGACCGTTGTCGTCTCAACCGACGAAACCTGATCAACGCGTCTTAGTGACTTATCCTTCTGCAGGCTGAGTAATTCCGAAATCTGAGTCCGCAATACAACACGATCTCCAACAGCCAATTCAACCTCTTTCAGATTCCGCCTTAAGGATACGTCTCCTCTGATCACATCAACCAGCCGCACACCTTGTCGCGAAAAAAGATCCACAGCCGACACTTTATTACCAATGAGGTTACTATCCAGCGGAATAACAACCTCAGTAAAGAACTTCTTTGGCGACTTATCGCTGAGCAAATCTGCTAAGCTGGTTCGATCCGGCAGCAATTTATGCCCCATAAATCGCAGATAGATCATTCCCCATGCGACCAAAATGATCGCCAACGGAGTGACTTCAAATATAGAAAACCCCTCAAGTCCTTGCGCCCGCGCAACTCCATCAACCAACAAATTGGTCGACGTACCAATCAATGTCAGAGTTCCGCCGAGAATCGCAGCATAACTTAGGGGAATGAGTAACTTACTCGCTGAAATCTCTAGGGTATGAGCCAATTGCACAAAGATCGGAATCATCACAACCACAACCGGCGTATTCGACACCACTGCCGAAGAACAAACGACCAAACCCAACATCAAAGCAATGGCTAAACGGGCGCTGGATCCAGCCTGCTTCTGAACCAGTCCAACAAATGCACTCAAAGCACCTGTGCGGACAAGTGCACCCATTATAATGAACATGGCGGCGATGGTCCACGGAGCAGGATTTGCCAGGGCTTCAAGTCCAGCATCATAGGGCAAAACACCCGCAACCAACATACAGGCCACGCCGGAGAGAGCGACGACCTCGGTCGGATATGTCTCACGCAAAAACAGAACAAACATACCCAGCACAATTGCAAGAGTTACAAATGCAGCTGACGTTCCGCCGATATCCCAAAACTCCATATCTGTCACTTCACCTATTTTGCTTACCGCAATGCACCTTGATTACCAAACGCAACCAAACACACGACATCACAAACAATTCAGCGGTAACAGGCATTACCGTGCGTCAGTTCACCAACACGAACAGAAGAAATCGACTTAGCAAGTCCGGTCTGATCATCCGTTTCAACCAAGACACCGGAAATCACGGCTTGACCAACAGCGGGCTTCAAGCGCCCCTGCGACATTCCGTTGACAAAACGATTCATTGGCTCGTCAATATGCATGCCAATAATCGAATGATAGACTCCACACATTCCCGCATCCGTCAAGTACGCTGTTCCACCCTTCAAGATCACCGCATCAGAAGTAGGTATGTGCGTATGGGTTCCAACAACCAAACTTGCACGACCATCGCAATAATGCCCCATTGCCATTTTTTCACTGGTTGCTTCACAATGAATATCAACGACAAGAGCTTGCATCGTCTTACCAAGATTGCACATGTTCAAAACAGTCTCAATCGCCACAAATGGATTGTCATACGGCTTCTTCATGAAGAGTTGGCCTAACACTTGCGCAACAAGTAACGAACGTCCATCCTGAAGACTGAATTGGTGAAAACCTCGACCCGGAGCTTTTCGTGCAAAATTGACGGGACGAAGAATACGCGGATCGTACTGAATAGCGTCATGCATATCCTTTTGATCAAAAGCATGATCACCTAAAGTGATGCAGTTCGCTCCCGCGTGTATTAACTCTGACGCATGTTTGCGGGATAAACCTTGACCATCCGTCGCATTCTCACCATTCACAATCGCAAAATCGACTTGCCATTCTTTTTTAAGTCGCGACAGGTTCTCGGTAAGTGCAGTCCGACCACTCCGTCCGACAACATCACCAAGAAACAAAATCCGCATGATGCACCTCCGCAATTAGTCCGTTAATGTCAGATTGTCGCCGTAGAACGTTACCCTACCTACACACACCCAAAACGGTATGAATAAGCAGCATCCAGATTCCTTATTCAAGATTCACACACGATAAATTCCGAAGCGTGATCAAATCCAGTCTGATAACCACTTCCAACGCGTTGAATTTCAACACGACAACATCATCTAACGACTCTCCTTATCTTGATCAGAAATCTCCAATCCCATAACTTGAGACTGCAAAGCCAAAATCTGCCACCACAAGAAAACAAAAAGAACCGCCGGAAATACAAATGTTTCAATCTTCACCCATACATCCGTCGATAACGTTCGCCAGACAATTTCGTTCGCAAGCGCCAAAACAGCAAAACACAGTGTCAACCGACGTGTCAGTATCATCCAACCTTTATGAGTCATCGGCATGAAGTCGGACAACACCCACTCCAAATAAGACTTGCCGCGAAGCAATCCAAATCCCAAAATCCCAACAAAGACCGCATAAACAATCGTTGTTTTGATTTTAAAAAAGCGCTCGTCATTCAGCCAAGCCGTCAATCCACCAAAAACAACAACCATCACGGCCGTAAATATCTGTAAACGTGAAAGCTTCCCGGTCAGCCACAATAACCCACCCATTGCCAGAAGAAGAATCGGTACAAAAATAACGGTAGCGACGACAAAGCCTGTATACTCGGTTCCCGCAATCACGACGACAGCATCTCTCAGTTGCAGATACATGACAAAAAAAACGATGGGTGGACCAAGTTCCAAGACATGTCGCGCAGTCGACTTCAGCGAATTCAGTTTGACCATCCGAGAACCTCTTTATGCACCCAATTCAACAAATACTGCGCCAAGCGCAATAAGAACCATCAATAGCAAACGACTCAAACCAACTGTTTCCCGCAAAAAACACCAGCCAATCAACGCAGCAAAGACAGTTGACGTCTCTCGAAGAACGGCGGCTTCACCGACCTTATCAAGACGCGTAGCCAACATAATGGACCCAAAGCTAAAGAAAGCAACAAACCCGCCAATAATCCCACGCAACGCAAGAGGACCAAAAGAAGGAGGGCTCAACATTGTACGGTAACGAACATACGCGATGATCGGAAAAAGGAACCCATCGATCATAAAAAACCATGCAATGAATGTGAAGGGGTTAAGCGTTGCACGAATTCCATAGGCATCATAGTTTGTATAAATTGCCACAAACAGACCTGTGGCTAACGCAAATATCAGCGCACTGAGTAAGGTTTCACGTTCAGTTTCAAGAAAGAACCAGTTATAATAGGCCAAACCAAAAATACCTGCGAGCAAGACGCCTACGCCAACCCACTGCCCGAGAGAGAAAACTTCCCCGAAAATTAGGTAGGCCCCGATAATCGAGAATAAGGATCCCATGCCGCGCATGACCGGATAAACGACGGTAAATGCACCGTAGGAATACGCCTGAGCCTGCAAGATCTTGTAGAGCGAATGAATGACAAACACACCGACAAAAATCGACCACATATAATCTTCGGGCCATGGTACCACGAACAACGCAAACGGAGTCGCCATAAGTCCATAAGACGCATCGATTGCACCGCGCGACAACCAGGGATCGTGCTGGCCTTTCTGAAGCGCCCCAAAAACCGCGTGCAAGAATGCCGCCGATAGAGCGAGCAAGAGTGCAAATGTCTTACCCGATTCGGTTCCTTCAAGCGACGACAACCAGGTACTCATTCGTTGGACAGATGCCTGTCAACCCCTGTCAAGGCCGCTGCAAACTCCAGTGGATCAAAGGCCGATAAATCATCAATTTGCTCGCCAACACCAATCGCATGAATCGGTAAACCAAACTTATCCGCGAGCGCAACAAGAACACCGCCCTTCGCCGTGCCATCCAATTTCGTCATCACAAGTCCCGAAACATTCGCAATCTTTTGAAATATCTCCACCTGACTCAGTGCATTCTGTCCTGTTGTCGCGTCCAAGACGAGTAACGAATTATGTGGAGCCGTCTCATCTTTCTTTCGAATAACACGCACAATCTTGGCCAGTTCCTCCATCAGGTCTTGCCGGTTCTGCAAACGACCGGCCGTATCAATCATCACCAAGTCAACATTCTCATCTTTCGCCCGCGTCATCGCTTCAAAGGCAAGCGCCGCTGAATCCGCGCCTTCTGGAGCCGTTAACACCGTTACGCCAGCGCGATGTCCCCAAATCTGCAGCTGCTCAACCGCAGCCGCTCGAAACGTATCACACGCCGCAATAATAACTGACTTACCAGCCGATTTGAACTGTGAGGCAAGCTTTCCAATGGTCGTCGTCTTTCCCGAGCCGTTTACACCTACCACCAGGATAACTTGGGGACGCTTTGAGTACAGTGGCATTGGATGTGCGACAGGCGCCATGATCCGAACTATTTCGTCCACGAGAACGTTCTTGATATCTTGCGTCGATAGCCTCCGCCCCATGCGTCCTTCCGATATGTTTGAAACCACCCTCATCGCTGTATTGACACCCATATCCGAAGAAATCAGCAAGTCCTCGAGCTGCTGGAGCATGTCATCATTCAAGACTCGGCGCTTATCACCGCCAACATCTTTTCGACCAAGGAAACGACCCAGTAGTCCTGTACGTTGTCCCTTCGAACTCTCGATAAAACTGTGTTCCGACTGGGTTCCCAAGGTAGCTGATTCTGGCCTATGTCCCGACGATACCGTATGATCACGGACTGGTACGGGTTTCGTTAATCCCCCTTCTGCCCCCAACGTATGATCGGTACCCTCGGACACACCATGGTCTATTCCATCTGCTTCGAGGGCTCCAGAATCAATGGACTCCGTCTCGGCCCCATCGTCAAGGATGGCATCCAAACCCTTATCCAGTCGAGAAGAGGACTTAAACAAACGATCTTTGAGTTTCTCAAAAAAAGCCATACTCACTCACACATATTCGAAATAACTGTTTTGGTGTTCAACCATCACATGACAATTAACCGTGTGCGATCAAACATTCCACTTTCGGCGTCAAAATTGATACCAATGAACCCGTTACCCTCTCCCGTAGGCAAATCGACATTCTTGCCTCAATGTGACTGTCCAGTATAAGAACGATCAAAAGATGGATATAACATGAGCACGTGCAACATAACACTGGCAGGTTCGATTGGCTCTGGGAAATCAACCGTGGGAAGAATGTTAGCCGCGGCATTAAAGAGTGAATTTATTAGCACAGGAATGATTTTCCGATCAATTGGCAAAAACTCAAAAATGACGCCCTTGCAGACAAATCTCGCCGCGGAAATCAATACCGCCATTGATCACCAAGTCGATAACGGAATCATTGAACGCGCGAAATCAACCAAACCCTTCGTTATGGACTCACGAATGGCCTGGCACTTCGTACCAGATTCACTCAAAGTCTATCTCTACGCAAGTCCACAGTTATCTGCACAACGCGTTTTCTCAGACACATCCCATGCACGCGCTAACGAGCAGTTCGCGTCCGTGACCGAGACACGCAAGAGCATTCAGGTTCGAAGAGAAAGTGAAATCGCTCGCTATTACAGTCTCTATGGTGTCAAAATAGATGATATCACAAACTACGATTTGTTCATCGTATCTGATGGCGCCGAACCGAATGAAATTGTAGACGTTATCTTGGAATCCCTACCCAACAAGTCACAAGGTTCCTGGATTAAGACAAAACAACTCGTTCCTCTCATATCGGCCAAGGAATTGCATTCAATTCCTAGACGAGCCGATCACGATGACACGGCACACAATCCGCTCGCAATTCAATTAGTGAATGGGTATGGATTCGTATTGGATACACCCTATCACCTCGCCAAAGTCCTGATGCAGGGTGATCAATTTACTACCTTCGAACACAGTCGATGCCCGCAAAGCGAGCTGAGGCAAACGTTCTTGGATCTCACATCACAGAAGGAGATTGACCCATTTCATGAATGGGAAGAGTTAACGGGAACAAAACTTGCCATCTCCAACGAAGACATGAAATCACTCGACCACTACTGCATACATCTCCTGTAGGAAAACGGATAAGGTCGATGTATCATCCCTTTGATACAACCGACACACACCCGTCGGAGAATTGTATCGTTAGATCCGTTCCATCCTTGATCGCTCCACATGATGTAATCACATCTCCGCATTTCAAAACAATTGCATAACCACGCTCAAGAGTAGCTTCATGATTAAGCGACTCAAACTTGCCGGACAAGATATCCAACCGTGCAGAACTTCGTGTCACGTTCGCTGAAACTTCATGCGATGTTCGCTGAAAGAGCAAATCGAGGTCCTTCGTCAATTCCCGCACCCGATCATATAGCGGCAAACGCGCCAAAGTCTGTTTCTGATAACGAACCTCCTCTTGTCGACGCCGTAGACTGCGCAAAACAGTTGGGCCTAAGCGCTCTGAAATAGTTCCCAAGTGTTCCCGACACGCTCTCAACCGATGTTCCAGAACTTGGGACCTCACCGCTCCAGCACACTCCATCCATTGTAAGCGTCGCCTCTGTGCATGCCCTTTCAGAGCGCCAATCAGTCGTTCAGCCACGATATCGACCCGTTGCCGTTCCACGCTCAAAAAAATAGCTGGTCGCGGCATTCCCCGATTAACATCACGCAATCGCTGTCGACGCACGTTTATGGCATTTGCCGATGCACGTGCAATACGCACACCCCACTCATCAACTTTAAACTGAACATTCGTCCTTTCCGGAACGGCCATCTCGGCAGCCGCCGTTGGCGTTGGAGCTCGCTTATCCGCTACAAAGTCAATAAGCGTCGTATCGGTCTCGTGACCGATTGCAGAAATCACCGGGATTTGAGAATCAAAAACCGCACGTACGACCGACTCGTCATTGAACTCCCAAAGATCTTCAATCGACCCCCCGCCTCGCGCAACAATCAGCAGATCGGGTCTCGGAATAGATGTTGCCGCCGTAAATCCGTTAAATCCACGAATTGCTCTTGACACTTCCGTAGCGCAATTTTGACCTTGAACGACAACAGGCCAGACGTAAACGGTGCGCGGAAACCGATCACTCAACCGATGCACTATGTCTCGAATTACAGCTCCGTTCGGAGATGTGACGACACCGATAACTCTCGGCAGATAAGGAAGTTTGCGCTTATGTTTTGTATCGAAGAGGCCTTCGGATTCCAGAATCTTGCGACGCTTCTCCATCATCACCATCAACGCGCCTTCACCTGCCAACTGGATCTTCTCAACAATAAGTTGATATCTTGACGTACCGGAATAGGTGGACAGTCGCCCAACAGCAAAAACCTCCATACCCTCTTCAGGTTGCGCATCAAGTCCCAACGCCGTTCGTGCCCATATTACGCTTGAGAGCTTTTCATGACCCTCTTTCAAGTCAAAATACACGTGCCCCGATCTCGCTCGCGAAACCGAGCCAATTTCGGCACGCACGCGCACGCGACCAAATGCGTCTTCAATTTTCCGTTTGACGGCTCCGGAAATTTCCGAGACAGAATATTCTGGGATGTTTTCGCCCCAGTTACCGAATGGATATGCCCGTGTCATCTCACCTCACTCCTGCAACGCCGTTACTAACACGCTATTTCAACTTACCCTTGAATTCAATCATAGGGCTGCGATGAATATCTTGATTTTGGGTAGCGGTGGACGCGAACACAGCTTTGCCTGGGCAGTCATGCAAAATCCCAAATGTCACACATTAATCGCGGCACCCGGAAATGCAGGAATTTCACAAATTGCCACCTGCGTCGACATAGATATCGAAGACGGGAATGCAGTCGCGGATCTTGCGAATGAGAAATCCATCGATTTCGTCATTATTGGTCCAGAAGCTCCTTTAGCCGCCGGCGTTGCCGATACACTCCGGGCCCGAGGAATCCCTGTATTTGGACCGTCCAAACAAGCGGCCCAACTCGAAACATCCAAGAGTTTCACAAAGGAAATTTGCATGGCAGCCGGTGTACCAACGGCTCCCGCCAAGCACTTTCTTGACCCGTCACACGCCAAGGCCTTTCTTGCGGAAGGTACATATCCAATAGTTATCAAAGCGGATGGATTAGCGGCTGGTAAGGGTGTGGTCGTCGCCTCTGATACGGCGACCGCCCTGACGGCAATTGACAAAATCTTTGATGACCCAAGCAATCGACACACAGGTGTCCTGATCGAGGACTATATCGAAGGCCAAGAAGTATCCTACTTCATTCTTTGCGATGGCGAAACCATCCTTCCAATCGGCACCGCTCAAGATCATAAACGCATCGGAGATGGCGATACCGGTCCGAATACAGGAGGTATGGGCGCCTACTCCCCCGCTCCGGTTCTCACACCCAATCTGGAAAAGGAGGTTCTGAACCGCATTATTTCCCCGACAATAGCGGAAATGTACCGGCGGGGTACACCATATCAAGGTGTTCTGTATGCCGGGTTGATGATTCGAAACGCGAAACCATTCCTGATTGAGTACAACGCCCGCTTCGGAGACCCGGAAGCGCAAGTGTTGATGATGCGATTGGGAGCACAGGCTTTCGACTTGTTCCATGCCGTCGTCGAGAAACGTCTCTGTGAAACCCGCGTCAACTGGGCAGATGATCATGCACTGACTGTTGTATTGGCAACAAAAGGCTATCCGGGAGAATTTCAGAAAGGTTCGGAAATAAAAAGATTAGAAGACGTGAAGGAAAGCAGTCTACAGATGTGCTTTCACGCAGGAACAAGAGAACAAAACGGAAAATATTTCACCAATGGCGGACGCGTATTGAACGCAACCGCACGCGGTTCTTCTTTACAAGAAGCACGCGATTCCGCCTACAAAATCATTGAATCCATTGATTGGCCAGACGGAATCTATCGCCAGGATATTGGCTGGCGAGCCCTCAAGTGAGGAAACGCCTGTCAGGAATATACACCGACTTTACAAGCCCGCGGATCCGTCAGACATTCAACCGCTTCAATCACACGGCACCTCATCACAAATATGTTCTTGAAAAGCTGTCTGAACTACTCCTGCCCAATCGGATTCACTTTGAAACGGGTTTCGCTCGAAACATTATCCGTTTCATTGAAATATGTCTTAACAAACTCAAGGTTTTCGGCATCAAAGGTGATACTGCCATGCAAACAAGCCTCCGCCACTTTTGGACTTTTTGTACGCATACGGCAATAGTTGTTTTGTACCCAATGGAGCACGGCCCGACGCAAGGGATCTTCTTCTTGTCTATATTCCCTGTTTCGTGTCCTCTCTAAACCCAAAACATTCAGGCAGAAGCCCAGATAAGCCGCCCCTCTGAAGTTAAAGAATTTATCCATAGTGCGAATTTCATCGTAGATCAGGCGGCACACTCGTCGAAACACCCAGTTGGATGTCTTACGATCACTCAAACGAAATATAGGACTCCAAATGGAGTTATGAGTTACACTCCAACATGTCCAATCTGGATAACGTACGCTTGAAACCGAATAAATTACTTCAAAATTCAATTAATCTCACTGTTCACGAATGCTGTTATGATGTCTGATTTTTAATTTTTTGGATTAAGTCGTTAATTACGCGAGTGCGATTTTCCGATAATCTAGCGTCAGCGTGAGCATGAAAAAAGGGCGATCCGAAGACCGCCCCGCGTGCGTCCGTCAATCGCACCCATAGCCATTGTACTGGACCTCGAAGATTGCGTGTGGGTTGTTCACGACCCGGTAGTGGTCCGTGTTGTCTCTGAGGGTTACGCTAGTTCTAGCCGGCGGCGTGCACCCATCTTTAACAAAATTTCGCGGAGAATGGTCATATTCGAGGATTTTTGCGATCGGATGGACTTTTTTATGCTTTAAAATCAGTATATTAGATGTTTACGGGTGCATGATTCTTCAATGTAGAGACATAAAGTGATGTCTACCTCTTGCACCACGCCCCGCCCTGCGGTAGGCTGGGCGCATGTTTATTCGCAAGATCCGAACACGCACCACATCCAGCGGGGAGTCCTATTTTTCCCACCGTCTGGTTGCGAGCCGACGGGAGGGCGATAAGGTCCGCCAGAAGACGCTGTTGAATCTTGGGCGTCACTTTC